>NZ_JBEZKA010000003.1:418951-464039 GCF_040651435.1 Streptomyces sp. NPDC048479
TTCGCAGTGCCACGCACCGCGCCGCCCCGCTTCGCAGTGCCACGCACCGCGCCGCCCCGCTTCGCACCGCCACGCACCGCCCCGCCCCGCTTCGCACCGCCCCGCCGCGGAGCCGCTCGCCGTAACCGCCAGCCACTCCGGAGGTGCCCGATGACCGACGCCGCTTCGCTGCCCGGGCAGCCCCGTGGTGGTGTGCTCTCCGGTCCCGCCACCGTCCGTGCCGTCAATGTCCTCGCGCCCAACGCCTCCGCGATGACACTGGACGGCACCAACACCTGGATCGTCTCCGAGCCCGACTCCGAACTCGCCGTCGTCATCGACCCCGGGCCCCTCGACGACATACACCTCCAGGCCGTCATCGCCACCGCCGAGAAAGCGGGCAAGCGGGTCGCCCTGACGCTCCTCACCCACGGCCATCCCGACCACGCCGAGGGCGCCGCGCGCTTCGCCGAGTTGACGCGTACGCACGTCCGCGCCCTCGACCCGGCGCTGCGGCTCGGTGGCGAAGGGCTCGCCGCCGGGGACGTGATCACCACCGGCGGGCTCGAGATGCGGGTCGTCCCCACGCCCGGCCACACCTCCGACTCGCTCTGCTTCCACCTCCCCGCGGACCGGGCGGTGCTGACCGGTGACACGGTCCTCGGGCGCGGCACGACTCTTGTCGCGCACCCGGACGGGAGGCTTGGCGACTACCTCGACTCCCTCCGCCGGCTGCGCTCACTCACGGTCGACGACGGCGTGCATACGGTGCTGCCGGGCCACGGCCCCGTACTCGACGACGCCCAGGGCGCGGTCGAGTTCTATCTGGCGCACCGCGCGCATCGCCTCGCCCAGGTGGAGACGGCCGTCGAGAACGGCCACCTCACCGCGGCCGAGGTGGTCGCGCATGTCTACGCGGACGTGGACAGGTCGCTCTGGCCGGCCGCCGAGCTGTCGGTGCGGGCACAGCTGGAGTATCTGCGCGAGCACGGCCTGATCGAACAGGGCTAGGAGGACGGGGCCAGGAGGACGGGGCTAGGAGAGCAGGACTAGAGCAGCCCGAGCGACCCCTCACGCTCGATGAATTGACCCATGCTTTACGCTCCGCTTACTTCTGGCATCCGCTACTTCCGGGGCCTGCGCTGCCGGGCCCCGTCCCTGGGGGGACCACCGTGTTTGTCCTGTTCATCGTGCTCACCATCGCCGCGGCCGTGATGTATTTCGTCGCCCGTGGCGGCGAGCGCCGCGGCCTCAAGCTGGCTGCCCTCGGCGCGCTGATAGCCGGCCTGTTCGCCGGCGTCTCCAGCTGCGTGCACATCGTCAGCGCCTACGAGGTCGGCGTCCCGGTCACCTTCGGCAGGGTCGGCACGCCCATGACCCCGGGGATGAACTTCACGTCGCCGTTCACCGACGTCACCACGTTCTCCACCCGCCCGGTGGACCTCAACCTCTCCGACAAGGACGTGGTCGAGGTGCGCTCCTCCCAGGGCGGTGTGATGTACGTGGAGATCACCGTGAAGTGGGCGGTGACCCCGGCCAAGGCCATCGAGCTCTACAAGCTCGCCGGCAGCGAGGGCGCCATCCAGCAGCGGCTGGTCTTCCCGGACAGCCGGGAGATCATTCGCAATGTCTTCGCCCGCCACACCAGCGAGGAGGGTTACACCTCAGCCCGCGAGAAGATCAACAGCGAGATCGGCGATCTGATCAAGGAGCGCCTCGCCCCGCGCGGTATCGACGTCACCACCGTCAACCTGCGCAATGTGAAGCCGTCCGACCGGCTGCAGGACCAGATCGACCGCAAGATCCAGCAGCAGCAGGCCACCGAGCGGGCGACCGAGGCGGCGCGCACGGCGAAGGCGGACGCCGAGCGGCGCAGGATCGAGGCCGAGGGCATCGCCAAGGCCAACAAGATCCTGAACGACTCGCTCAGCGACAAGGTCCTGACGAACCAGTGCATCGAGGCGTTCAAGGAGGCGGCCGCGAAGCACCCGGTGTACGCCGTGCCGTGCGGTGGCGGCTCGGGGAACCCGCTGATCGTGGACGGCACCAAGAACTGACATCTCACGTACGTACGAGCGCAGGTACGAGAAGGGCCGCCCCGGAGTCGACCGGGGCGGCCCTTGCCGTATGTCTGGTGACCAGCGCGTGCCTGGTGACCGGCGCGTGTTCAGTGACTAGCGCGAGCGCTTCGCGAGGCGCTCGACGTCCAGCAGGATCACCGCACGCGCCTCCAGCCGCAGCCAGCCGCGCTGCGCGAAGTCCGCGAGCGCCTTGTTCACGGTCTCGCGGGAGGCGCCGACCAGCTGGGCCAGCTCTTCCTGCGTCAGATCGTGCACGACGTGGATGCCCTCTTCCGACTGCACACCGAAGCGGCGCGACAGGTCGAGGAGCGCGCGGGCCACGCGGCCCGGGACGTCGGAGAAGACCAGGTCGGACATCTGGTCGTTGGTCTTGCGCAGTCGGCGGGCGACGGCGCGCAGCAGAGCCGTGGCCACCTCGGGCCTGACGTTCAGCCAGGGCTGCAGATCGCCGTGGCCCAGGCCGAGGAGCTTGACCTCGGTCAGCGCGGTGGCGGTCGCGGTACGCGGACCCGGGTCGAAGAGGGACAGCTCACCGATCAGCTCGCCCGGGCCGAGGACGGCGAGCATGTTCTCGCGGCCATCGGGGGACGTGCGGTGGAGCTTGACCTTGCCTTCGGTGACCACGTAGAGGCGGTCGCCGGGGTCGCCCTCGTGGAAGAGCGCATCGCTACGGGCGAGCGTCACTTCACTCATCGAGGCGCGGAGCTCCGCGGCCTGCTCGTCATCGAGCGCCGCGAAGAGCGGGGCGCGCCGCAGAACGTCGTCCACGAGTTCTCTCCTTGTCGACCTGCTCAGGGACCGTGGCCCCATGATGCCGGACCGCGCGGTGCTAGTCCGGAGGCAACCCCCGGACCCCCGGCAAGTAAATATTCGTGCGATCAATCACAACAAGTTTGACGCACTGCAGTGCCTGTTCGTGCGGCGGGGGCCCGATTGGGTCCTGATTGCTGGTGACCGCGGCGGATGTCAGTGGGGCCCCTTAGGCTGGCCGGGTGTCCAATTCGCCGGTGAGAGTGCAGGCCAAGGGGGCTGGAAGAGTGTCCGGAAAGCAGAATTCCGCTGTGGGCGAACAGTCCTCGCCCAGCCCTGAGAAACCGAACAAAACGCCCAAACCGGAATCAAGATTGGGGATGGTCCGTCGCGCACGCCGGATCAACCGGGAGCTCGCCGAGGTCTATCCGTACGCCCACCCGGAGCTGGACTTCGTCAATCCCTTTCAGCTGCTCGTCGCCACGGTCCTGTCCGCCCAGACGACCGACCTGAGGGTGAACCAGACCACGCCCGCACTCTTCGCGAAGTACCCCACGCCCGAGGACATGGCCGCCGCCGTGCCCGAGGAGCTGGAGGAGAGCATCCGCCCGACGGGCTTCTTCCGGGCCAAGGCGAAAGCTCTCATCGGCCTGTCCGCCGCCCTCCGGGACAACTTCGGCGGCGAGGTTCCGGGCCGGCTGAAGGATCTGGTGACGCTGCCCGGTGTCGGACGCAAGACGGCAAATGTGGTCCTGGGCAATGCGTTCGGTGTACCGGGTCTCACTGTCGACACACACTTCGGCCGCCTGGTGCGCCGCTGGAAGTGGACCGAGCAGGAGGACCCGGAGAAGGTCGAGGCGGAAATCGCCGCGATCTTCCCGAAGTCCGAGTGGACGATGCTCTCGCACCGGATCATCTTCCACGGCCGCCGTATCTGCCACGCCCGCAAGCCGGCCTGCGGCGCCTGTCCCATCGCGCACCTCTGCCCGTCGTACGGGGAGGGCGAGACGGACCCCGAGAAGGCGAAGAAGCTTCTCAAGTACGAGCTGGGTGGCCAGCCGGGCCAGCGGCTGAGCCCGCCCCCGGACTACCCGGGCAAGTCCGCGCCGCCCCTGGGGGCAGCCGGGTGACGCCACGGCCCGAGCCGCACGCCGGACGACTCACGGAACGATCCACGCGCCCCGAGGCGTTGTGCACGAGGGGATGCCGATGACGCGCGCGGGAGAAGAGACGTACGACAAGACGCAGGACAAGACGCAGGACAAGACGCAGAACGAGACGTACGGAAAGACCTACGACGAGAAGTCCGGCAAGACGTACGAGAAGAGCTACGACGGGCGATACGACGGCGATGTCGCCGTCACGACCGAAGGTCTGCCCGAATGGCTCGACCCCGTCGTGCGCGCCGCCCGCACCGTCGAGCCGGAACAGCTCAGCCGCTTTCTCCCGCCCGAGAGTGGCCGGGGCAGGCAGTCCGCCGTCCTGATCCTCCTGGGCGAGGGCTCCAACGGCCCCGAGCTGCTCCTCATGGAGCGCGCGGGCAGCCTCCGCTCGCACCCGGGGCAGCCCTCCTTCCCGGGCGGCGCCCTCGACCCGGAGGACGGCGACCCGGCCACCACGGGCCCGCTGCGCGCCGCGCTCCGCGAGGCCGAGGAGGAGACCGGCCTCGACCCGGCCGGTGTCCAGATCTTCGGCGTCCTGCCCAGGCTCTACATCCCGGTGAGCAGTTTCGTCGTCACGCCCGTATTGGGTTGGTGGCGCATCCCGAGTCCTGTCGGAGCTGTCGATCCCGCGGAGACCGCGAGGGTCTTCACGGTGCCCGTGGCGGATCTCACGGACCCGTCCAACCGCGCGACGGCCGTGCACCCGAGCGGTCACAGCGGGCCGGCGTTTATGGTCGAAGGGGCTCTGGTCTGGGGTTTCACCGCCGGTGTCATCGACCGGATCCTGCATTTCGCCGGATGGGAGAGACCATGGGACCGCGCCAAGCAGGTCCCCTTGGACTGGCGCTCATGAAAGTGTGACCCTCAGCCGCTCCAGCCGGACGGAGCGACGAACGACTGCGAGGCTATTGACGGTGAACGTGCTGGACATCCTGTTGCTGGTCGCCGCCGTGTGGTTCGCGATCGTCGGCTATCGCCAGGGTTTTGTCGTCGGCATCCTGTCGGTGATCGGTTTCCTCGGCGGCGGCCTCGTCGCGGTCTATCTGCTCCCCGTCATCTGGGGCCAGCTGACCAACGATTCCGATGTGTCGACGACGGCCGCGATCGTCGCCGTGGTGGTCGTGATCGTCTGTGCCTCGATAGGCCAGGCCTTCACCACCCACCTCGGCAACAGACTGCGCCGGTTCATCACGTGGTCGCCCGCCCGCGCGCTGGACGCGACCGGTGGCGCGCTGGTCAATGTGGTCGCGATGCTGCTGGTCGCCTGGCTGATCGGCTCCGCGCTGGCCGGCACGTCCCTGCCCACGCTCGGCAAGGAGGTCCGTAACTCCAAGGTGCTGCTCGGCGTCTCCAGGGTGATGCCCAGTCAGGCCAACACCTGGTTCACGGACTTCTCCTCCGTCCTCGCGCAGAACGGCTTCCCGCAGGTCTTCAGCCCGTTCGCCAACGAGCCCATCACCGAGGTCCAGGCCCCGGACCCGGCGCTCGCCGGCAGCCCGGTCGCCGCCCGCGCCCAGCGGTCCATCGTCAAGGTCGTCGGTACGGCTCCGAGCTGCGGCAAGGTCCTCGAAGGCAGCGGCTTTGTCTTCTCCGACCGCCGGGTGATGACCAACGCCCATGTCGTCGGCGGCGTCAACGAGCCGACCGTGCAGATCGGCGGCGAGGGCAAGCTGTACGACGCGAAGGTCGTCCTCTACGACTGGCAGCGCGACATTGCCGTACTGGACGTCCCCGACCTCAGGGCGCAGCCGCTCAGGTTCAGCGAGACGGACGCGCGCAGCGGCAACAGCGCGATCGTCGCGGGCTTCCCGGAGAACGGCTCGTACGACGTCCGCTCGGCCCGTGTCCGCGGCCGGATCAATGCCAACGGCCCCGACATCTACCGCCGCGGCACCGTGCGCCGCGATGTCTACTCGCTCTTCACGACGGTCCGTCAGGGCAACTCCGGCGGCCCGCTGCTCACACCGGACGGCAGGGTGTACGGCGTCATCTTCGCCAGGTCACTGGACGACGCGGACACCGGTTACGCCCTGACGGCCGACGAGATCCGCGACGACATCACACGCGGCCTGACCGCCAACCAGCAGGTCGACAGTCAGGGATGTGCGCTGTAGCGGCGTTGTGCAGCGGCGGCGTGGAGGCGGAACCGGGCGTCAGCCGCGGGTATGCCGCAATCGCGCCGAGACCCAGCGGGCCCGGCGCCTCAGGATGTGGGGAATGCCGATCCCCTGCCCCGGATGCTCATGGCCCGCACCTTGAGAGCCACCCCTCTCGTGGGTGATCGGCCCAGCGGCCGAGCGGCGGTTGCGTGCTGCGTCACCGTAGTCGTGCGTCCAGCCCATGTATCGACGTGTGCCCGTGCGCCATGGTCGGTAACCGCGTCAGGGGCGGCCAATTGGCCTATGCGCCAGGCATTTGGCTGTGCGTAGTACAAGCGTTCCATTGGGTTTATGGGATGTCCCGGTCGGGGCCCAACGGCGGGCCCATCGGCGGGTCCAGCGTTCGAGCCGGGCGTTCGGGCCACCTGCCGGGCCGGGCGTTGGGGTCCGCCGTTCGAGCCCAGGGTTCGGGTCTACCGGTCCGGCTCCGGGTCCTTCAGCCAGTTGATGAGTTCCGTCGAGAACGCCACCGGATCCTCCTCATGGGGGAAGTGGCCCAGGCCGTCGAACAGCCGCCAGCGGTACGGCGCTTCCACGTACTCGCCCGACCCCGCCGCGCTGCGCGTCCGCATCGCCGGGTCCAAGGAGCCGTGCAGATGCAGCGTCGGCACCCGCACCGGACGCTTCATCCGGCGGTTGAACTGGATACCGTCCGGCCGAGCCATCGACCGCACCATCCACCGGTACGGCTCGATCGAGCAGTGCGCCGTCGACGGGATGCTCATCGCCCGCCGGTAGACCCCGACCGCACCCTCGTCCGGCAGCTGCGGCCCGGACCAGTCCTGGATCAGCTTGCCCACCAAGGCCGCGTCGTCCGCGACGAGCTGACGCTCCGGAAGCCACGGCCGCTGGAAGCCCCAGATATACGAACCCGCGCGGCTCTGTGAGAAGTCGGAGAGCATCGCCGAGCGCCACCGCCGCGGATGCGGCATCGAGGAGACCGCGAGCCGGCGCACCAGCTTCGGCCGCATCACCGCCGCGGTCCACGCCAGATACCCACCCAGGTCATGCCCGACCAGCGCCGCGTCCGGCTCGCCCAGCGAGCGCACCACGCCCGTGATGTCGAGCGCGAGGTTCGCGGGGTCGTAGCCCCGCGGCGTACGGTCGCTGCCGCCCACGCCCCGCAGATCCATCGCCACCGCCCGGAACCCCGCGTCGGCGAGCGCGGTCAGCTGATGCCGCCACGTCCACCAGAACTGCGGAAAGCCGTGGAGCAGCAGCACCAGCGGCCCGTCGCCCATCTCGGCGATGTGGAAGCGCGCACCGTTGGCCGCCACGTCGCGGTGGGTCCAGGGACCTTCGATGCGTACGGGGCTGCCAGTGCTGCCGAAGCCGCCGGGGTTGGTATCAGGGGCCGTCATGCAGACGAGCGTGCCACACCTGGACACCCGGCGTTTGCCAGGGCGGCCCGGATACGGAACAAGCCCGGCCCCGGCCGCCGACGCCGCCGGTGCTCACCGACTCCTCGGACCCGCCGGGCGCTGGCTCAGACGGAGACCTTGTTCTGCGCCGCCCGGGGGTGCGGCTTGACGCTCTGCAGTACGGCCGCCGTCTGCTTGGCCGAAGCGATGGACTTCTCCGGCGGCTTGACCTTCTTGAACTTGGTCACGGCGAGCAGCGCCGCCAGCGCCGCCAGCACCAGGAACGCCCCGCCCACGATCAGGAACGACCAGGCGAGGCCAAGACCCAGATTGTGGATCCCGTACGCCGCGGCAAAGCTCAGCACCGGCAGCGAGAAGAGCGCGAACACTCCCGCGACGCTGATGGCCGCTCCGCCGATCGCGCCACGCCTGACGTCCTGTCGCAGTTCCGCCTTGGCCAGGGCGATCTCGTCGTGCACAAGCGCGGACATCTCGGCGGTCGCCGAGGCGACCAACTGGCCGAGACTGCGGTCGGCGCCGACGGCGTTCGCCGCGCTGTTGCCGGGGTCGCTCATCGCTGACTCCCTCTCCATCATCTACGGATCCGATGTCAGATCATGCCGGACTGCCGAGCATTGTGCCCCGCCAGGGGTCTTGTGGGGCTGCCCGCTTCGCACGTGCCGCCGGGAGGCGAACGTTGGTCGTTGCTTCGTCCGCTGATACGCATTCGGGACGCGCGGCCAATCGGGCAGGGCTCGGGCAGGGCTCCGAGGCGGCCCAGGCGAGTCAGATCACGCAGGACTGTCGACTCCGTCGCGCGACGCCCCCGCCAGCTCTGCCTTGCGACGGTGCTCCGCTGCCTTCTCCTCGTAGATCGCCGCCATCCGCAGGTGGTACTCGGGATTGTCCTGCTCGTAGATGTCGGGGATGCCGTCCTGGTCCTCGTCGCGCTCCTCGTCCTCGCACAGCGCCCGGTACTTGCGCACCCGCAGCTTGAGCAGAATCCCGGACAGTACGGCGGCGATCAGCGAGCCCATCAGGACCGCGGCCTTGACCTCGTCGGTCAGCGCCGCGTCGCCGGCGAAGGCGAGTTCGCCGATGAGGAGGGAGACGGTGAAGCCGATGCCGGCGAGTGAGGCGACGGCGAGGACGTCCGGCCAGGCGAGGTCGTCATTGAGCTCGGCCCTGGTGAAGCGTGCCGCCAGCCAGGTGCCGCCGAAGACGCCGACGGTCTTGCCCACCACCAGACCGAGGGCGACGCCAAGGGTCTCGGGTTTGGTGAAGACATCGGTGAGCGAGCTGCCGGAGACTGTGACACCCGCCGCGAAGAGCGCGAACAGCGGTACGGCGAGGCCCGCGGAAACGGGCCGTACGAGGTGCTCGATGTGCTCGCCGGGGGAGTGCTCCTCGCCGTCCCGCTTGGTGCAGCGCAGCATCAGGCCCATCGCGACACCTGCGATGGTGGAGTGGACGCCGCTGTTGTACATCAGCCCCCAGATGACCAGCGCCAGCGGCACGTATATGTACCAGCCGCGCACGCCTTTGCGCAGCAGCAGCCAGAACACGGCGAGCCCGATCACGGCCCCGCCGAGCGCGGCGAAGTTCAGGTCGTCGGTGAAGAAGACCGCGATGATCAGGATCGCGAAGAGGTCGTCGACGACGGCGAGGGTCAGCAGGAACGCGCGCAGCGCTGACGGCAGCGAGGTGCCGATGACCGCGAGTACGGCGAGCGCGAAGGCGATGTCGGTGGCGGTCGGGACGGCCCAGCCGTCGGTGGATCCGCCGCCGATGACGGCGGTGAGGGTGTAGACGAGTGCGGGCACCACCATGCCGCAGATCGCCGCGATCACGGGGAGGGCGGCCGCCTTGGGATCGCGCAGCTCACCGGCGACCAGCTCGCGCTTGAGCTCGATGCCCGCGACGAAGAAGAAGATGGCGAGCAGCCCGTCGGCGGCCCAGTGCTGGACCGAGAGGTCGAGGCCGAGGGCGGCCGGGCCCATATGGAAGCTGCGTACGGATTCGTAGCTGTCGCTCAGCGGGGTGTTCGCCCAGATCAGCGCGGCGATCGTGGCTATCAGGAGGAGTACGCCACCGACGGTCTCGGCGCGCAGCGCGTCCGCCACGTATGTCCGCTCGGGCAGCGAAAGACGTCCGAGGAACTTGCGGTTGGTGGGGGTGGGCGGCGCGGCCACGTCGTGGGACCTCCGGTCGGGTAGGCAGGGCGGAACACATGCCGACCAGACTTCCCGGCGCACCTAGTTTCTTGTCGCGCCATTGACGCGGTCATTAGTTTACCTAAGAGCGCAAGGGTGTATCCGGTGATCCTCACTTTAGGTGCATAAGGGGTGCGTGGCGCGATGCCGCCGGGCCGCCGGGTGCGTGTGCCTGCGGCGCGAACCGCCGCCTCGGGGCGCCGGGTCGAGCTCCAACCCGTGCCGCAACCCATAGGGCGCCAACCCGTCCATGGCGAAGGGGTCCGGCCGCCGCGCGGCGGCCGGACCCCTTCCCCCAACGCCGGGTCTCAGTCCTCGCTGGCCGCGCTCGGCAGCTTCGACTGGATCAGGTCCATCACCGACGAGTCCGTGAGCGTGGTGACATCGCCCAGCTGACGATTCTCGGCAACATCACGCAGCAGCCGGCGCATGATCTTGCCGGAGCGCGTCTTCGGCAGCTCCGCAACCGGCAGCACCCGCTTCGGCTTGGCGATCGGGCCGAGCGTCGCGCCCACGTGGTTGCGCAGGTCGTTCACGAGGTTCTCGTCCTCGCTCGCCGTACCGCGCAGGATCACGAAGGCAACGATCGCCTGACCGGTCGTCTCGTCCGTCGCGCCCACGACCGCCGCCTCGGCGATCTTCGGGTGCGAGACCAGGGCCGACTCCACCTCGGTGGTCGAGATGTTGTGGCCGGACACCAGCATCACGTCGTCGACCCGGCCCAGCAGCCAGATATCGCCGTCGTCGTCCTTCTTGGCGCCGTCGCCCGCGAAGTACTTGCCCTCGAAGCGCGACCAGTACGTGTCGATGAAGCGCTGGTCGTCGCCCCAGATGGTGCGCAGCATCGCCGGCCACGGCTCGGTGAGGACGAGATAGCCGCCGCCACCGTTGGGCACCTCGTTCGCCTCGTCGTCCACGACGGTCGCCGAGATCCCGGGCAGCGCGCGCTGCGCGGATCCGGGCTTGGTCTCGGTGACACCGGGCATCGGCGAGATCATCATCGCGCCGGTCTCGGTCTGCCACCAGGTGTCGACGATCGGGGTCTTGCCGGCGCCGATGTGCTCCCGGTACCACATCCACGCCTCGGGGTTGATGGGCTCACCGACCGACCCGAGGATCCGCAGACTGCTCAGGTCGAACTTGGCGGGGATGTCGTCTCCCCACTTCATGAACGTACGGATCGCGGTCGGCGCCGTGTAGAGGATCGTGACGCCGTACTTCTGAATGATCTCCCAGAAGCGGCCCTGGTGCGGGGTGTCGGGCGTGCCCTCGTACATCACCTGGGTCGCGCCGTTGGCCAGCGGGCCGTACACGATGTACGAGTGGCCGGTCACCCAGCCGATGTCGGCGGTGCACCAGAAGACGTCCGTCTCCGGCTTGAGGTCGAAGACGGCGTGGTGGGTGTAGGCCGCCTGGGTGAGATAGCCGCCGGAGGTGTGCAGGATGCCCTTCGGCTTACCCGTCGTGCCGGAGGTGTAGAGGATGAAGAGCGGGTGCTCCGCGTCGAAGGCCTCCGGGGTGTGCTCGGCGGACTGGCGGGCGACGATGTCGTGCCACCACACGTCGCGGCCCTCGGTGATCGCTGTGTCCTGGCCGGTACGCCGTACCACCAGGACATGCTCGACCTGCGGGCACTTGGCGACGGCCTCGTCGATCGCGGGCTTGAGCGCACTCGGCTTGCCGCGGCGGTAGCCGCCGTCCGCGGTGATGACCAGCTTGGCGTCGGCGTCCTGGATACGGGAGGCGACGGCCTCGGCCGAGAAGCCGCCGAAGACCACCGAGTGGGCGGCGCCGATACGGGCGCAGGCCAGCATCGCCACAACGGCTTCGGGGATCATCGGGAGGTAGACGGCGACCCGGTCGCCCTTGACGACTCCCAACTCGGTGAGGGCGTTCGCGGCGCGCGAGACCTCGTCCTTGAGCTCGGCGTAGGTGATGGCTCGGCTGTCGCCGGGCTCACCCTCGAAGTGGAGGGCGACACGGTCGCCGTTGCCCGCTTCGACATGGCGGTCCACGCAGTTGTACGCGACGTTGAGCTTGCCGTCGGCAAACCACTTCGCGAACGGCGGGTTGGTCCAGTCGAGGGTCTCGGTCGGTTCGGTGGCCCAGGTGAGCCGGCGCGCCTGCTCGGCCCAGAAGCCAAGCCTGTCCGCCTCGGCCTGCTCATACGCCTCCGCCGTCACGTTGGCGTTCGCGGCCAGCTCGGTCGGCGGCGCGAACCGCCGCTCCTCCTTGAGCAGGTTGGCCAGGCTTTCGTTGCTCACGACATCTCCCTTTCCCAGGGCGTCCTATGTGCCTATGTGTCCCAGGCCATAGCTCATCAGCCGACGGGCCGGGACACAAGAGCCTGCCGGAAATTGGTTTAGACCTATAGGTGGCCCCTCCTCCCCGGGCGGCGGGAAAGAGGGGCCATACGTTCTCACGGTCAGGAAGGGTGAGCGGTTCAGGCACGTGGTTTCAGGGCGTGTGGTTTCAGGCGCGTGGTTTCAGGGCGCGTGGCTTTGAGGGCGCCTGGTTTCCGGGAGGCGGTTCAGGCGCGCGACTTCTGGAGGACCGAGGGGGTGGGGGCGACTCGGTCGAAGACCTCGTCGATCTCATGCCCGTCGCTGCTCGCGAGCAGATACGCCTGGGCCTCGCCGACATGGAAGTACATGCCGTGCAGCTCCAGCGTGCCCTCGGCGAGCCGCCTGGCCACCGCCTCATGGGCGCGCAGATGCTCCAACTGCTGGACCACATTGGTCAGACACAGCTGCTCGACAGCGTCGGTCGGCAGTCGCCCGGAGATCCTGGCCCAGGAACGGTGTCGGCTCTTCATCCGCTCCAGACTCGGCAGCCCGTGGCGCAGCCAGCGCCGCAGCGGGGTCTGGGCGCCCCCGGGCGGAGCGTTCAGCAGGGCCTGCATCGCCCCGCACCCGGAGTGCCCGCAGATGGTGATCGAGTCCACCTCCAGCACATCGACGGCGTACTCGATCGCGGCCGCCACCGAGTCGTCGCTGCTCTCCGCGCCGGGGAGGGGCACCAGATTGCCCACATTCCGTACGGTGAACAGATCGCCCGGACCGCTGGCCGTGATCATGCTGGTGACCAGGCGGGAGTCGGCGCAGGTGAGGAAGAGCTGCGAGGGCCGCTGCCCCTCGCGGGCCAGCCGCGCCAGCTCGTCTCGCACCAGTGGAGCGGTGTTGCGCTGGAACGAGCTGAGCCCGTTGGCCAGTTGATGCGGCTTGGCGCGTGGCGGGCGCTCGTCGCAGTGGTGGTTGCGCCAGGGCGTCCAGGGGCGGCAGCAGCCGTGTGTTTCGGAGGCGGGCTCGCTGATCCGGCCCCCCGCCCGGCCGGTGAACTCCACCGTCCCGCCCTGCGCGACATGCGAGATCTGCCAGTCGTGCAGCGCTTCGTACGCGGCATGGTCCATGAACGACCCGTCCAGCTCGATGACGCAGTCGGCCTCCTGGGGGATCTGGCTCAGCATCCGGCTCAGCCGAGGCACGGCGAGGAACGTCAACTGACCGCGCGCCCGCATCCGGTGGACCCCCTCCTGCTCGGCGGAAGTGATCCGGGTCCTGGTCAGTCGGTGCAGCGCGACGGCGACCGCCACCGCGATCCCGATCGCCACGCCTTCCAGTACGCCGGTGACGACGACCGAGGCCAGCGTCACCGTGTACACCAGCATTTCGCGGTTCCGCTTCACGCTGCGCAGATGCGTGATGCTGACCATCTGGACGCCCACGACCATCACCAGCGCGGCGAGGGCCGCCAGCGGGATCAGATCGAGCACGGGCACCAGCAGCAGCGCGGCGACCGCGATCCACATGCCGTGCAGCATGGTGGCGTTACGGCTCACAGCGCCCGCGGACACATTCGCGGCGCTGCGTACGGCGACCCCGGTGACGGGCAGCCCGCCGAGTGCGCCGGAGACGACATTCGCCGCTCCCTGCCCGGCCAGCTCGCGGTCGAGATGAGCGCGCGGAATGCGAACGGCCGGCTCCTTGCGGGCGGCCACCAGCTTGTCGACGGCGACCGCCGAGAGCAGTGACTCCACGCTGCCCACCAAGGTGATGGTGAGCACGGCGGCGAGTATGCCCAGCACCGGACCCTCGGGCAGCTGGGGCAGGGCGTGGCTGCTCCAGGACGGCAGATCGACGCGCGTCAGGTTCAGCCCGGCGAGCGTGGCGAAGACGGTCGCGCCCGCCACCGCGGCGAGCGCGGCCGGGAGCTTTCGTACGATCCGGCCCGTACGCCCCGGAATCCGTGGCCACAGCAGCAGTACGGCGACGGTCAGGATGCTGGCCGAGAGTGCGGCCGGGTGGAGGCCGGCCAACTGGGCGGGAAGAGCACGGATGTTGTCGACCGCCGAGCTCTGCGGGGTGCTGCCGAGAACGATATGGAGTTGGGCGAGGGCGATCGTGACGCCGATGCCGGCCAGCATGCCGTGCACGATCGCCGGGCTGACGGCGAGGGCCGAACGGGTCACCCGCAGGGCGGACAGCCCGAGTTGGGCGAGTCCGGCGAGAACGGTTATGGCGCAGGTGGTGCGCCAGCCGTACCGCTGGATCAGATCGGCGGTGACGACGGTCAGTCCGGCCGCGGGGCCGCTGACTTGCAGCGGTGACCCGCCGAGCCGGCCGACGACGATGCCGCCGACGGCGGCGGCCACCAGCCCGGCCTGGAGTGGTGCGCCGGTGGCGAGTGCGATGCCGAGGGAGAGCGGCAGCGCGATCAGAAAGACGGAGATCGAGGCGGAGAAGTCGGCGCCCGCGATACGGAATCGACGGCCACCGCCATTGCCACCGTCGGGTGACGGCGGACTGTGCGGGCGCTGGAAGCGCGAGGCGAGAAACGTGCGCGACTTCGTACGGGACTTGGTACGGGACTTGTTGTGCTTGGTCTTGGGCGAAGGGTCGTCGGTGCGAGTGGGGACGCAGGAAGGCATGGTTCCCGTCTCCTCCGGGGCAGCGCGGTCGCGGAATGGGGGACGCGGCCGTGGGTCACGGCGTGCAGCGGCGGGATATTCAACTCTCGGTAAATGGATCGTAATGCAGAGTAAAGAGTCTGGCATTAATTTCAGGGCAAATAGGGCAGTCTTTCACCCGATCCAGTGATTAATGATTTGAACGCGGCTCGTCGCGCTTCCCTCTCACCACCGCGATGCGAGTTTGTCGGCGCCGTAAGTAGGTCGTCGTACAGGCATATAGGCATACGGCCCAGGAAAGAGGGTGGGCGGATGAAGGCCGCTACGAAGAGGATCGCTGTCGCCGCAGTCGCAACGGCGCTGGTCGCGGGGCTCGCCGGCTGTTCCGGTACGGAGGCCCCGTCCGCCCGCAAGCAGGGCGCCCCCCGGGCGAACCACGGCGCCCCCGGATCAAAGCACGGCGCTGCGGGCCCCCAGAGTGCGGTACGTCTCATCGGCGACGGCTCGACGGCGTTCACCGGAGCTCAGCCCGGTCTGATGAAGCCACAGCGTCTGAAGCCCGGTCAGGCGCCACCGCAGTTCGTGGTGTTCTCCTGGGACGGGGCCAGCGAGGACAGTCAGAAGCTCTTCTCGCACTTCCGCAAGGTCGGCAGGAAGTACGACGCGACGATGACCTACTTTCTCAGCGGCGTCTATCTGCTCCCCGAGGCGAAGGCGAACCTCTACGACCCGCCCCAGCACTCGGCCGGAAGCTCCGAAATCGGCTTCAATGACATCCAGGGCATCAGGGACACCGTGCGTGAGCTGCGCGGCGCCTGGCAGGAGGGCAATGAGGTGGGTACCCACTTCAACGGCCACTTCTGCGGCAAGGACGGCGGCGTCGGCAACTGGTCCGTCGACGAGTGGAAGAGCGAGATCAGTCAGGCCAAGTCCTTTGTGGAGAACTGGCGGACGAACGCCGGCCTGGAGACCGAGCAGCCGCTGCCCTTCGACTACGAGAAGGAGCTCATCGGCGCCCGCACGCCCTGCCTCGAGGGCCGCCCGAACTTTCTCCGTGCCGCGAGCGAGTTGGGCTTCCGCTATGACACCAGCGGCGTCAATGACCAGATCTGGCCCAAGAAGGAACTGGGCCTGTGGGACCTGTCGATGCAGCTGGTCCCGGTACCGGGCCGCGCCTTCGAGACGCTCTCCATGGACTACAACTTCATGGTCAATCAGTCGGGGACGGTCAATGGCGACCCGGCGGAGCGCGAGTACTGGGGCAACCAGATGCGCGACGGCCTGGTGCAGGCCTTCAACCGCGCGTACAAGGGCAATCGCGCCCCGCTGATCATCGGCAACCACTTCGAACCCTGGAACGGCGGCACGTATATGCGCGCCGTCGAGGAGACGATCGCGACGGTCTGTGTGAAGCGCGATGTGAAGTGCGTGTCCTTCCGGCAGCTCGCCGACTGGCTGGACGCGCAGGACCCGGCGGTCCTCCAGAAGATGCACGGCCTGGAGGTCGGACAGGCCCCGCCGGGCGGCTGGCCGGGCTTCCTCGCCGCCCAGCCCGCGGCGAAGCGGGCTGAGCAGCACTGACATCCGCCACACGCCCGGGGAGTATGCCGGTCCTGGGGTGCGGTTTCCTCAGCTGGGCTGAGGTACTGCCGAATGCTCGCCGAGCACGAAGCCGGGGTCGACCTGCGCCGCCAGGTTGGCGCCGGTCTTCGCGTTCCCCCAGCTCTCCGCGTTCTTCAGGTGGAAGTGCACCATCTGGCGCGTGTAGCGCTCCCAGTCGCGGTTCTCGTACGAGTCCTCCGCGGCGTTCTGCAGGGCCTGCAGCGACATGCGGTTCTCCGCCTCCAGCAGCTCGAAGCGCGGCGGCCGGCCCTTCTCCATCGCCCTGACCCAGTCGGAGTGCCCGACCGTGACGAGCAGGTCGTCGCCCACCTCCTCGCGCAGGAAGTCCATGTCGTCCCGGCCGTGCACCTTGTTGCCGACGACCTTCAGTGCGACGCCGAAGTCCCGTGCGTACTCCTTGTACTGGCGATAGACGGAGACGCCCTTGCGAGTCGGCTCGGCCACCAGGAACGTCATGTCGAAACGCGTGAACATCCCGGAGGCGAAGGAGTCCGAGCCCGCGGTCATGTCGACGACCACATACTCATCCGGGCCGTCGACCAGATGGTTGAGGCAGAGCTCGACCGCTCCGACCTTGGAGTGGTAGCAGGACACCCCCAGATCGGACTCGGTGAAGGGGCCCGTGGCCATCAGCCGGATGTCCCCGTCGTCGAGGCGGACGGTGCGGGCACAGGCCTCGTATACCGGGTTGTCCTCATTGACGCGCAGCAGCCGCGAGCCCTCGCCCGGCGGCGTGGTCTTGATCATCGTCTCGGCGGAGGCGACCCGGGGGTTGGAGCCACGCAGGTAGTCCTTGATGAGCGGCAGATGCGCTCCCATCGCGGGCAGCGCGGCGGTCTCCGCCTCGTCGAGACCGAGCGCGGCCCCCAGGTGCTGGTTGATGTCGGCGTCCACCGCGACGACGGGGGCTTCATTGGCGGCCAGGTGGCGAATGAAGAGCGAGGACAGCGTGGTCTTGCCGCTGCCGCCCTTCCCTACGAAAGCGATCTTCATGTTCACCTAGGGTAGCGGCATGTGCACACGGTGTGGTCGAGGTGCGTGAACAAGACCACTCCAAGGTGGGACGCGCCCCGCGGGCGCGTAGCCTCGCTACCTATGAGTACGAATGCCTCGTCGGTCGACCCTCTCGCCACTCTCGGCTCCCTGCCGGGCGTCGCCGACTCCGTGGACTCCGTACGCAAAGCCGTCGACCGCGTCTACGGGCACCGGGTCATGCGGCGCCGCAGTAATGAGGTCACCTCGGAGGCGGCACTGCGCGGAGCGCGCGGTTCCGCCGCGCTGTCCGGAGCGGACTGGGCCCTGGAGGAAGTACGCAGGCGCACCGACTTCGGCGTCGAGGCCGAGGCGCGTACGGTCGGCGCGGCGCTGCGGTTGACCGCCGAGGCCGGTCAACTGCTCTCGATCTGGCAGCAGTCGCCGCTCCGGGTGCTGGCCCGGCTGCATCTGGTCGCGGCAGGCGGCGCCGGTGACGACGAGACGGTGGGCCGTCCGCGCCTGGCGGGCGAGGCGGTCGACGAGCCGCTGATCGAGGCGCCGCTGCCGGACGCGAGCGAGGTGGCCGGCCGGCTGGACGGCCTGGCGGAGCTCATCATCGTGGGAAGTTCCGCGCCGGCGTTGGTGACGGCCGCCGTGGTGCACGGCGAGCTGCTGGCACTGCGCCCCTTCGGCTCGTACAACGGCCTGGTCGCGCGGGCGGCCGAGCGCATTGTGCTGATCGGCAGCGGACTCGACCCCAAGTCGATCTGTCCGGCGGAGGTCGGCCACGCGGAGCAGGGACGGGCGGCGTACGTCGCGGCCTTCGAGGGCTATCGGTCCGGAACGCCGGAGGGAATGGCTGCCTGGATCGCGCACTGCGGGCGTGCGGTCGAGCTGGGAGTCCGGGAGTCGACGGCGGTGTGCGAGGCGCTGCAGCGCGGCGCTGCCTGAACTGCCTCTGAAAAAGCCCCTGAACAGGGTTGCGGCGGTACCAATGGGTGGTACCGCCGCTGGCACGTCCGCCGAGTTACCATGCGTCCTCGAATATTTGCCCATCAGGTCGGGAACTTCTGCCCGTCACCTGGTGCGGCTGGCCCGTAATCGACGGGTCGACGTCGCGTGGGTGCTCAGTTTTCATGCTTCGGTCCGTGGGCCTTCATGCGTTAAAGGTGATCCTTTCGGATGTCCTTGGTCTCGCGGGCCGTTAAGTCCTTTCTACTCCTGCTCGCGGTGAAGCGGAACCCCTGGCCGCGCATCTTTACTTTTAGGTTCAAATACGGGCGAATTAATATACGGCGGTGGTCTGTGCGGCTGCGGTGCGCCGACGGCTGGCGTACCAGACCAGGCCGGCCGTGGCGGCGGCCGCACCCACCGCGGCCGCCGCGACCAGAGCGGGGCGCGGCGGCATGGAGAACGCGGGCAGCCGCTGCTTCAGTTGCACCGGGCGATTGAAGACGAGAATCGGCCAGCCGCGCGCGGTCGCCTCGCGGCGCAGTGCGCGGTCCGGATTTACGGCGTACGGATGGCCGACAGACGCCAGCATCGGGACATCGGTGGCCGAGTCGCTGTATGCATAACAGCGGGTCAGGTCGTATCCCTCGGACGCGGCCAGCTCCTTGACCGCTTCCGCTTTGGTCGGCCCGTACGCGTAGTACTCCACTTCGCCCGTGAAGCAGCCGTCGTCGCCGACCACCATGCGGGTGGCCACCACCCGGTCTGCGCCGAGGAGCTCGCCGATCGGCTCGACGACCTCCGCGCCGGACGTGGAGACGATGACGACGTCGCGGCCGGCCGTGTGGTGCTCCTCGATGAGCGACGCGGCCTCGTCGTAGATGATCGGGTCGATCAGGTCATGGAGGGTCTCGGCGACGATCTCCTTGACCTGCTGGACGTTCCAGCCCTTGCAGAGCGCGGAGAGGTACTGGCGCATCCGCTCCATCTGGTCGTGATCGGCGCCGCCCGCGAGAAAAACGAACTGGGCATAGGCGGTGCGTAGTACGGCGCGCCGGTTGATCAGCCCGCCTTGGTAGAAGGACTTGCTGAAGGTCAGAGTCGATGACTTCGCAATGACCGTCTTGTCCAGGTCAAAGAAGGCAGCTGCGCGAGGCAAGGAGTGGTTTTCCACGAGCCTGAGCATAGGTGCCCGCCATTCGGCGTACGCTCGGGCGCGTGGGTTTGCCTGAGAAGGCTCTCGGGTACACCATGGAAGTCACGGATCGTTCGCGACCGTGCTAACCCGGTCCGACTCCTCCCCCCCCGAGTCGGCCGGAGAGACGACCCCCGCTCTCCCCCCCGGCGGGGGTCGTCGCATGTCCGGACGCGTTTCGTCCGCCTTCTGCGATCGACTCCGATCATTCCTCCCCTTCGCGGGCCGTGTCCGCTGCCGGGTTCCGCATACCCCGACTCGTCACTGAGCGTAGCGGTTGCGCTGCTCTCCGAGAGTCACCGGTATGGGCTACGGGGATATTCACAAGTGGCTAGTTGTCCACAGTTTTTCAGCAAGATCCACACGATTTTCCGGTGCGCTGCACGGTGATTCCACCCGCGTAGTTCGCGGACCGAAGGAATCGCAGATCTCGCCTTCACGTGAGATCGAAGTAAGAGGGGCGTGGAGATCGTGGCTGGATCTATCACATCGCAACGGCCGCCGGTGGCCGAAGGGCGCCGGGACGGGCCGCTGATCGTCACTGAAGACCTGGAACTGCTCGACGATCTGCTGCGGCTGTGCGCCGCGGCCGGGGCCGAGCCTGACGTCCACCATTCGGTGCCGGAGCGACGGGGAAGCTGGGAGGGAGCGCCGCTGGTCCTGGTCGGCGACGACGCGGCCGCGCGCTGCCGTGGAGCGACCCGCAGACGCGGTGTGCTGCTCGTCGGGCACGACCAGGACGACCCGGACGTCTGGCGGCGGGCGGTCGAGATCGGGGCGGACTGCGTGCTGCGGCTGCCCGATGCGGAGAGCTGGCTCGTCGACCGGATCGCCGATGTGGTCGAAGGGGTCGGGCGGCAGGCGCTGACCGTCGGAGTGATCGGCGGACGGGGCGGCGCCGGTGCATCGACGCTGGCCTGCGCGCTCGCGGTGACCGCGGCCCGGGACGGCCGTCGCACCATGCTCGTCGACGGCGACCCGCTGGGCGGAGGGCTCGACGTGCTGCTCGGCGGAGAGCAAGCGGACGGCAGACGATGGCCGGATTTCGCCGCTTCCAAGGGACGGGTCGCCGGCGGGGCACTCGAGGAGTCGCTGCCCGAGCTGCACGCGCTGCGGGTGCTCAGCTGGGACCGCGGCGATTCGGTGGTGATTCCGCCGGAGGCGATGCGGTCGGTCCTGGCCGCGGCGCGCAGGCGCGGTGGGGTGGTGGTCGTGGATCTGCCGCGGCGGGTCGACGAAGGCGTGGCGGAGGCCCTGGCCCAGCTGGATCTCGGACTGCTGGTGGTGCCGGGCGAGCTACGAGCCGTCGCCGCGGCGAACCGGGTGGCGTCGACAGTGGGCATGGTGCTCCAGGACCTGCGGGCGGTCGTGCGCGGGCCGTACGCCGCCGGGCTGGACGAGCAGTGGGTGGCGGACGCCCTCGGGCTGCCGCTGGCGGGTGAACTGCCCGTGGAGGCAGGACTGTTGGCGGCGCAGGACGGGGGCGCTCCGCCGGGAGGCAGTGGGCGCGGGCCGCTGGCGAGGTTTTGTACGGCCTTCTGGGAGCGGGCGCTGGCCGGGGGCGGGGTCTCATGAGCGCCGGGCTGCTGGACGCGGTACGACAGCGGCTCGCGGAGAGCGGGGCCGAGCCGACGCCGGCCAGGGTGGCGGCCGCCCTGCGGGCACAGGGGCGGCTGCTGGGGGACGCCGAAGTGCTGGGCGGCACCCAGGAGTTGCGATGCGAGCTGGTGGGGACGGGGCCGCTGGAGCCGCTGCTGGCCGATCCGTCGGTGACGGACGTGCTGGTGTCCGCGCCCGACCGGGTGTGGGTGGACCGGGGCCGCGGGCTCGAGCTCACCGAGGTGACGTTCGCGGATGCGGCGTCGGTGCGCAGGCTGGCACAGCGGCTTGCGGCGGTTGCCGAGCGGCGACTGGATGACGCCAGGCCGTGGGTGGACGCCAGGCTGCCGGACGGCACACGGATGCATGCCGTGATCCCGCCGGTGGCGGTCGGCTCGACGTGTCTCTCGCTGCGGGTGGTGCGGCTCAGGGCGTTTTCGGTGGGCGAGCTGGTTACGGCGGGGACGGTGCCGCCGGGCGGGGACCGGGTGCTTCGGGCGCTGATCGAGGCCCGACTGTCCTTCCTCATCAGCGGTGGCACGGGATCAGGCAAGACAACCTTGCTCTCGAGCCTGCTGGGGCTGGTGGGGGAGCGCGAGCGGATCGTGCTGGCCGAGGACTCGGCGGAGCTCAGGCCGGACCACCCGCATGTGGTGCGGCTGGAGTCGCGTACGGCGAACCAGGAGGGCGCCGGCCGGGTGACGCTGCGGGATCTGGTGCGGCAGGCGTTGCGAATGCGGCCCGACCGGCTGGTGGTGGGGGAGGTGCGAGGAGCCGAGGTGACTGAGCTCCTGGCCGCTTTGAACACCGGTCACGAGGGCGGCTGCGGGACTGTGCACGCCAATGCGGCGGCGGATGTGCCGGCGCGGCTGGAGGCGCTGGGGACGGCCGCGGGGCTCGACCGGGCGGCGCTGCACAGCCAGTTGGCCGCGGCCCTCTCGGTGGTGGTCCATCTCGTACGGGACAGGGGCGGGCAGCGGCGGATCGCTGAGGTGCATGTGCTGGAGCGGGACCCGGCGGGGCTGGTGGTGACGGTGCCCGCGCTGCGGTGGGGCGCGGAGGCGTTCGCGTACGAGCGGGGCTGGGAGCGGCTGCGGTCCCTGATCGGGGGTTCGCTGTGATGGCGGGTGACCCGGTGTACGCGGCCACGGTGTGTGCTGGTGCGGCGGCGTGGCTGACGGTCGGCAGGGAGCAGGGGCCGCGGCGGGCGCGGCTGCTCCTCGCGGGCGGCGGGCCGGTGGAGTTGCCGCCGAGGTGGTCCTGGCAGCGGCTGCTGCCGGTGGTCCGGCTGCGGCGGGAGTGGCTGTGCCTGCCGGCGGCGCTGGTCATCGCGGTGCTGGGGAAGTCGGTGCTGCCGTTGGTCGCGGGAGCGGTGGCTGTGCCGCTCGTGAGGAGGCGGTTGCGGGCCCGGGAGCGGAGGCGGGAGCGGGAGCGGCGGGCTGAGGGCGTCATCGCGTTGTGCGGTGCGGTCGCGGGCGAGCTGCGGGCGGGGTTGCAGCCGGGGCAGGCGCTGCTGTTCGCCGCCAGATCCACCGGGGTGTTGGGCGCAGCGGAGGCCGCGGTGCTGGCGGCGGCGCGGTTCGGGGGCGATGTGCCTCAGGCGCTTCGGGAGGCGGCCAGGCAGCCGGGAGCGGACGGTCTTGCCGGGGTCGCGGCCTGCTGGCGGGTGGCCGTGGACAGCGGGGCGGGTCTGGCCGCTGGGCTCGACCGGCTGGAGGCGGCTCTGCGGGCCGAATGGGACCAGCGGCAGGAGCTGCGGGCCCAGTTGGCGGGTGCGTGGTCGACCGCCGTCCTGCTGGCGGTGCTTCCGTTGGTCGGCCTGGCGATGGGCTGGGCACTGGGCGCCGATCCCCTCGGGGTGCTGCTGCGCACCGCAGCGGGCCTGGTGTGCCTGGTGGTCGGCGGGCTGCTGGAGGCGGCCGGGTTCTGCTGGGCCATGCGGATCGTACGGGGCAGGGAGGAGACATGACCGGGGACGCCGTCCACAGGCTGGGGGCAGCGGTGTGGGTTCTGGCCGCAGCGGCCTGCCTGGGCTTGGTGGTCGCGGGACGACGGCGCGAGCGCAGAGTGCGCAGGCGGATCGAGGCGCTGCTGGCGGTGGAGTACGAACGACGGCGGTGGCGGCCCGACCGCGGCCTCTGGGCGAGGCGCTGGGTGGCTCCGCTGGGCGCAGTTATCACCGGCTATGTCCTGGTCGGCGGGGTGATCGGCGCCGTTGTCGGGCTCGCCGGGGCGTATGGCGTGTGGCGTTGGCAGCGGAGCCGTAAGCCTGCTGCGGACGCCGGGGACCGTGTGTCGGTTCGTCAACTACCGCTCGCCGCCGATCTGCTGGCGGCCTGCATCTCCGCAGGGGCTGGTCCGCGCGAGGCGGCGGAGGCGGTCGGGGAGTCGCTCGGCGGGCCGGTCGGCGAACGGCTGGCGCGGGCGGCCGCCGAACTGCGGCTCGGCGGGGAGCCGGCACAGGCGTGGGGTTGGTTCGGACAGATACCGGGCGCGGCGGCGCTGGCCCGCTGTCTGGAGCGGGCCGACTCGACCGGGGCACCGGCGGCGGAGCCCGTGTCCCGACTGGCCGAGCGCTTCCGGGCGGACCAGGCGCGGGCGGCCGCGGCGCAGGGCCGGAAGGCGCAGGTCCTGATCACCGCTCCGGTGGGGCTCTGCTTCCTGCCCGCCTTCCTGGCGGTCGGGGTGGCCCCGGTGGTGATCGGCCTGGCGGACGGATTGTTGAACGGCAACTGAACGAAATCTCTTGGGGGTTGGTTGGTATGTGGAATTCGTTGCGGGGCTGGCTGCGCGGGTTGACGCGCAGGATGCGCAGGGACGAGGGGATGACCACGTCCGAGTACGCAATGGGGACGATCGCCGCGTGTGCCTTCGCGGCCGTCCTGTACAAGGTCGTGACCAGCGGGGCTGTCTCGGCGGCGCTGCAGTCGGTGATCGGGAAGGCTCTCAATGCGCAGTTCTGAGGCGCCCGGTTTTGAGGCGCCCGGTTTTGAAGTGCCCAGTTCTGAGATGCGCGGCCAGGTGCGCGACAGGGGGTCCGTGACGGCGGAGGCGGCCGTCGCGGTGCCCGCTCTGGTGGTCTTCGCCATGGCGTTGGTCTGGGCGCTGATGGCTGCCTCAGCGCAGATCCAGTGCGTCGACGCGGCACGGGCCGGTGCCCGGGCCGCGGCCAGGTCGGAGCCACGGGCGGCCGCGCTGGCCGCCGCCCGCTCGGCGGCCCCGGGTGGTGCCCGGGTCACGCTGGGGCGGTCAGGGGCCCTGTGGCGGGTGCGGGTCGAGGCGAAAGCTCCAGGGCCGAGCGGGCTGGCGCTGACGCTGAGCGCGGACGCCGCGGCCCTCGCCGAGGACACGGTGGGCCAGGACACCGCCCAGGGCCCGGGAGTCGGCCGAGCAGCCGCAGGCCCAGGAGGCACCGCAGAGGCGGCCCAGTGAACCGCGAGCGCGGGTCGGCGACCGTCTGGGTCGCCATGGCCACGACCGTGCTGTGTGCGGTCTTCGCGGCCGTCCTGGCCATGGGCCAGGCCGTGGTCGCCCGACACCGGGCGGGCTCCGCCGCGGACTTGGCGGCACTCGCCGCGGCGGACCACGCCCTGAGCGGCACCGCTGCAGCCTGTGCGAAGGCGGCCGATGTGGCCCGGGCGCAGGGCGCAACGGTGGTGCACTGCGCCGTACGGGGCGAGATCGCCGATGTGACGGCGCAGGCCCGCTTCGGCCCGTACGCCCCGACGGTCAGGTCGCGGGCGGGACCGCCGGGACCTCCTGGCCCGACGGGGCTACCCGGAGCAGTTCCGTGAGGAGGCGGACCGCGCCGCGCTTGTGCAGCGGATCGTTGCCGTTGCCGCATTTGGGGGACTGGATGCAGGACGGGCAGCCCGCCTCGCACTCGCAGGAGGCGATCGCCTCACGGGTCGCGGTGAGCCACTCGCGGGCGGTGTGGAAGGCCCGCTCGGCGAAGCCCGCGCCACCCGGATGGCCGTCGTACACGAAGACCGTCGGCAGCAGCGTGTCCGGGTGGAGCGGCACGGAGACCCCGCCGATGTCCCAGCGGTCGCAGGTGGCGAAGAGCGGCAGCATCCCGATCGAGGCGTGCTCGGCGGCGTGCAGGGCCCCGCCCAGCTGCTCCGGGTTGACCCGGGCGGTGTCCAGCTGGTCCTCGGTGACCGTCCACCACACGGCCCGGGTGCGCAGGGTGCGGGGCGGCAGATCGAGTTTGGTCTCGCCGAGCACCTCACCGGTGATGAGTTTGCGGCGCAGGAAGGAGACGACCTGGTTGGTGACCTCGACGGAGCCGTAGCAGAGGCGACCGTCGCCCCACGGGATCTCGGTGTCGGTTTCGAGTACGGAGATGGAGGTGGTGTCGCGGGCGGTGGT
Source organism: Streptomyces sp. NPDC048479 (assembly GCF_040651435.1). NCBI lineage: Bacteria > Bacillati > Actinomycetota > Actinomycetes > Kitasatosporales > Streptomycetaceae > Streptomyces > Streptomyces sp. NPDC048479. Next base: position 444,278 of record NZ_JBEZKA010000003.1, read on the forward strand.
GGAGTACGGCGGGTTGGCCTCCTCGACGAGGGCTGCGGAGTCCTCCAGGTCCAGATGCTTCACCAGGTACGTACGGCCCTGGTGGAGGTGGACGGCACCGTCGTGGACCGCAGTGTGGGCGGCCGACTCGTCGACTGTGCCCAGCAGCCGGCCGGTCGCGGCCTCGACGATCTGGACGGGGCGGCCGCCCTCGCCCCGGATGTCGGTGAGGTCGGCGGCCCGCTCGCGGCGCGTCCAGTGCCAGGCGGTGGCCCGGCGGCGGAGCAGCTTGGCGGCTTCCAGCTGGGGCATGAGCTCTGCGGTCGCCGGGCCGAAGAGCTCAAGATCGTCTTCCGTGAGCGGGAGCTCGGCGGCGGCAGCGCACAGATGGGGGGCGAGGACGTACGGGTTGTCCGGGTCGAGGACGGTGGACTCCACCGGCTGCTGGAACAGCGCCTCGGGGTGGTGGACGAGGAAGGTGTCCAGCGGGTCGTCGCGGGCGACGAGGATGGCCAGGGCGCCCTGGCCGGAGCGGCCCGCGCGGCCCGCCTGCTGCCACAGCGACGCCCGTGTCCCGGGGTAGCCGGCGATGACGACGGCATCGAGGCCCGAGACGTCGACGCCGAGTTCCAGGGCGGTGGTGGCGGCGAGGCCGAGGAGCTCGCCGGAGTGCAGCGCCCGCTCCAGGGCGCGGCGCTCCTCGGGGAGGTAGCCGCCGCGGTAGGCGGCAACCCGCGGCGGCAGGGAGCGGTCGATCTCCGCGAGGCGTTCCTTGGCGATGACGGAGATGAGCTCGGCCCCGCGACGCGAGCGTACGAAGGCGACCGTACGGACTCCCTGGACGGTCAGATCGGTGAGGAGGTCGGCGGTCTCGGCGGTGGCGGTGCGGCGCACCGGAGCGCCTTTCTCGCCGTGGAGCTCGGTGAGCGGAGGCTCCCAGAGGGCGAACACAAGTTCGCCGCGCGGTGAGGCGTCGTCGGCGACCTCCTGCACGGGCAGGCCGGTGAGCCGGCCGGCGGCCAGGGCAGGTTCCGCGGCGGTGGCGGAGGCGAGGAGGAAGACGGGGTTCGCACCGTAGCGGGCGCATACACGGCGAAGACGGCGCAGCACCTGGGCGACGTGCGAGCCGAAGACGCCGCGGTAGGTGTGGCACTCGTCGATCACCACGTAGCACAGTGAGCGCAGGAAGGAGGACCAGCGGGGATGTGAGGGAAGTATCCCGCGGTGCAGCATGTCGGGGTTGGTGAGGACGTAATTGGCGTACTGCCTCACCCATTCGCGTTCCTCGACGGGCGTGTCGCCGTCGTAGACCGCGGGGCGGATGCGGTTGCCGAGCGGCGCGCCGAGCTCCTTCACCGCGCGGCGCTGGTCGGCGGCCAGGGCCTTGGTGGGGGCCAGGTAGAGGGCGGTCGTACCGCGACCGTTGGCGGCCTCGGAGCCGTCGAGCAGGGCGGTGAGTACGGGCGCGAGGTAAGCCAGGGACTTGCCCGACGCGGTACCGGTGGCGATGACGACGGATTCGCCGTCCAGGGCGTGCTCGGCGGCGGCCGCCTGGTGGGTCCAGGGGTGCTCGATGCCGGCCTGCTGAATGGCGTTGATCACTTCCGGGCGGATGCGGTCGGGCCAGACGGCATGGCGGCCGGGCCTGGGGGGCAAGTGCTCCGTATGAGTGATGCGCGCAGCTCGGCTCGCCCCTGCGGTGAGCCGGTCGAGGACCGTACCGGGGGAGGGGCGGGTTTCCCTGCTCTCGGGAGGTCGTCTGGGACGGTGATTCTTGGCCATCGGCACCGAGTGTGTCACCGGAGTGACGGACAATGGTCCCAAGGCGTCGTGCATGGCTGCTGGTAAGTGATTGAATGCCATCGCGGCTGGCGACCGTCCTCCGGCTCCGCCGGGGAGACCTCATGGGGCGGCCGCTCGATAGCAAGGTGCTGGAGGATCCGTGGACCTGTCCCTGTCGACTCGCAATGTGTCCGGCCCTGGTGGCGACCGTACGGTCGTCGAGGTCGGTGGCGAGATTGATGTGTATACCGCGCCCAAGCTGCGCGAGCAGTTGGTCGAGTTGGTGAACGACGGCAGCTACCACCTGGTTGTCGATATGGAGGGCGTGGACTTCCTCGATTCCACCGGCCTCGGCGTACTCGTGGGCGGCCTGAAGCGTGTGCGTGCGCATGAAGGCTCGCTACGCCTGGTCTGCAACCAGGAACGCATTCTCAAGATCTTCCGGATCACAGGTCTGACCAAGGTGTTCCCCATCCACACCACGGTCGACGAAGCTGTCGCGGCGACCGACTGACGGTCGGCGAGGACTGCCGGAAGTAGGAAGGGGCACCGGGCATCCAGCCCGGGCCCCTGAGATGCACGCCCGTACGTCTGAGGGGGAATGCATGGCGACCGTTGAACTCCGCTTCAGCGCCCAGCCCGAGCATGTCAGGACCGCCCGTCTGGTGGCCGCTGCCGTGGCTCGCCGGGCCGGGGTCGACGAGGCCGTGCTGGACGAGGTCCGGCTCGCGGTCGGCGAGGCATGCAGCCGTGCCGTCGGGCTGCACCGCAGCCATGGCATCACGGCCCCCGTTCGGGTGGCGCTGTCCGAGGAGGAGAAAGCCTTCTCCATCGAGGTGGCGGACGAGGTCCCGGCTGCGGGCGGCGGTGGGTCCCATGCGGCCCCAGGCGCCCGCGAGGCCGCGGACGAGGACCCGGACTCCGACGGCGAGGACGAGATGATGGGCCTCGCGGTCATCAGCGGCCTCGTCGACGACGTGGAGGTCACCTCCACCGAGGACGGCGGCGTGATCCGGATGAGCTGGCCCACGACGCCGGCCACCATAGCGCCCTGATCGTGCGGCCCGACCGTGCGGACAGTGTGCTGATCGTTTTGTAGTTCCGGGAAGTGAAGAGGCCCTGCTTGAGCAGGGCCTTTTTCCTTTTCCGTAGATCATCGACCAAGCGTCAATGCCTTTGCCCCATTACCTCTTTCGGGGGCACTTTGGGAACGCGATCATTTGCTGAGTAGCAAGTGAAGGTCAATTACATTTGTCGCGCCCTGTTTTGATCTGCTTCCGCTCCCTACAATCCGTCCACATCTTGAGCTCTGAGCGTCAAGGAGGACGAATGGCGGGGCTCGTCAACTCAGAACTGTCCGATCAACCCACTTCTCTCGCAGCCGCGGTACTCACCGACAACAACCGGCTGATCGTGATCGTCATCGCGGCAGTCGCCCTGGCGGCACTGGTCGTCGCCCAGCTGCTGGTGCGCCAGGTGCTGGCCGCCGGCGAGGGCACCGATTCCATGAAGAAGATCGCGGCAGCCGTTCAGGAAGGCGCGAATGCCTATCTGACACGGCAGTTGCGCACCCTCGGCGTCTTCGCCGTCGTTGTGTTCTTCCTACTGCTGCTGTTGCCGGCCGACGACTGGTCACAGCGAGCCGGACGTTCGGTGTTCTTCCTGGTGGGGGCGATCTTCTCGGCGGCCACCGGATACATCGGCATGCGTCTTGCCGTACGAGCAAATGTGCGCGTGGCCGCGGCCGCGCGTGAAGCGACACCGGCGGAGGGCGAGCCGGAAAAGGATCTGACGGCCGTCTCGCACAAGGCCATGAAGATCGCTTTCCGCACGGGAGGCGTGGTCGGCATGTTCACGGTGGGCCTCGGCCTGCTCGGTGCCTCCTGCGTGGTTCTCGTCTACGCGGCCGACGCCCCCAAGGTGCTCGAGGGCTTCGGCCTCGGCGCCGCGCTGATCGCCATGTTCATGCGTGTCGGCGGCGGCATCTTCACCAAGGCCGCCGACGTCGGCGCCGACCTCGTCGGCAAGGTCGAGCAGGGCATCCCGGAGGATGACCCGCGCAACGCCGCCACCATCGCCGACAACGTGGGCGACAACGTCGGTGACTGCGCGGGTATGGCGGCCGACCTCTTCGAGTCGTACGCCGTCACGCTCGTTGCGGCACTCATCCTCGGCAAGGCGGCATTCGGCGACGCCGGACTCGCCTTTCCGCTGATCGTCCCGGCGATCGGCGTGGTCACCGCGATGATCGGCATCTTCGCGGTCGCCCCGCGGCGCGCCGACCGCAGCGGGATGACTGCCATCAACCGCGGATTCTTCATCTCCGCACTGATCTCGCTGGCCCTGGTGGCCGGGGCGGTCTTCGTCTATCTGCCCTCTTCGTACGCCAAGTTGGACGGCGTCACCGAGGCAGCCATCAAGACGCACAGCGGAGACCCGCGGGTTCTGGCGGTCGTCGCCGTGGCCATCGGCATCGTGCTGGCGGCCCTGATCCAGCAGCTGACGGGGTACTTCACCGAGACCACCCGGCGTCCCGTCAGGGACATCGGCAAGTCCTCGCTGACCGGGCCCGCGACGGTGGTGCTGGCCGGTATCTCCATCGGTCTGGAATCCGCCGTGTACACCGCCCTGTTGATCGGTCTGGCCGTGTACGGGGCGTTCCTGCTCGGCGGTACGTCGATCATGCTCGCGCTCTTCGCGGTGGCACTGGCCGGCACCGGCCTGCTCACCACCGTCGGCGTCATCGTCGCCATGGACACCTTCGGTCCCGTCTCCGACAACGCCCAGGGCATCGCCGAGATGTCCGGGGACGTCACGGGTGCGGGTGCGCAGGTCCTCACCGACCTCGACGCAGTCGGCAACACCACCAAGGCCATCACCAAGGGCATCGCCATCGCCACGGCTGTACTGGCGGCGGCCGCGCTCTTCGGCTCGTACCGCGAAGCCATCGCGAACGCCGCACGGGACGTCGGCGAGAAGGTCGGCGACGGCGCCCCGATGAACCTGGTCATGGACATCTCGCAGCCCAACAACCTGGTGGGCCTCATCCTCGGCGCCGCGGTCGTCTTCCTCTTCTCGGGGCTTGCGATCAACGCGGTGTCCCGGTCGGCGGGCGCGGTGGTCTACGAGGTGCGGCGGCAGTTCCGCGAGCACCCCGGGATCATGGACTACACCGAGACGCCGGAGTATGGGCGCGTCGTCGACATCTGCACCAAGGACGCGCTGCGCGAGCTGGCCACACCAGGTCTGCTCGCCGTACTGACCCCGATCGCGGTCGGCTTCTCGCTCGGCGTCGGAGCCCTCGGCTCCTTCCTCGCGGGCGCTATCGGCACCGGCACCTTGATGGCCGTCTTCCTGGCCAACTCCGGTGGCGCGTGGGACAACGCCAAGAAGCTCGTCGAGGACGGCCATCACGGCGGCAAGGGCAGCGAGGCCCACGCCGCGACCGTCATCGGCGACACCGTCGGCGACCCGTTCAAGGACACCGCCGGGCCCGCCATCAACCCGCTGCTGAAGGTGATGAACCTGGTGGCACTGCTCATCGCGCCCGCGGTGGTGCAGTTCAGCTACGGGGACGACTCCAACGCCGGAGTGCGGGCGCTGGTGGCGGTCCTCGCCATCCTCGTCATCGCCGGCGCGGTGTACGTCTCCAAGCGGCGAGGCATCGCTGTCGGTGACGAAGGCAACTCCGCGGAGCGGAGCTCGAAGTCACCAGATCCAGCGGTGGTTTCGTAGCACCAGCTCAAAAGGCGGGCGGACGGCGCACTTTGACGCGTCGTCCGCCCGTTTGCATGCACGGGTGAGCCTTGTCTCCCTTGGTGCAAATGGCTGCAATAGGTTATGGATCGGGTGTACGACACGCGGTTGTCGCCCACATGGCGTGTATGTTCCGGGGCCGAGAGCCTTGGAAGGGACCAATCCGGTGAACAAGAAGCTTGCGGCCGCACTGTCCGGCGGTGCGGTACTGGTACTGGCGCTGTCGGGCTGCAGCAACGACAGCGGTGACAGCAAGGTGAATGCCTGGGCCAAGAAGGTCTGCGACCAGGCACAGCCGCAGATCCAGCAGAGGGCCAACGCCCAGCAGACCATCATCTCGACCGCAGCCGACGGCAAGCCGGCCGACATCCAGGCCGCGGACTCGAAGGCCTTCCAGGACATCGCCGCCGCGGACAGTGCGCTCGCCGCCGCCGTGAAGGCGGCCGGCACGCCGCCCGTCGACAACGGCGAGAAGCTTCAGACGGACGCGGTCAACGAACTCAACGCCACGGCCAAGGCGTATCTCGACCTGAAGAAGCAGGTCGACGCTCTCAACGCGAAGGACCAGCAGAAGTTCGCGGACGGTCTGCAGGGCGTCGCCGACGGGCTGAAGAAGATCGAGAACATGGACCAGGCCGCGCTGAAGAAGCTGCAGTCCGGTGAACTGGGTACGGCGATGGCGAAGCAGCCCGGCTGCCAGGCGAAGAAGACGTCGAGCCCCGCGCCCGCTCCCGACGCCCCGTCCGAACCGGCAGTCTCATCCTCCTCGGCGCCCGCGAAGACCGGAGCGACCCCCTCGAGCCCCGCGAAGACCGGAGCGACCCCCTCGAGCAAGGCCTCCAGCAAGGCATAACGCTCCCCTGCCCGCCTCCGCCCGCGCGCCCGGCTCAGCCCCGCTGTACGGCTCGGCACGCGTGCACGGCCCGGTCCCCCGCACCACGGGGGCCGGGCCGTGCGGCGTTTGTCAGTGGCGGCGGCCACAATGGGCGGGTGAGTACGACCAGCCTTGCCGCAGGCCTTCCTTCGCCCGACCACTCGACCCGGCTGCGTGAAGCCCTCCTCGCCGCCGCTTTCACCGCCGACGGGCTGCTTGACCTGCTCGGTGCGCCCGCGTATGCCGCGCTCGCCCGCAGCGAGACCGTGCCCGCCCTGCGGGCCACCCGCGGCGACGGCGTCCTGGACACGCTCGTACGGCTGTTCCTGCTCCAGCGTCCCGTCGCGTACGAGCGGGCGCGAGCCGCACTGCCCCTTGAGGAGTGCCTGGCCGACGGCTGGCTGTTGCGCGACGGCGGGGAGGTCCGGGCCACGGTGGATGTGCGGCCGTACGGCGGACCCGAGGGACAGGACTGGTTCATCGTCTCCGACCTGGGATGCGCGGTCGGCGGTGCGGGCGGCGCGAGCGGCCATGGCGAGGAGGTGGTGCTCGGCGTCGGCGGGGCGTCCACCACGCTCGCGGGGATCACCGTCCGTACGCCGGTCTCCTCCGCGCTCGATCTGGGTACCGGTTCCGGTATCCAGGCGCTGCATGCCGCACAGCACGCGACGCGGGTCACGGCCACCGATCTGAACCCGCGCGCCCTGCACTTCGCACGTCTGACCCTCGCGCTCTCCGAGGCGCCGGAGGCCGATCTGCGCGAGGGCTCGCTCTTCGAGCCGGTCGGGCAGGACACATACGACCTGATCGTGTCGAACCCGCCGTTCGTGATCTCACCCGGCGCCCGGCTGACCTACCGGGACGGCGGGATGGGCGGGGACGATCTGTGCCGCACGCTCGTTCAGCAGGCGGGAGCCAGACTGAACGACGGGGGATACGCGCAGTTCCTCGCCAACTGGCAGCACGTGGAGGGGCAGGAGTGGCAGGAGCGGCTGCGTTCCTGGGTGCCACGCGGCTGCGACGCCTGGATCGTGCAGCGCGAGGTGCAGGACGTGACGCAGTACGCCGAGCTGTGGCTGCGCGACAGCGGAGACCATCGCAGCGACCCGGCCGAGTACGCGGCGCGGTACGACGCATGGCTGGACGAGTTCGAGGCGCGTCAGACCAAGGCGGTCGGCTTTGGCTGGATCACGCTGAGGAAGTCCGGTTCCGAGCGCCCGTCGATCGTCGCCGAGGAGTGGCCGCACCCCGTCGAGCAGCCGCTCGGCGAGAGCGTGCTGGCGCATTTCGCGCGGCAGGACTATCTGCGTACGCACGACGACGCGGCCCTGCTCGCCGGTCACTTCAGGCTGGCGGCGGAGGTCGTGCAGGAGCAGGTCGGGCTGCCGGGCGCGGAGGACCCCGAGCATGTGGTGCTCCGTCAGCACCGCGGTATGCGTCGCGCCACCAAGGTGGACACGGTCGGCGCGGGCTTCGCCGGGGTGTGCGACGGGACGCTGAGCGCCGGGCGGATCCTGGACGCGATCGCGCAGCTCATCGACGAGGACCCGGTGGTGCTCCGTGACCGTACGCCGCAGGCCGTACGGCTGCTGGTCGAGGAGGGCTTCCTGGAACCGGTCCGTCCATGAGGTGAAATCGGCCAACATCCGCAAGCAGTACAGCAAGCAGAACCGCAGGAGCAGGAAGAACAAGAGGAACTAGAGGAACAAGAGGAAGAGGAGCTGCCGCCTCCGCTGCGCCCTCCTCGACGTTCCCGGCCCGCCCTTCGCCCCGCCCCGCCCCGCCCCGCACGCCGGACTCCGCCCGGCTCTCGATCTGTCACCGCGACCGGGCGGGTGAACCCACGCGGCACCAGGAATTCGTGCCCCTGACGCCCCGAGCTGTCAGCCTCGGGCCGCCGGGAAGTCCGGACATCAGGGAAGAACGGGGTACGGGCATGGAGAGCGGGCCAGCGATCTTCGCCGGGACGGCGTTCGCGCTGTTCGGAGCCGGGCTGCTGCTGTGGACAGGAGCACGCGTGCTGCACCGTGCCCCCGTCGCGCACGGAGTGAGCCCCGCCACGGCCGTCGCCCTCTCGACACTCTTCGGCGCGGCGTCTCTGGCCCTCGGGGTGTGGTGCTTCGGCCGCGTCTGATCTGGGGCCGGAGCCGCCGACCTGCCGGTCCGGGCGGCAGGAATAGCCGGACTCGGGTTACCGTTCGAGTGGCCGTTGCGGGCTTTTGCCGTTTGACACGAGGGCGGGTTGTACCGTCACACTCCGCAGCGACAGCAGCGGCAGAACCGTGTAACCACGCGGTCGTACTGCCGTTTGTGCCCATCGAGCGTCGACCGGAGAGAAGAGCGAAGTTGTCCCCGACCAGCGAGACCGCAAAGGGCGGCCGCCGACTCGTGATCGTCGAGTCTCCTGCCAAGGCTAAGACGATCAAGGGCTATCTCGGCCCTGGATACGTCGTCGAGGCGAGCGTCGGGCACATCCGCGACCTCCCGAACGGCGCCGCCGAGGTGCCCGAGAAGTACACCGGCGAGGTCCGTCGCCTCGGCGTCGACGTCGAAAATGACTTCCAGCCCATCTATGTCGTCAACGCCGACAAGAAGGCGCAGGTCAGGAAGCTCAAGGAGCAGCTCGCCGAATCCGACGAGCTCTACCTCGCCACCGATGAGGACCGCGAGGGCGAGGCCATCGCCTGGCACCTCCTCGAGGTCCTCAAGCCCAAGGTCCCCGTCCACCGGATGGTCTTCCACGAGATCACCAAGGAAGCGATCCGCGACGCCGTCGCCAACCCGCGCGAGCTCAACAAGCGCATGGTCGACGCCCAGGAAACCCGCCGAATCCTCGACCGTCTCTACGGCTACGAGGTCTCGCCGGTCCTGTGGAAGAAGGTCATGCCGCGGCTGTCCGCCGGCCGTGTCCAGTCCGTCGCCACCCGCCTCGTCGTCGAGCGTGAGCGCGAGCGCATCGCCTTCCGCTCCGCCGAGTACTGGGATCTGACCGGCACCTTCTCCACCGGCCGTGCCGGGGACGCCTCCGACCCCTCCACCCTCACGGCCCGCCTGAACACCGTCGACGGACGGCGCGTCGCCCAGGGCCGTGACTTCGGCTCGGACGGGCAGCTCAAGTCCGCCCAGGTTCTCCACCTGGACGAGGCGAATGCCCGCGCGCTCGCCGCTGCGCTCCAGGACGCCTCGTTCGCCGTCCGCGCGGTCGAGTCGAAGCCGTACCGCCGTTCTCCGTACGCACCTTTCCGTACGACGACGCTGCAGCAGGAGGCCTCCCGCAAGCTGGGCTTCGGGGCCAAGGCCACCATGCAGGTCGCGCAGAAGCTGTACGAGAACGGCTTCATCACCTATATGCGTACGGACTCCACCACGCTCTCCGACACTGCCGTCTCTGCGGCGCGGGCGCAGGTCACGCAGCTGTACGGAGCCAACTATCTGCCGGAGAAGCCGCGCGTCTACGCCGGCAAGGTCAAGAACGCGCAGGAGGCGCACGAGGCGATTCGTCCTTCGGGTGATCGTTTCCGAACTCCGGCCGAGACGGGTCTGAGTGGCGACCAGTTCCGGCTCTACGAGCTGATCTGGAAGCGGACCGTCGCCTCCCAGATGAAGGACGCGGTCGGCAACAGCGTCACCGTCAGGATCGGCGGCCGGGCGAGCGACGGCCGGGACGCTGAGTTCACCGCGTCCGGCAAGACGATCACCTTCCACGGCTTCATGAAGGCGTACGTGGAGGGGGCCGACGACCCGAACGCCGAGCTCGACGACCGTGAGCGGCGTCTGCCGCAGGTCGCCGAGGGCGACGCGCTCTCCTCCGAGGAGATCTCGGTCGACGGCCACGCGACCAAGCCGCCTGCCCGCTACACCGAGGCCTCGCTGGTCAAGGAGCTGGAAGAGCGCGAGATCGGCCGCCCGTCGACGTACGCCTCGATCATCGGCACCATCCTCGACCGCGGGTATGTGTTCAAGAAGGGGACGGCGCTCGTGCCGTCGTTCTTGAGCTTCGCCGTGGTCAACCTGCTCGAGAAGCACTTCGGCCGGCTGGTCGACTACGACTTCACTGCACGCATGGAGGACGACCTCGACCGCATCGCGCGGGGCGAGGCCCAGGCCGTGCCGTGGCTGAAGCGGTTCTACTTCGGCGAGGGCGACGCGGATGCCGGTGTGGCCTCCGCGGCGGGCAACGGCGACGGCGACCACCTCGGCGGTCTGAAGGAGCTGGTGACCGACCTCGGCGCGATCGACGCCCGGGAGATCTCCAGCTTCCCGGTCGGCGAGGGGATCGTGCTGCGCGTCGGCCGGTACGGCCCGTACATCGAGCGCGGTGAGAAGGACGCGGAGGGCCACCAGCGCGCCGACGTTCCCGAGGACCTTGCGCCGGACGAGCTGACCGTGGAGTACGCGGAGGAGCTGCTGGCCAAGCCGAGCGGTGACTTCGAACTGGGCACCGACCCTGCCACCGGGCACCAGATCATCGCGCGGGACGGCCGTTACGGCCCGTACGTCACGGAGGTGCTGCCCGAGGGCACGCCGAAGACCGGCAAGAACGCGGTCAAGCCGCGTACCGCCTCGCTCTTCAAGTCGATGTCGCTCGACACGGTCACGCTCGAGGACGCGCTGAAGCTGATGTCGCTGCCGCGGGTGGTCGGCGTCGACGCGGAAGGCGTCGAGATCACCGCGCAGAACGGCCGGTACGGCCCGTATCTGAAGAAGGGCACGGACTCGCGTTCGCTCGAGACCGAGGACCAGCTCTTCAACATCACGCTCGACGAGGCCCTGGCGATCTACGCGCAGCCGAAGCAGCGGGGCCGGGCAGCTGCCAAGCCGCCGCTGAAGGAGCTGGGCACGGACCCGGTGAGCGAGCGTCCGGTGGTCGTCAAGGACGGCCGCTTCGGCCCGTACGTCACGGACGGCGAGACGAACGCGACCCTCCGCACGGGCGACAGTGTCGAGGACATCACGCCGGAGCGCGGCTACGAGCTGCTCGCCGAGAAGCGCGCCAAGAGCCCCGCCAAGAAGACGGCGAAGAAGGCTGCGGCCAAGAAGGCGCCGGCGAAGAAGACCGCGGCCAAGAAGACGGCAGCCAAGAAGACGACGGCCAAGAAGACCGTCGCGAAGAAGACGACGGCTGCGGCCAAGACGACGACGGCGGCCGCGGCGAAGAAGACGGCCGCGTCGGCGAAGGCGTCGACGGACGAGTAGCGAGATCATCACGGGCGCTTTGTGCCAAGAGTTTGTTCGGGGAGTTTTCCCACCCTCCGTACAAAGCGCCCGTATGTTCGGTCAGGTCTCCGGGGAGCGGCGCGCTCCGGATAGGCTGGGCGGATGACGCGAGCCGAGCAGCCAGCCGAGCAGCAGGCGGTCGTGAGCACCGCCTCAGAGACTGCCTCAGACTCCGACGCATCCGAAGCGCTTGCCGCGGACTCACGCGAGCGCGCGGTGCGGGCCCTGCTGCGCTTCCCGCCGCTCAAGCGGCTGTGGAGCGCCCAGGCCGTCGGAGGCGTCGGGGATGCCGTCGCCGTCCTTGTGCTTCTGCTGCTGACACTGCAGGCGGCGGTACTGGAGGGCTCATTCGGGGCCGGCTATCGCGGGGCGGCCTTCGCCGTCGCCACGGTGCTCGGCACCCGCGTCCTGGCCACGCTGCTCTTCGGCGCCGTACTACTCGGCCCGCTGACGACGCTCACCTCGCCGAACGGCCCGCTGGACCGCCGCTGGACGATGATCGGCGCCGATGTGCTGCGTCTTGCGCTGCTGATCGTGGCGCCGCTGTGGATCGACTGGACCCCCGGCAACGCGCCGGCGCTCCTGCTGATCACCGTCTTCGTCACCGGCGTCGCCGAGCGCTTCTGGACTGTCGCCCGCGACGGCGCCGCACCCGCACTGCTGCCGGCCCCGCCGCTGGAAGGCGCGGCGGTCCGTCCGCTGCCGGACCACCTCGACGCACTGCGCAGGCTCTGGCTGCGTACGAGCTTCGCCGCCATCCCCGCGGCAGCCGCGGTGCTGCTCCTCGGCACGCTGATCGGAATTCTGCTCGGCTCGGGCATCGAGTGGTTCTCGCTGCACCAGGCGGCCCTCGGTTCGTACCTCGCGGCCGGTCTCTTCGCCGCGTCCGTATCGACGTTGTACTTCCTGGAGCTGCCCGGCTCGCTGACCCCGAGGCCGCGCTCGCCGCTGGAGGGCCTGCGCCGTCCGTCCACCGGCAATGGCCTGGACAGGGGGCGTACGGGCGCCATACCGCTGTTCGTTGTCGGCTGCGCGGCGGTCGCGGGCGCGATCTCGTCCGCCGTCGCCGTCTCCGTACTGCACGCCTTCGACCTCGGCGGCGGGCCCGTGGCCTTCGCGCTGCTGGTGCTCGCGCTGACCGGAGGAGCCGGGCTCGGTATCCGCGGTGCCGGCGCCGTACTGCCCACGCTCTCCCGCCGCCGGCTGCTCGCCCTCGCGCTCGCGGTCACCGGTGTCGCACTGCTCGCCATGGGGCTGGTGCCGGACACGGCGACCGTGCTGTTCATCGCGTTGCTCGCCGGACTCGCGGCCGGTGTCGCCGCGAGCACCGGGCACGCGCTCATCGACCAGGAGGCCGAGGAGTTCCGCCGGGCCCGGATCACCGAGCACCTGCAGGCGGTCGTACGGGTCGCGATCGCCCTCGGCGCGATCGCTGCCCCGCTGCTCGCCGCCGCGATCGGGCCGCACCGGCTCGCGAGCGGCGACTTCGTCTTCGCGCACGGTGGCGCGGCGTTCACGCTGATGCTGGTCGGCGCGCTGCTGCTGCCCGTCGCGGCCATCGTCCTCGCCAAGACGGACGACCGTTCCGGCGTACCGCTGCGCCGCGATCTCGGCGACGCGCTGCGCCGCGGGGCCGATCCGGCGCAGGCGCCGGCGACGAACGGTTTCTTCATCGCCATCGAGGGCGGCGACGGGGCCGGGAAGTCCACGCAGGTCGAGGCGCTCGCGGAGTGGATCCGGGCGAAGGGCCACGAGGTTGTGGTGACGCGTGAGCCGGGTGCGACGCCGATCGGCAAGCGGCTGCGTTCGATCCTGCTGGATGTGTCGTCGGACGGGCTCTCGAACCGGGCGGAGGCGCTGTTGTACGCCGCGGACCGGGCCGAGCACGTCGATTCGGTCGTACGGCCCGCACTGGAGCGCGGCGCGATCGTCATCTCCGACCGCTATATCGACTCTTCGGTCGCCTATCAGGGTGCCGGGCGGGATCTGTCGCCGACCGAGATCGCCCGTATCTCGCGGTGGGCGACGGACGGACTCGTACCGCATCTCACGGTGCTGCTCGACGTGTCGCCGGAGGCCGCGCGCGAACGCTTCACGGAGGCGCCGGACCGGCTGGAGTCGGAGCCGGCGGAGTTCCACCAGCGGGTGCGTTCCGGTTTCCTGACGCTGGCCGCGGCGGACCCGGGCCGGTATCTGGTCGTGGACGCGGGCCAGGACCCGGGGTCGGTCACCACAGTCGTACGGCACCGGCTCGACCAGCTGCTTCCGCTCTCCGATGCCGAGGTGAAGGCGCAGGAGGAGGCGCGGAAGGCGGCCGAGGAGGAAGCCCGTCGGCGCGCGGAGACGGAAGCCGCGCGCAAGGCGGAGGAGGAGCGGGTCGAGCGCGAGCGGCAGGAACAGCTGGCCAAGCTCCGCGCCGAGGAGGAGGAGCGCAAGGCCCGCGAGCTTGCGGAGGCGCGCCAGCGCGAGGCCGAGCGGCAGGCGGATGAGGCCCGGCTGCGGGCCGAGGACGCGCGGCGGCGGGCGGACGAGGAGCGTGCGCGGCGGCTCGCCGAGGAGAGGGCGGCCGCGGCGGAGCAGGAACGGCTCCGCAAGCAGGCCGAGGAGGAGGCGCGGCTCCGGGCGGAGGCGGAGGAGCGACGCCTGGAGAAGCAGCGCAAGGCGGAGGAGGCGCTGCTGCGGGCGGAGGAGGCGCGACGGGTGGCGGAGGCGGCGGCTGCTGCTTCTGCGGCGTCGGCCTCAGCCGCGGCCTCGACTGCAGCTCCGACCTCGGCTCATGAGGTGACCGTGCCGACGCCGGTGGTCACACCGGACGAGGTGACGCAGGAGGTGCCTGCGGTTCCGGATGTGGCCGAGACGACGGTGCTTCCGAAGGTGCCGGCGGACGTGGACGAGACGACGGTGCTTCCGCCGGTGTCGGGGGACGCGGCCGAGACGACGGTGCTTCCGCCGGTACGGGAGTCCGCACGCAAGCCGGTACGCGAGCCGGTACGGGATACGGATCCGGCTGACCGGGTCCCGCCGGGCATCTTCCGCGACGAGGCCGGGAGTGAGGGTACGAACGAGCGCACCCGCGAACTCCCGCAGGTCGACCCGGACTCGGGCCGTCCCCGCCGCCGCTCGGACTGGGCGGAGGAGACCCCCTTGGACGACCTCCCGACGCTGGCGGACGAGCTGCTCGGCCCGCACGACGAGGACGAGAACGGGCGGCGGGGCGGGCGCTGACGGTTCGGCGCTTCGGCGCCCGTTTGCGGTGCAGGGGTTCGTCCTGGTGCCGGTTCGGGGTGGCGAGTCCCTGCCACCCCGTCCGCGCTGTCAGACCCCTGCCCCACAATGGAATCCCCAGCACGAAAGGCGGTGACGGCCCATGACCGTATGGGACGACGTGGTCGGCCAGGAGCGCGTCCAGGCACAGCTCTCCGCCGCCGCCCGGGACGCCGACACTCGCGTCACCGCCCAGGCCCACGGCGCCCCCGCCCCCGACGCGTCCAAGATGACGCACGCCTGGCTGTTCACCGGCCCGCCCGGCTCCGGACGGTCCACCGCCGCCCGGGCCTTCGCCGCCGCGCTGCAGTGCACCAGCCCCGACCGCGCCCTAGGCGGTGAGCCCGGCTGCGGATTCTGCGACGGCTGTCACACCACCCTCGTCGGTACGCACGCCGACGTCGAGGTGATCCGTACGGACCTGCTCTCCATCGGCGTCAAGGAGACCCGCGAGCTCGTCCGCCGCGCCCAGCTCTCCCCGGCCGGCGGCCGCTGGCAGGTGATCATCCTGGAAGACGCCGACCGGCTCACCGAAGGCGCGGGCAATGTCCTGCTGAAGGCCGTCGAGGAGCCCGCCTCCCGCACCGTATGGCTGCTCTGCGCGCCCTCCCTCGAGGACGTACTCCCCACCATCCGCTCCCGCTGCCGCCACCTCACCCTCCGTACGCCGCCGGTCGCCGCCGTCGCCGACGTCCTGATCCGGCGGGACGGCATCGAACCCGAGGTCGCCGTCAACGCCGCCCGTGCCACCCAGGGCCACATCGGCCGTGCGCGCCGGCTGGCCACTGACGAGCGTGCCCGTGCCCGCCGGGCCACGGTGCTCAAGCTGCCGCTGCGCGTGGCGGACATCGGCGGCTGCCTCAAGGCCGCCCAGGAGCTGGTCGACGCTGCGGCCGAGGACGCCAAGCAGGTTGCCGAGGAGATCGACGTCAAAGAGACCGAAGACCTCAAGGCGGCCCTCGGCGCGTCCGCCGGCGGCCGGATGCCGCGGGGCACGGCAGGGGCGATGAAGGAGCTCGAGGACAAGCAGAAGCGCCGCAAGACCCGTAGCCAGCGCGACAGCCTCGACCTGGCGCTCACCGATCTGACGGGCTTCTACCGCGATGTGCTGGCCCTCCAGATGGGCTCGGAGGTCGCGCTCGCCAATCACGACGTCCGGGACTCCCTCGACCGGATCGCTCATGGTTCGACCCCGGAGGGCACCCTGCGCCGGATAGAGGCAGTGGTCGCCTGCCGCCAGGCACTGGACCGCAATGTCGCGCCCCTGCTGGCCGTGGAGGCGATGGCGGTCGCTCTCCGCGCCGGCTGACGTCCGGCCTGCCTCCTGGCCATCCCCTGGCCATCGAGTTTGCACCGCCAGGCCGTCAGGTCTGCCGCCGATCGGTTGACCGGCTCACCCGTAAGAGCGCGGAAAGGCGGCAGCGGTCAACCTGCGATTACGCTCCATGAATGGACACCAGGCGCCTGCTCCGTACTTCCGCACTCGTGCTGGCCACAGCCGGCCTGCTCATCTCCGGCTGCACCGGCGGGAGTTCGTCACCCAGCGCCTCCGAGTCCGCCTCCTCCGGCGGGGGCGGAGGAGCCGCCCCGACCGCCGCCCTCAAGCCGTACTACGCACAGCAGCTGAAGTGGCGTCCCTGCGGCGTCCCCGGTTTCGACTGCGCCACGATGAAGGCTCCGCTCGACTACGCCAAGCCCGACGGCGATTCGGTCAAGCTGGCCGTCGCCCGCAAGAAGGCCACCGGCCCCGGCAAGCGACTCGGCTCCCTGGTCGTCAATCCGGGCGGCCCGGGAGGCTCGGGCGTCAGCTATCTCCAGGGGTACGCGGGCATCGGCTACCCCGAGCCCGTCCGTGCCCGCTACGACATGGTGTCCGTCGACCCGCGCGGCGTCGCCCGCAGCGAGCCCGTCGAATGCCTCAGCGGCAAGGAGATGGACGCGTACACCCAGGTCGACCAGACCCCCGACGACGCAGCCGAGACGACCCGGCTCGCCACGTCCCTCAAGGGCTTCGCGGTGGGCTGCGAGAAGCGCTCCGGCACGATCCTGCCCCATGTCTCCACCGTCGAGGCGGCCCGTGACATGGACATCCTGCGCGCCGTGCTGGGCGACGAGAAGCTGACGTACGTCGGAGCTTCGTACGGCACCTTCCTCGGCGCAACGTACGCCGAGCTCTTCCCCGACCGCGTCGGCCGCCTCGTCCTCGACGGCGCGATGGACCCGTCGCTGGCGTCCCAGCAGATGAACCGTGACCAGACCGCTGGCTTCGAAACCGCGTTCCAGTCCTTCGCCGCCGACTGCGTCAAGGAGAAGGACTGCCCGCTCGGCACGGAGTCGGCCGCCGACGCCTCCAACCGCCTCAAGGCCTTCTTCGCCACGCTCGACGCCAAGCCCGTCCCCACCGGCGAGAGCCGCGAACTCGGCGAGTCCCTGGCCACCACCGCAGTGATCGCCGCGATGTACGACGAGTCCGCCTGGCCACAGCTCCGCAAGGCCCTGGCTCAAGCCATGAACGGTGACGGCGCGCCGCTGCTCTCGCTGGCCGACAGCTACTACGAGCGCGAGGGCGACGGCTCGTACGCGAACCTGATGTACGCCAATGCGGCCGTGAACTGCCTGGACCTGCCGCCCGCGTTCACCGACCCCAAGGGCGTGCAGTCGGCCCTGCCCGAGTTCGAGAAAGCCTCCCCGGTCTTCGGCAAGGGCTTCGCCTGGGCCTCCCTGAACTGCGCGTACTGGCCCACCCCCGCCACCGGCGCGCCGCACCGCATCGAGGCGAAGGGCGCCGCCCCGATCGTGGTCGTCGGCACCACCCGGGACCCGGCCACGCCCTACAAGTGGGCGCAGGGGCTGGCCGGGCAGCTCTCCTCCGGGCGCCTGCTCACGTACGACGGCGACGGCCACACGGCGTACGGGCGCGGCAGCGACTGCATCGATACGGCGATCAACACGTACCTGCTGGAAGGCACGGCCCCGGCGGACAACAAGCGCTGCCGCTGAGGGCGGGCTGTGGGGTGCCCCGGACCTGGTTCGGGGCACCCAAAACAACCCTGTAGACTTGGCGCCGCTGCTGATGCGAACGTGTCCTCGCGAGGACGGGTATTTCCGCAGCTTGCCGCCTTAGCTCAGTTGGCCAGAGCAACGCACTCGTAATGCGTAGGTCTCGGGTTCGAATCCCGAAGGCGGCTCAAGAAAGCCCAGGTCAGAGCCTTGAAAGCCCCCCACGAAGATCGTGGGGGGCTTTTTCCGCGCCCAGATGGGAACATCCCGGGAACGGCGATTCTTCGATAAGTCTTCTATGTCTGGATTTTTGCTAGTCGAAGACGGGCCGAGGGTAGCCTGATGCCGACTGGAGGCGTTGACCGCCGAGCACCTGATTCACTCGCGTCGCCGCGGCGAACGCGAGGCGCTGCGGGTCCTGCTGGCCACCCGTCAGGGCGCCGTCACCTCGTGCGCGGCGGCGATCAATCACCTCAAGGCGCCGATCGTGTCCGCGCCCGAGGACCTGCGGGCCGAGCTGCGCGGCAAGGGCCGCAAGGCGGCGATATAGCACTGCGCCAAGCTCCGGGAGCGGCCGATCCAGACCATCGAGCACCGGATGACCGCGCGTGCACTGCGGTCCACCGCCGTTCGGGTCCAGGCGTTGCGAGCGGAGGCGGAGGAGCTGGAGGCCGAGATCGTCGTGCTGGTCGAGGCGATGGCGCCCGAGCTGCTGCGGCTGCCCGGCGTGGGTCCGATCAGCGCGGGTCGGATCCTGGTGAGCTGGTCCCACCCGGGCCGCCTCCGGTCCGAGCCGCGTTTGCGGCGTTCGCCGGCACGCCGCCGAATCCCCGCGTCCTCCGGCCTGACGAACCGCCACCGGCTGAACCGGAGGGGCGACCGGCAACTCAACCGGGCGCTGCACACCATCGTGCTGATCCGCATGCGCATCGACCCAGCAACCAAGGTCTACATTCAGCGGCGCACCACCGAGGGCAAGTCGCCTCGGGAGGCCCGGCGCTGCTTGAAGCGGGCCATCGCCCGCCAGGTCGTTAAACTGCTCGAACGGGGGCCGGCCGAGGAGAGCTTGACGGCCGCCAACAACCTCGCGATGGCCGCTTGACGGATATAGCAGCCTCGGAAACCGGCGCTGCAGGCAGCCGTCACGGCTGTCGGTACAGCGGTTATCGGTGAGATTGACCTTGGGGAGGCCGCCGGTCACGCCGGGCGGCGGCGCCTTGGCGCTACCGGGCGAGGAGGGCGCTTACGGTCTTGCCGCCGGCCGTGTGGCGGGTCACGGCGGTGGCGCGGGCGAGGCGGTTGACCATGGGCCAGCCGAAGCCTCCGGTGCCGCCGTTCAGGTCGGGGGTGCGCATGCGCGGGGCCTGAAGGCTGCGGTCGTGCACGGCCACCTCGATGCTGTCCGGGTGCGCGGTCAGGTCCAGGGTGCAGGTGCCGCCGCCGTGGCGCAGGGCGTTGGTGACGAGCTCCGAGACGACCAGGACCACGGTGTCGGCAGCCTCGGCTGCGATTGGTTGTACGAGACCTTCGAGGAAATCCCGGGCGCTCTCTCGTGCGCCGGCGACGGATGTTGCGGAGCGGACGGTTGCGACGCTGACGCTCATCGTGTCCATCAGGTCACCCTGGTCTCTGTCGTCAATGCCCGGTCCAGTCTGCCCGGGCTTCTGCCCCGGCCTGCGGCCCGTTAACCCGTCGGCGGTGACGGCCTTGCGCCCGCTCTTGTCGCTGTTCGAGGTCGATTACCTCACCGTCGAACTCGCGGAAATCTATGTCGGCCGGAGTAGACATTGGGCAGTGGTGTGGTTATGGTTTCTCTCGTAGCCCAGAGAGACAGCAGGGCCTGGCAGAGACGAACTGCCGGGCAGCAGTACCCGCAGTTGCAGTTCGCAG
>NZ_JBEZKA010000004.1:0-430528 GCF_040651435.1 Streptomyces sp. NPDC048479
GTTGATAGGCCAGATGTGGAAGCCGGGCAACCGGTGAAGCTGACTGGTACTAATAGGCCGAGGGCTTGTCCTCAGTTGCTCGCGTCCACTGTGTTAGTTCTGAAGCAACGAACTGTCGAGTCCCCCAGGGGGATTCCGGGTCGTACATCTTCATAGAGTTTCGGTGGTCATAGCGTTAGGGAAACGCCCGGTTACATTCCGAACCCGGAAGCTAAGCCTTTCAGCGCCGATGGTACTGCAGGGGGGACCCTGTGGGAGAGTAGGACGCCGCCGAACAATCATTGTGGGAAAGCCCCGCACCGTCATGGTGCGGGGCTTTTCTGCGTTTAGGGTCAAGGTATGCGCTATGACCTCGTCATCTTTGACAACGACGGTGTGCTCGTCGACAGCGAGCCGATCTCCAACACCATCCTGGCCGGCTATCTCACCGAGCTCGGGCATCCCACCTCGTACGAGGACTCCCTCCGTGACTACATGGGCGCCGCTGTGCACCGTGTGCACGACCTTGTGCGGGAGCGGACCGGGCAGGCGTTGCCCGCGGACTTCGACGAGACCTTGCACGCTCGCGTATTTGCCGCTTTCGAGCGGGAGTTGGTCGCCGTCGACGGTGTGACCGAGGTGCTGGAAAAGCTGGTCGCGGACGGGGTGCCGTACTGCGTTGCCTCCTCCGGGAGTCATGAGCGGATCCGAGTCGGGCATCGGAAGACCGGGCTGGACCGGTGGTTCGAGGACGCCACCGTCTTCAGCGCGCAGGATGTGGGGCGCGGGAAGCCGGCGCCGGATCTGTTCCTCCACGCCGCCGAGCGGATGGGGGTGGCGCCGGAGCGTTGCGTCGTCGTGGAGGACAGTCCCCTCGGGGTGGCGGCGGCCAGGGCGGCCGGGATAGATGTGTACGGGTTCACGGCGATGACGGCTGCCGAGAAGCTCGATGGGGCCAAGTGGTACTTCGACGGGATGGCGGAGTTGTCTGCATTGCTCGCGTGATCGATCTACCCATGGGTAGATCGGCGGCCTACGCTGTGCGGCCATGACAGATGCGCGTTTGCGGTACGGGCGGGCCTCCTTGGCGTTGAGCTTCTTCGCGCAGGGGGTGGCCTTCGCCCTGCTCGTGACGCGTATCCCCGCCATCCAGGACCGGTACGGGATATCCGACGGCCTGCTGCCCGCCTTCCTGGCCGCAGTACCGATCCTCGCCGGTGTGGCGAGCGTGATCACCGAGCGGCTGGTGAAGCGGGTCGCGCCGAGTGCGGTGCTGCGATGGGCTCAGCCCTTGGTTCTGCTGGCGCTCCTCGGAGTGGCGGCCGGTGGCGAGATATGGCAGGTGGCCGTCGCGTTGGGCGGGTTCGGGCTGGCGGTGGGGGCGCTGGACGCGTCCATGAACATGCTCGGGGTCAGCCTGCAGCGGGCGTACGGGCGCAGCATCATGCTCGGCTTCCACGCCGCGTACAGCCTCGGCGGGATCGCGGGTGCCTCGCTCGCCTGGGTCGGCGCGCACTGGGACCTGTCGCTGCTCATGTCGTATCTGCCGGTGGTGCTGGTGCTGTTGCCGACGGCGCTGGTCGGGAGTCGGTGGTACGCGGACGGGGAACGGGCCGAGCGGAACGCGGAGAAGGGTCGGGACGCGGAGACGGGTGCGGGGGAGTGGCAGGCGGGCGCTTTCAAGCTGCTGCTGCCGCTCTGTCTGGTGATGACCTTCGCTTACATCGGGGACTCGACCGTCTCGAATTGGAGCGCGAAGTACCTGCAGGACGTGCTGGGGAGCTCGGAGGAGCTCGCGACCGTTCCGTACAACGCCTATATGGTCACCACGCTGCTGGGCCGGGCCGTCGGGGATCTCGGCGTGCGGCGGTTCGGGGCGGTGGCGGTCGTGCGGTGCGGGACGGTGCTGGCCGCGGCCGGGTTCGGAGTGGTGGCCGTGGCACCGGGGGCCTGGGTGGGGATGCTCGGGTTCACCATGCTGGGGCTCGGGCTGTGTGTGATCGTGCCGCAGACATTCGCGGCGGCGGGGCGGTTGTTCCCGGGGGCGAGTGACGCGGCGGTGGCGCGGCTGAACGTCTTCAACTATGTGGGGTTCTTGATCGGGTCACCGTTGGTGGGCGCGCTCGGCGATGCGTGGAGCTATCGGTGGGCGATGGTCGTGCCGATGGTGTTGGTGCTGGTGACGTTGCGGTACGCCAGATCGTTCGGGGCGGATACCGCCCGGTACGGTGGCGTGCATGAGCGGCCGCGGGTTGTTGATGTGGGACGAGGCGGTAACGAAGTATGACTTCGGGGACGGCCATCCGATGGATCCGGTGCGGCTTGCGCTGACCATGGGGTTGGTGCGGGCGTACGGACTGGATCGTGCGGTGGATGTGGTGGCCGCGAAGCCGGCCGGGGACTCGACGCTCAGACTCGTACACCGCGAGGACTATGTGGCGGCGGTTCGGGCCGCGTCTCTCAACCCTCGGGCGGCCGATCAGTCGTACGGGTTGGGGACGATGGATGATCCGGCCTTCGCAGGAATGCATGAGGCGTCGGCGCTGATCGCCGGGCAGTCGGTGGGGGCCGCGGAGGCGGTGTGGCGGGGTGAGGCCGAGCATGCGGTGAACTTCGCGGGCGGGCTGCACCATGCGATGCCGGGGTCGGCTTCCGGGTTCTGTATTTACAACGACGCGGCGCTGGCCATTGCCCGGTTGCTGGAGCTGGGCGCGGAGCGGGTCGCGTACGTGGATGTCGATGTGCATCACGGGGACGGGGTCCAGGCGGCGTTCTGGGAGGATCCGCGGGTGCTGACGGTGTCGCTGCACGAGCATCCGTCCACGCTGTTTCCGCAGACGGGGTGGCCGCAGGAGACCGGGGCCGCCGGGGCGGGTGAGGGCAGTGCGGTGAATGTGGCGCTGCCGGCCGGGACGGGCGACGCGGGCTGGCTGCGGGCCTTTCATGCGGTGGTGCCGGAGCTGCTGGCGGACTTCCGGCCGCAGGTGCTGGTGACGCAGCACGGGGCGGATACGCACTTCGAGGATCCGCTGGCGCATCTGGCGGTGTCGCTGGACGCGCAGCGGGCGGTACAGGCGTCATGTCATGCCCTGGCGCACCAGTACGTGGAGGGCGGTCGCTGGGTGGCGCTGGGGGGCGGGGGTTACGAGGTGGTGGATGTCGTACCGAGGTCGTGGACGCATCTGGTGGGGATCGCGGCGCATGCTCCGGTGGAGCCGGAGTCGGTGATTCCGTCGTCGTGGCGGGATGAGGTGTATGCGCGGACGCGACGGGTGGCGCCGGGGCGGATGACGGACGGGCGGGAGCCGGTGTGGCGGGAGTGGGAGGAGGGGTACGACCCGGCGGATCGGCTGGACCAGGCGGTGCTGGCTACGCGGCGGGCGGCGTTTCCGTTGCGGGGCTTGTTGGCGTAGGCGGCGAGGCGTCTCGGGTACCGGGCCGGGGTGTTGGGGCAGCACCGGGGCGCAGGTCATAGCACCGCGCCGTGCGGCCATGCGGCTGTTACGCCAACTGTGGGTGGTATCCGGGCTTTTGGTCCGGGACCAGTACCGGTGCGGGAGCATCGACAGAGTGTTGAGCACCGGAGCGCTGCGGGCGCATCTGCTGGCGGCCCGGTTGGCCGGGACCGTGGCCACATCGCGGGAAGCGAGTCTGCGCAGCTATCGGCTCTTCGCCGCCAGAGATCCCCGGGTGACTCTCGGGCTTGATCCCGAATGGGCCTGGAGCGAGCGGGATTTGATCGCGCTGATGGCTGACAAGTGTGGGGTTTCCGGTGATCCCGAGCATGTCACCGGGCCCGATGTCATCGATCCGGAGCGGACGTTGGGCGGGCTCGCCGCGTTTGCCGAACGGCTCGGGGAGGTGGCCGCGCGTCGGGCGCCCGTGATGTTCGGAACAGGGCATCCGCATCGGCTCCTCGGGTTCTACGCAGGGCTGGCAGACGCTTTGTCGGCGGCAGGTTGCCTGGTACTCACCCCCGCGCAGGGGCGATGTGTCGACATAACGACCCGGTTCGGGGTACGCACGTACAACCTTGACTACGTACGAGGAGTCGCGCTGGTGCGGGAACCCGGCGCTCGGGGCGCCGGGAGTGCGACCGGCGCGCATACCCATTCACCGCTCCCGGTTCGGGTCGCCCTGGAGGGTGCGATGGAGGGTGGCGGGCCGCTGCCCGAGCTGGTGGTCGGGGACCACGGCTGGGTCTGCGGGGCAGGTCAGCTGGGGATTGAGGCGATCGGCCTGGCAGATACGGACGACCCCGCCCTCTTTGTCGGCGAGGCCGAGGGGCGCGTGTCCGTCGTCGTTCCGCTTGATGACGCAGTGCGGTCTGATTACTACCGACCGCTTACTCGCTATGTACTCAATCGAGCGTGTCTGTCACAGTAGGCGGCCGATGGCTGCTCCTCTTCCCCACTCGCACCACACGCCCCTAGTCTGGGGAGTGAGCGCACAGCGACGAAGAGTCACCGGAGGGGAAGCCGGTGCGCGTCGGGTGCGGAAGGTACAGGTGGGTCATGGCTGCTGGCAGCGAGAGGCCTCTCAACGAGGTCAAGTTTCTCACCGTGGCGGAAGTCGCCTCGGTGATGCGAGTGTCGAAGATGACCGTGTATCGATTGGTACACAGTGGTCATCTGCCGGCGATCCGGGTGGGCAGGTCCTTCCGGGTGCCGGAGCAAGCGGTTCACGAGTATCTCCGCGAATCATTCGTGGGGGTGGAATCCGCGTAGCCGGAGCCGGGCGAATCCCCTCGGATTACGTCCCTCACTCGGCGGCAGGTAGGCTAGGCCGACGTAGGTCGTGTGGGCCCAGACGCCCCGCACCGAGTGAAGAGAAGTGAGCGAGGGTAGTCGTGGGCTCTGTTATCAAGAAGCGGCGTAAGCGGATGGCCAAGAAGAAGCACCGCAAGCTGCTCAAGCGCACCCGCGTTCAGCGTCGCAACAAGAAGTAAGCGATCGCTGCACGTGTCTCTGCGGCCCTTCCACCTGCACGGTGGGAGGGCCGCGGTGCGTTTCCGGGTGGCCAAAGGAGCGGTCGTGGCAAAAGTGCGCCGTGCGGTCATCACAGCGCAACACGTAACCGCTACGGTGACGCTTAGGAGTGGACCTAGGCGGACCTGCGGACCTAAGGAAGGCGCTGATCTTGGGGAAGGTCGTGCTCGTCACCGGAGTGGCCCGGCAGCTCGGAGGCCGACTCGTTCGGCGTATCCAGCGGGATCCCGAGGTGGACCGGGTGATCGGGGTCGATGCGGTGGGGCCCGAGCATCATCTTGGCGGGGCCGATTTCGTCCGTGCTGATATCCGCCAGCCCGCCATCGCGCGCGTGCTTGCCGAGCATGCCGTCGACACCGTCGTGCACATGGATGTCACCGGTACGCCGCTGGGCACCGGCGGCCGTGCGACGGTGAAGGAAACCAATGTCATCGGCACCATGCAGCTGCTGGGTGCCTGCCAGAAGTCGCCGACCGTGAAGCGGCTGGTCATCAAATCCAGTACGAGTGTGTACGGCTCCGCGCCCCGGGACCCGGCGGTCTTCAACGAGACCACGCCGCCCAAGTCGCTGCCGAGCGGTGGGTTCGCCAAGGACACGGTCGAGGTCGAGGGGTACGTACGGGGCTTCGCACGGCGGCGGCCGGATGTGGCCGTGTGCGTACTGCGCTTCGCGAACATCCTCGGGCCGTGCGCCGACTCTCCGCTCGCCGAGTTCTTCTCGCTGCCCGTCATGCCGACTGTCTTCGGCTACGACCCGCGGCTGCAGTTCGTCCACGAGGACGATGTGATCGATGTGCTGCGGATCGCCCTGCACGAGCCGCGGCGCGGCACGCTCAACAGCGGCACGTTCAATGTCGCGGGTGATGGTGTGCTGCTGCTCTCGCAGTGTTCTCGGCGGCTGGGGCGGCCGACGATGCCGATTCTGCTGCCTGCGGTCACCTGGGTCGGCTCCGCGCTGCGTACGATCGGCATCACGGACTTCTCGCCCGAACAGATCCGGCTGCTCACGCACGGCCGGGTGGTGAGCACCACTCAGATGCGCGACACACTCGGGTTCGTGCCGAAGTACACAACAGCGGAGACCTTCGCGGACTTCGCACGCAGCCGCGGGCCGGGGCTGCTGCCGCCGGACGCGCTCGCCAGGGCTGTGGACCAGGTGGCCGCGGTACTGCCGTTGGCAGGCAGTACGAGCACGACGGCCGCGGGCAAGGCGCGGGACTAGGGCGATCGATCAACTCGATCGAGTAGGACGACCATGAAGACGACTCAGAGCGACGCCGAATAAGGAGCGCAGCCAACGATGGCGGACGCCAAGGTCATTCCGTTCGACGACGACCGTTCGCGCGGCAGCGCGCAGCGCTCGGCGCGGCGGCGCCCCGCGGGGGGCAAGCGCCGGAAGGCCGAGCCCGCGGCGGTGCGGGAGGTTCCGGTCAGCCCGCTGCCGGGGCAGCAGAAGGACGGGGAGCGCCGGGGATCGGCGCGGGCCGCCGAGGCGGGCCAGGAGCCTCTCACGAGCCAAGAGCCGGCGGCCGGAGGCGGCTGGGAGCGGCGGATCGCCGGCGGCCTGGCGTTTCTGCGGCGGCGTGTCACCGGTGACTACGAGGTCGACGAGTTCGGTTACGACAAGGAGCTCACCGACCAGGTCCTGATGTCGATGGTCCGGCCGCTGTACGAGAAGTACTTCCGGGTCGAGGTGAAGGGCATCGAGAACATCCCGTCCGAGGGCGGGGCGCTGGTGGTGGCCAACCACTCCGGAACGCTTCCGCTGGACGGGCTGATGATGCAGGTCGCCGTCCACGACAACCATCCGGCCAACCGGCATCTGCGGCTGCTCGCCGCGGATCTGGTCTTCATGCTGCCGGTGGTCAACGAACTGGCTCGCAAGGCCGGGCACACCCTGGCGTGCGCGGAGGACGCGGAACGGCTGCTGCAGCGCGGCGAGGTCGTCGGCGTGATGCCGGAGGGCTTCAAGGGCATCGGCAAGCCGTTCAGCGACCGTTACAAGCTTCAGCGGTTCGGGCGGGGCGGGTTCGTGTCGACGGCGCTGCGGGCAGGGGCGCCGATTGTGCCGTGCTCGATCGTCGGGGCCGAGGAGATATACCCGATGATCGGCAACGCGAAGACGCTGGCGCGGCTGCTCGGGTTCCCGTACTTCCCGATCACGCCGACGTTTCCGTGGCTGGGGCCGCTGGGCGCGGTGCCGTTGCCGACGAAGTGGACGATCCAGTTCGGCGAGCCGATCCCGACGGACGGGTTTCCGCCGGAGGCGGCGGAGGACCCGATGCTGATGTTCAATCTGACGGATCAGGTACGGGAGCAGATTCAGCACACGCTGTACAAGCTGCTGGTGCAGCGCCGGTCTGTGTTCTTCTGACGTGGTTTTTCTGACGCGGTTCTTCTGAAGATACGTATCAGCTGATTGAACAGACGTACGAAGGTGGGCACCCCTTCCCAGGGGTGCCCACCTTCGTACGTGCCGACCTGCTAATCGTCCTCGCTGTTGAGTCCGAGGCCCGGCAGGATCCCCGGCAGCAGCGGTGGGATCGTGACGTCCGGCGTCGGCTGTGTGGAGTTGTTGCCCGTCGGGGACGGTGTGGTGCCGCTCGACGGGTGCTCGAACAGGCCACCCGTGTTCCCACCGAGCAGGCCGTCGTCCGCCGTGCTGCCCGAACCGGACGGACGAGGATTGCCGCTGTCTCCCGCACGGCCGTCGCCGGTCGCCGGTGAGGACGGTGTCGTACGGCCCGGGCCCCAGCTGTTGCTGGAGCCCTGGGTGGCGCCGGGGCGCTGGGAGCCGCGGCCGCCCTTTTCCGGGACGCGTGGCAGCAGCGTCTCCAGCGGGCCGACCTCCTGGTCTATGGCGTCGAAGACAGAGCTCACTTCGTCGCCGACGTCGGTCAGCTGGGCGGGCAGCCGGTCGCGGAGCCCGTTCCAGGCGTCGCGGTGGGACCGGGAGAACGAATCGAGCCTCGCCATCGGGCCGAGGGAGCCGTCTCTCTCGTACGCCTCGTGGAGCAGGCGGTGGCCCTCGGTGGCGTCGTGTCTCATGCCGTTGAGCGCGCGGCGGACCTCGCCCAGCGACTCGTGGTCCATGGCGCCCGCCCGGCCGCGTTCCATCAGTCGGCGAGCCTCGCTGAGTCGGGTGGAGGCATGGTCGAGGTAGAGCCCGCCGCGGTCGGAGTCGTCGTCCGCCATGTCGAGCTTGAAATCTTCCATGCCACGCTTCAGCCCGTACAGCGAGTCACCGGGAAGGGCGTCGGAGCTGGCAGCGGCCACTCCGCTGAAGGCTCCCGCGGCCACACCGACGGTGAGACCACCGGCTGCGAGGCCCTTGGACCAGCGGGAGCGTGGTCGCATTTTCCGGAGCGGGGAGGCCCGATGGGCGCCGCGGCCGGCTGTCCGCTGCTCGGGCACCGTAGGGCCCGCGGACGCACCCCCCGCGGCGAACATCGCTTCCATGGCGGCCACGAGCTGTGCTCGCTGCACCACTTTGACCTCGGGGTCCATCTCCGGTTTCGGCAGCTCGCCGAGTCCGTTCGCCAGAGCCAACAGCCGTCCGTGCTCGGTCGGTTCGACCGACTCTTCGGGCTGCTCGGCCGCCTGATCTTCCAAAGCCTGGGCGAAGGCGTTCGCCCGCCGGCGCGCCGAAACGTTCGCGATCACTGGCGGCACCTCCTCTCGTCATGACGATCGACTCCCCTGGGGGTCCGGATGGTTGCACGCCTTGAACACATCCACACGATCGAGTGAGTGGCTGTGGGCGTGGCGTGACCACAGGGAGCCTGCATCCCGAACAACGAGCGTCGCGGCACTTGGGTTACGCACGAAGGATGATGTGACCAGTGCGTCATCAAGGCGTCACCGATGGTGAGTTGGGGGTCGGTCAGCGGGCGTCGTCGGGGAGGAGCCGGGCCAGTGTGCGCACCGCCCGGTACTGGAGGGTCTTGATCGCGCCCTCGTTCTTGCCCATCACCCTGGCCGTCTCGGCGACCGAGAGGCCCTGCAGGAAGCGCAGGGTCACGCATTCCTGCTGCTGAGGGTTGAGCTTGCGGACCGCGTCCAGCAGTGCGGCGTTCGACAGGGACTCGAGGACCGAGTCCTCCGGGCTGCGCTCGACCTCATTGGCGTCGAGCATCTCTCCGGTGGTGACTTCCAGCCGGAAGCGGCTGGACTTGAAATGGTCGGCCACCAGATTGCGGGCGATCGTGACCAGCCAGGCGCCGAAGTCGCGGCCCTGCCAGGTGAAGGTGGAGATACGGCGCAGGGCGCGCAGGAAGGTCTCGCTGGTGAGGTCCTCCGCCGTCGCCTTTCCGCCCACGCGGTAATAGATGTAGCGGTAGACGGTGTCGCTGTACTGGTCGTAGAGGCGGCCGAAGGCGTCGGCCTCGCCCGCCTGGGCGCGCTCGACCAGGTCCATCATGCGGGCGCTGTCGCTGTCGGCGCTGGGCCGACGGGCGGTGGTCGAGGAGCCGGTGGCGCCCCGACTGCCCCGTCTGCCGACCTCGCGCCCGTCGCCCGACCTCCGCCCCTCAACGACGGCGCTGCGCCCCGGCATCTTCTCGATGCCGTCGGCCAGGGCATAGCAGGGGGCGGCCGGGCCGCTTGTGGCAAGGCGGGGCATGGCGAATGCGGGGACGGCGTACGCGGTGGGGACGAAGCCGCGCAAGTGGTCGAGGACCGCTGCGCGCAGCGTAGCCAGGCCCGAGGCGTCAACCCCGACGTGTGGGTACACGGGACTCCCAGAGGCAGAGCTTGCATCACGTGCAGTGCGGGACCTTTCACCCGTCGTGGGGACTGGTGGGGTCCGTCATGCGTCTGAGGAGAATAACGCTTCGTACAGGCGTTGCTACACCCAGTTGCTCAAATCGTCGTTTCCGTCGCTTCTGTTACGCCTAGGCGACGGATCAAGTCGCATATTGTGAGCACTTGTTGATCGAATTGCTTCGTGATCTGTCGTGTCGCGCGGTGGATTGTGCCCGACACGCGGCAACAGGACTGGCGGGAGCGCCCAGGGGTAAGAGGCAGGATTGCCCGCGGAAAGGGCTGTCGTCGCCGTACGGGTCAGCGTCGCTGTACGTGTCGGCGCCGTGCAGGAGTCGCAGGATCGCAGGAGTCGGTGTCGGCGTCGGAGCGGCGGCGGCGTGCGAGCCCTGCGTCAACGGCGGCGGCGGTGCAGGGCGACCGCGGCCGCGGTGCCGCCCGCGATGGCGCCCACACCGGCTGCCGCCGGGATGCCGACCTTGGCGGCCTTGCGGCCCGTCCGGTAGTCGCGCAGCCGCCACTCACGCGCTCGCGCGTACTTGCGGAGCTTGGTGTCCGGGTTGATGGCGTACGGATGCCCCACCAGTGACAGCATCGGGATGTCGTTGTGCGAGTCGCTGTACGCCGCGCAGTGGGTCAGGTCCAGGCCCTCGGCGGCGGCCAGTGCGCGTACGGCCTCGGCCTTTGCGGGGCCGTGCAGCGGCTCGCCCACGAGCTTTCCGGTGTACACGCCGTCGAGGGACTCGGCGACAGTGCCCAGCGCGCCGGTCAGGCCGAGGCGGCGGGCGATGATCGTCGCGGTCTCGACGGGGGCGGCGGTCACCAGCCAGACCTTCTGCCCGGCGTCGAGGTGGGCCTGGGCGAGAGCGCGGGTTCCGGGCCAGATGCGGTCGGCCATGTACTCGTCGTAGATCTCCTCCCCGATCGACATCAGCTCGGAGACGCGGTGGCCCT
This sequence comes from Streptomyces sp. NPDC048479, assembly GCF_040651435.1. Lineage (NCBI taxonomy): Bacteria > Bacillati > Actinomycetota > Actinomycetes > Kitasatosporales > Streptomycetaceae > Streptomyces > Streptomyces sp. NPDC048479. The sequence continues at coordinate 10,683 of NZ_JBEZKA010000004.1, forward strand.
TCACGATGGACAGGGCGGATTCGCGGACGTCCTGCATATGTTCCGGATCCTCGACTCCGGCGAGCCGGAACCAGGTCTGCTGCCAGGCGAACCGGGCCAGTTCACGGCGCTGGAAGAACTTCCGCTTGTACAGGCCGCGGCCGAAGTGGAAGATCGCGGCGCCCTGCATCACGGTGTTGTCGAGGTCGAAGAAGGCGGCGGCCCGGTCGTCCCCGGCGACGGGGAAATCCGGTTCGGCGGCCGGGGCAGTGTCGTCCTGCGCTTCGAGTGCCTCGAGTGCCTCGAACTGCTGCGACGACTTGCGCGCTGCCTCGGCTGCTGCCTCGCCTGCGAGCACGCTCCGCGCGGTGGCGGAGCGCCTACGGGGGGTGAGCCATCCCAGTGCGGCCATGTCGTGAGCATAGCCAGTCTGTTCGGTACTTCCCGACCCCCCGGGATGCGTTGACGTGAACTCTCCGCGACCAGCCCGTTAAACAGGCGATTCGGGCGTACGGGACGCGTGCCGTATCTCTCCGGTGCGGGCGGAGAATGGGCACATGAGTCCTGTGCTGCGACGAACGAAGAAGAAGGCCGGCGAGCGGGTGGTGACGCTGATCGGGAAGCCCGGGTGTCACCTCTGTGACGACGCGCGGGCCGTGGTCCAGGAGGTGTGTACCGAGACCGGTGCGTCCTGGGAGGAGAAGGACATCACCCAGGACGAGGCGCTGCACCGGGCGTACTGGGAGCAGATTCCGGTCGTACTGGTCGACGGCGAGCAGCACACGTTCTGGCGCGTGGATGCAGGACGACTGCGCCGCGCACTGGGGGCGTAACTGCGACGCCGGAAACCATCGGGGTCGTTTTGCTCGGGCTTTCCGACGCGGTCCGGGCTCTATCGGGACGCGATGCGGACAGGGCACAGTAAGCGGTCTCGGGGGCGTATTCGTGAGGAGTGTGTACGGCTTTGCCCCCTTCGGGTCTCCAATGGACCGGTGCGGTCCGCGGTTCCAGGGTCGCGCGATCGGATGGCGTGACCCCGGTCACTTTGCACGGACAAAACGGACACCATCTTTGTGCACGCGTTCACAAAGACATAGCCTGCATTCGACGGGGCGGTCCTGTGTCATACGGCCGCCTGCAGCCTCGCTCATCCCGCAGGAGCACCGTGGCAACTGGCCGAAATCACCGACCGGCGACCCGTAGCCGAGGAATCCCCGAGGCCACCGTCGCCCGACTTCCGCTGTACCTGCGCGCCCTGACCGCGCTGTCCGAGCGGTCCGTCCCCACGGTCTCGTCGGAGGAACTCGCCGCCGCCGCCGGAGTCAACTCCGCGAAGCTGCGCAAGGACTTCTCCTACCTGGGCTCCTACGGGACACGCGGTGTCGGCTACGACGTCGAGTACCTCGTCTACCAGATCTCGCGCGAGCTCGGTCTGACGCAGGACTGGCCCGTGGTCATCGTCGGTATCGGTAACCTCGGCGCCGCGCTCGCCAACTACGGCGGTTTCGCCTCCCGGGGTTTCCGGGTCGCCGCGCTGATCGACGCGGACCCGGAGATGGCCGGGAAGCCGGTCGCCGGGATGCCCGTCCAGCACACGGACGAACTCGAGAAGATCATCAGCGACAACGGAGTGTCGATCGGTGTCATCTCGACGCCCGCCGGCGCCGCGCAGCAGGTGTGCGAGCGGCTGATCGCGGCCGGTGTCACCTCGATCCTCAACTTCGCCCCCACCGTCCTCTCGGTGCCCGACGGCGTCGATGTGCGCAAGGTCGATCTCTCGATCGAGCTGCAGATCCTCGCCTTCCACGAGCAGCGGAAGGCCGGCGAGGAAGCCGAGGCCGCAGGCCGGAAGGGACCCGACGGGGACATGCCCGCCGTGATGCCGGCATGAGTCTCCTGGTCGTCGGGCTGAGCCATCGCAGTGCGCCGGTGAGCGTGCTGGAGCGGGCCTCGCTGTCCGCTGATGCGCAGGTCAAGCTGTTGCAGGACACCCTCGCCGCGGAGCCCGCGGCCGAGGCGGCGGTGCTGGCCACCTGTAACCGCATCGAGCTGTACGCGGACGTGGACAAGTTCCACGCCGGTGTCGCCGAGCTCTCGACCCTGCTCGCACAGCACAGCGGGGTGGGGCTCGAGGAGCTCACTCCGTATCTGTATGTGCACTACGAGGACCGGGCCGTGCACCACCTCTTCTCGGTGGCCTGCGGTCTGGACTCCATGGTCGTCGGCGAGGGTCAGATCCTCGGGCAGATCAAGGACGCTCTCGCGCTCGGGCAGGACCTGCACACCGCGGGCCGGCTGATCAACGACCTGTTCCAGCAGGCCCTTCGCGTCGGCAAGCGCGCGCACAGCGAGACCGGGATCGACCGGGCCGGGCAGTCGCTCGTCACCTTCGGTCTCGAGCAGCTGGCTGCGGGCGCCACCGTCGAGGCATGGGCGGCGGACAAGCGGGTGCTGGTCATCGGCGCCGGCTCGATGTCCTCGCTCGCCGCGACGACGCTGGCGCGCCTGGGTGTCCGTGAACTCGTCATCGCCAACCGGACGCTGGAGCGCGCGGAGCGACTGGCCGCGGTGCTGACGGAGCCGGGCGGGGTGAGCGTGCACGCCGTGTCCATGGCCGATGTTGCCGACGAGCTGACACGTGCCGATGTGGCGGTGTCCTGCACCGGTGCGACGGGTCTGGTCCTGACGGCCGAGTCCGTTGCCGCGGCGCTCGCGGAGCACGTGGTGCCGGTGGCGTTCCCGGTGGCGGGTAGCGATCTGCGGGCGCCGGACGGCAGTCTGGTGGCCCGTCTTGCCGCGGCCGCGGCGCGCGACGGCCGCGTGGCCGACAAGTCGGCTGCGGGGGGCTCGGACGCGGCGGACCGCGAACCGTCCGCCCGGATCACGGACCCGGCCGGCCCGGTCGGCGCGGATGCGCCGGGCGTGGGTGGTCCGGCCGGCCTCGGCGCCGCGGTGGACCTCGACGAAGCCGCCGGGGCGTGCCCCGTCGGGCTCGGCGACGGGCCCGGGCCCGATGCGCTTGCGCAGCACCAGGCGTGGGTCGACAACGCGCCCCGGGACACCCGGGTCGCCGGAGCCGTGCACGCGCGGGGCGCCACAGCCACCGCGCCCGTCCGGCTCGCGCTGCTCGACCTCGCCATGCCCCGTGACATCGACGGTGCCGTCCACCGGCTCGCCGGCGTACGGCTCGTCGACATCGAGTCGCTCGCCGAGGCCTCCGCCGACGCCCCGATGGCCGCCGACGTGGACCAGGTGCGCGGCATCGTCTCCGACGAGGTGGCCGCCTTCGGCGCCGCCCAGCGCGCCGCGCACATCACTCCGACCGTCGTCGCTCTGCGCACCATGGCCGCCGATGTCGTCGCCGGCGAGGTCGCTCGGCTCGAGGGCCGCCTACCCGACCTGGACGACAAGGAGCGCGCCGAGATCACCCAGACCGTGCGCCGCGTCGTCGACAAGCTCCTGCACGCGCCCACCGTGCGGGTGAAGCAGCTGGCCAGCGAGCCCGGTGGCGCCGGGTACGCGGACGCGCTGCGGACACTCTTCGACCTCGACCCGGAGACGGTCGCCTCCGTCAGCCGGGCCGACCTGAATGACGCCGACGTCAAGAACCGAGGGCGAGTATGACCGAGAGGGCACTGAGGCTCGGGACCAGGCGCAGCAAGCTGGCCATGGCCCAGTCCGGGCAAGTGGCTCAGGCGGTGCGCCAGTTGACCGGCCGTGCCGTCGAGCTTGTCGAGATCACCACGTACGGGGACACCTCCCGTGAGCATCTCGCGCAGATCGGCGGTACGGGGGTCTTCGTCACCGCATTGCGGGACGCCCTGCTGCGGGGTGACGTCGACTTCGCCGTTCACTCGCTGAAGGACCTGCCGACCGCGCAGCCCGACGACCTGGCGCTGGCGGCCGTGCCGCTGCGCGAGGACCCGCGGGACGTGCTGGTCGCGCGCGACGGACTGACGTTGGACCGGCTGCCGAACGGCGCCCGGATCGGCACCGGTTCGCCGCGCCGGATGGCGCAGCTCAACGCGTACGCGCGCAGCCATGGCATGGCGATCGAGACTGTGCCGATCCGCGGCAATGTCGATACGCGGATCGGATATGTACGGAGCGGGGAGCTCGACGCCGTGGTTCTTGCCGCGGCCGGGCTCAACCGCATCGGCAGGATCGACGAGGTCACCGACTTCCTGGCGGTCGACTTCGTCCTGCCCGCCCCCGGCCAGGGGGCATTGGCGATCGAGTGCGCCGCGGTCAACGCGGACCTCACCGCCGCACTCGCCGAGCTCGACGACCCGTACACCCGGGCCGCCGTGACCGCCGAGCGTTCCCTGCTCGCCGCCCTGGAGGCCGGCTGCACCGCACCTGTGGGTGCGCTGGCCGACCTGCTGGCCGACGGACAGGTTGTCACCGAAATGCGCCTGCGCGGCGTCGTCGGCACGACCGACGGCTCGACGCTGGTGCAGTTGTCCACCACCGGTCCTGTACCCACGTCGCACAGCGACGCCGTCGCGCTCGGTCGCGAACTCGCGTCCGAGATGCTCGCCAAGGGTGCGGCCGGTCTTATGGGGGAGCGAGCACGTTGAGCCCCACCAACCTTCCGGCCCTTCCTGCACACGGACACGGGCACGTCACCTTCCTCGGCGCCGGACCCGGCGACCCCGGACTGCTGACACTGCGCGCCGTCGAGGCGCTCGCGGGTGCGGACGTACTGATCGCCGAGCCAGATGTGCTCGACGTGGTACGCAGCCATGCGCGAGCGAGCGTAAGCACGCCTGAACTGACGGTTGTTGACGACGCGTCAACAGCCGCCGGGATCCCCGTCCTCAGGGATGCGGCCAATCTTGTCATGGAGGCCGCAAGGGTCGGCAAGCGGGTCGTCCGCGCAGTCTCCGGCGACCCTGGCCTCGACGGAAACGCAGGTCAGGAGATGCTCGCGTGCGCCGCGGAGGGGATTCCCTTCGAGGTCGTGCCGGGTGTCGCCACGGCGGTGGGCGTGCCCGCTTACGCCGGTGTGCCGCTGCGCGACGCGCAGGGCGCCGACGTCCGTTTCGTCGACGCCCGTAGCGCGAGTGAGCGGTGCTGGACCGAGGTCGGCGCGAGCGACGGCACGGTCGTCGTCTCCGCGACGCTGGAGACGGTTGCCGCGGCGGCGGCCGAGCTGGTGGCCGCGGGCCGCAAGCCGGACACCCCGCTGACCGTGACTGTCGCCGGTACGACGACGCGGCAGCGGACCTGGTCCGCGACGCTGGGGACGATTGCGCAGGTCCTGAAGCAGGCGAAGGTACTGCCCTCCCCGCAGGGTCACCGGCCGGTCATAGCGGTGGTCGGTGAGCGCAGCTCCGCCGCCCAGCGGGACCAGCTCTCGTGGTTCGAGTCCAAGCCGCTCTTCGGCTGGAAGGTGCTCGTGCCGCGGACCAAGGAGCAGTCGGCTTCGCTCTCCGACCAGCTGCGGAGCTATGGAGCCGTGCCGCACGAGGTGCCGACGATCGCCGTCGAGCCGCCGCGGACGCCCCAGCAGATGGAGCGTGCGGTCAAGGGCCTGGTGACGGGCCGCTATGAGTGGATCGCTTTCACGAGCGTGAACGCCGTGAAGGCGGTGCGGGAGAAGTTCGAGGAGTACGGGCTCGACGCGCGCGCTTTCGCGGGGATAAAGGTCGCCGCGGTGGGCGAGCAGACCGCTGCCGCGCTGGTTGATTTCGGTGTCAAGCCTGATCTGGTGCCGAGCGGGGAGCAGTCGGCCGCCGGTCTGCTGGAGGACTGGCCGCCGTACGACCCGGTCTTCGACCCGATCGACCGGGTCTTCCTGCCGCGTGCGGACATCGCCACCGAGACGCTGGTGGCGGGCCTCATCGAGCTGGGCTGGGAGGTCGACGACGTGACCGCGTACCGGACGGTGCGGGCGTCGCCTCCGCCGGCGGATACGCGCGAGGCCATCAAGGGCGGTGGGTTCGACGCGGTGCTGTTCACGTCGTCGAGCACCGTGCGGAATCTGGTGGGCATAGCCGGCAAGCCGCACAACGTGACCGTGATCGCATGCATCGGTCCGGCGACCGCCAAGACGGCGGAGGAGCACGGGCTGCGGGTGGACGTGCTGTCGCCGGAGCCGTCGGTGCACAAGCTGGCGGAGGCGCTGGCGGAGTTCGGCGCGCAGCGTCGGGCGGCGGCGGTGGAGGCGGGCGAGCAGGTGACGCGTCCGAGCGAGCGGCGTCCTGGCGGTCGCAGGCGCCGTACGACGTAGTTCGGTGCGGGGGCGGGGTGCGGATCGCCTTCGGGGCGTTTCCCCACCCCGCCCCTTCCCGTAACCGGGGGCAGCCCCCATACCCCGGTACGGCCTTCGGCCGTGTCCTCAATCGCCGGACGGGCCGGGTTTCCCGGACATCCCAGCCCCTCCGGCGTTTGAGGAGCGGGGCTTGGGGCGGAGCCCCAACAAGGAGCCCCGCCGGTGTTTGAGGCCCGGGGGCCGGGGCGGAGCTCCGGCAGGGCCCGGGCGGGCCCGACACCCTGTCGGCAATCGCGCGCCCCCACCCGGCGTAGCGTTGCCCCTATGACTGCGTACGGATCCTTTCCCGGCGCGCGGCCGCGGCGGCTGCGCACGACCCCCGCGATGCGGCGCATGGTTGCCGAGACGCGGCTCCACCCCGCCGATCTGATCCTGCCCGCCTTCGTGCGGGAAGGGATCAGTGAGCCCGTGCCCATCTCCGCGATGCCCGGCGTCGTGCAGCACACCCGCGACACCCTGCGGAAGGCGGCCGTCGAGGCGCTTGAGGCCGGGGTGGCCGGGATCATGCTGTTCGGGGTGCCTGAGGACGTGAAGAAGGACGCCGCGGGGACCGCGGGGACGGATCCGGACGGGATTCTGCAGGTCGCGATCCGGGATGTGAAGGCCGAGGTCGGTGACGAGCTCGTGATCATGTCCGATCTCTGTCTGGACGAGTACACCGATCATGGGCACTGCGGGGTGCTGGACGCCGAAGGGCGCGTCGACAATGACGCGACGCTCGAGCGGTACGCCGAGATGGCGCAGGTCCAGGCGGACGCGGGCGTCCATGTCGTCGGGCCCAGCGGGATGATGGACGGCCAGGTCGGCGTCATCCGTGATGCGCTGGACCAGACGGGACACGAGGACGTCTCGATCCTCGCGTACACCGTCAAGTACTCCTCCGCCTTCTTCGGGCCGTTCCGGGAGGCCGTCGGGTCCTCGCTGCGCGGCGACCGCAAGACGTATCAGCAGGACCCGGCCAACCTCCGGGAGTCCCTGCGGGAGTTGGCGCTGGACCTGGCCGAGGGCGCCGACATGGTGATGGTCAAGCCCGCTGGTCCGTATCTCGATGTGCTGGCGAAGGTCGCGGACGCCGTGGACGTGCCGGTCGCCGCGTACCAGATCAGCGGTGAATACGCGATGGTCGAGGCCGCCGCCGAGAAGGGCTGGATCGACCGGGACAAGGCGATTCTGGAGACCCTGACCGGTATCCGGCGGGCCGGTGCGCAGATGATCCTGACCTACTGGGCGACGGAGGTCGCGCGCACGCTCTGAGCCGGAAAATGGTGCGGCTGCGGGCCGGGGGACTGTTCTCCCCGGCCCGCAGCCCGTTTCCGGGGTTGTCAGCAGTACAGGTTGCCGCCGGGGGCGACGCCGAGGATCTGGGTGAACGACTGGTAGCTGTTGACGCGGCTCTGGACCTGCGCCGGGTTCTTGCCGTCGCACTCCAGGGAGCCGTTGATGGAGCGGATGGTCTGGCCGAAGCCCGCCTGGTTGACCATGGCGTTGTGGGGGGTCATCGTGCCCGGGCCGTTCTGGGTGTTCCAGTACCAGAGGCCGGTCTTCCAGGCCACCGCCGCGTCGTTCTGCACAAGCCAGGGGTTGTTGAGCAGATCGATGCCGAGTGCGTCGCCCGCCGCCTTGTAGTTGAAGTTCCAGCTGAGCTGGATCGGCCCGCGGCCGTAGTACGCCGCCTGGCCGGCCGGGCAGCCGTAGGACTGGCTCCAGTCACAGTAGTGCGGGTAGTTGGCCTGGTTCTGCTCCACGACGTAGACCAGGCCGCCGGTCTCGTGGCTGACGTTCGCGAGGAAGGCCGCGGCCTCCTGCTTCTTGACGGTGTCGCTGCCGGTGTTCGCGAAGCCCGGGTATGCGCTCAGTGCGGCCTTCAGTCCGCTGTAGGTGTAGAACGAATTCCGGCTCGGGAACATCTGGTTGAACTGCGCCTCGCTCACGACGAAGCCGGTCGGGGACGGGTCCCCGCCGCCGCTACAGGTGTACGGGTCCCAGAACCAGGTGCTGATGGTGGGGTCGTATCCCGGGTTGTCGTGCTCGGCTATGTAGTACTTGCCGTCCGTGTACTTGACAACGTTGCCAGTGACGTACGAAGTACCGGCGGACCAGTTCGGCGCGGACGTGCAGGCATCCGCGGAGGCGGCAGACGCGGCGGGCATGAAGGCTGCCGCCACTCCGCTTCCGACGAGGATCGCGACGAGCAACGCCATGATGCGGTGTCTCAGCACTCGCTGACTCCTTTACGCGGCAACGGCCTTGTCCGGAGCGACAGTTGCCGTCCGGACAGGCCGCGGTGGGGGGCTGTGCCGCACACTCAAGCGCGTTGTCGTGATCGAGTCAAGGTATAGACCAATGTGACGGAAGTTCAGCTGAAAATGTCCGTCAGTCCCACCAGAAGGTCCAGTGCTGTCGGCCGAGGAGAGCCTCCGCCGCGTACTCGCGGATCGTGTCGTACCCCTGCCATACGTTGTCCGGGCAGAACGCGTGGTGCTCGGCGGCGACGGCGAGGGCCTCCGTCATCGTGCGGGGCGGTGCCGCGACGGAGACGTCCAGGCGGTCGAAGTGGAGCGCGACGACCCGTATGCCGAAGCGGTCCTCCCACGAGCGCAGCACGGCGGACAGCAGGCCGATGTCCGCGTGATTGCGGGCGCCGGTCCAGCCCAGCGCCGCGGGTATGTCCGCGCTGCGGCGCACGGGGATCAACCCTGCCCGGGCGTCCCCGAGTTGCCCGGCCTCCAGCAGCCCGGCGGCGACGCGGGCGGCCGTGACGTCCGGGTCGGCCTCCGGCTCGCCTGCCGGGGCGAGGCCGGGCCACTCGGTCGTGAAGGGCGCGATGGTGTCCGCGTCGTCCTCGTCGCCGTCCTCGGCCTGGACGTAGTCCCACAGGGCCGGCAGAACCTCGGCGGCGTCGTGGTCGTCCGGATCCGACACTTGGCCGAGTCCGAGATCCCGGTCCCAGGTGTGGTCCTTGCCGTTCACAAGCAGCACAGGGTGCATGCCCGACGCCTCCCGTGCGGGCAGGAGTTGCGCCCAAGTGTTGTCCTGCGCGGGCTCGTTCGCGTACCAGAGGGACGGCTGGACGCGCATGGCACCGGGCGGCAGATCGAGGCCGAGTGCGTTCGGGTTGATCACCATGCAGGCGACTTTAGGGGCGGCCACTGACAATCGGCTCAGAGCAAGGATCGTGTGGTGCGAGTTCGCCGTCACTTCCTGAGCAGGTCGGCGATGCGGGACAGGCCGTCGGCTTCGTAGCCCTCCGCCATCGCGCGGTCCAGGATCGCCTGGAAGGGCTCGAAAAGATCAGTTCTGACGCCCTGCTCGCGGAAGGCGGCGAGGAAGTTGGGGAAGGCCGCGTGGTTCACGGCGAGGCTGGAGACGTCCGTGAGGTGCCGGCCCGAGTCGATCGCTTTGGCCCACTGGGGCGCGCCCGCGAGCATTGCGTTGATCCAGGGGACCAGGAGCTCGGAGAACTCGGTGGCCGGGATGTCCTCCGTACGCACGAGGGCGTAGGCCTGCATCACGCCGAGGACCATGCCGTACATGCCGGTCAGCAGCGCCAGGTCGTAGAGAGCGGCGAGGCCGGGGTCGGTGCCGACGTAGTTTGTGCCGCCGAGGGCGGACAGCGTCTCGCGGTGGGCGTCGAACGTCCGCTGAGGGCCGCTGTAGAGGACGTACGCGTGCGGGCCCGCGATCATCTGCGGTACGGCCATGATGCCGCCGTCGAGGTAGTCCGCGCCCTGTTCTGTAGCCCAAGCCGCCAACTCCCGTGCCTGGGCGGGGGTTCCGTTGGTGACATTGACCAGCGCCCTGCCCGCGAGGTCGTCGCCGAGGGTGGCCAGGAGTTCCTGGACGTTCTCGTTGGTCAGCAGGCAGACGACGACGAGCGGGCTCGAGGCCACGGCGTCCACCGGGGTTGCGGCGGGGAGTGCGCCCTGGGCGACCAGCGGACCGGTCCTGGCGGCGGATCTGTTCCAGACGGTGACGGGGTGCCCGGCCTTCAGAAAGGCGGCGGCGAGGGCAGAGCCCATCAGGCCGAGGCCGAGAACGGATACGGCGGGCTTGGGCGCGGACATGGAAGGGCTCCTTGGATGGGACGTAAGGGATCTCCCCCGATCCTCATGCCGCGCTGGAATGCCCACAAGTACCGACTATTTGGTCAGCTACTGACCTGAAGGTGAGTACGAGGCCGCCAGGCCTGGGCACACTCGCATCCCGGCTGGGCGGGCCCGAAGTCATCGACTAGTGGTGATCTGCGCTCCGGCGGCGCACTCTGGAAGAGGTACCGGAGGTGATCCGCCATGCAGACACTCGTCGGATGGCACGTAGAGATGGAATTCAGCGAGGAAGGCGACCGGACCAGGTCGGCCGCCATGGTGAGGCTGGGCGACGGCACGGAAATACGCGGCCACGGTAATGCCCAGCGTCACCCTTCCGATTCGGAACAGCTGCGGGTCGGCGAGGAGATCGCCGGCGCACGAGCGCTCATGGACATGGCCTCGCAGCTGCTGCAGAAGGCCCACATGGAGATCGACGAGTCCTCGGGCAGAAAGTCGCACGCACTGATGTGACGGGATGCGGTGCGGCCCCCGCCGGGGTTTCCGGCGGGGGACGCACGCGTGCGCCCTACGCGTATACGCGGGCTGGGCGCCTTGCACGCCCTACGCGCCTTAGTAGGTGAGTGCGTCCTCCATGCTGCTCTGCCAGTAGCTGACAGCGGTGGTGGAGTCGGCGTATGTGCCCGCCGGCAGAGCGAGTCCGACGGGGGTGCCGGTCGAGCCCGAGCCGCTGCGCGGCGCGAAGTGGACGGTCAGACGCTTGGCCGTGTAGCCGTCCTTGCCGCTGCCGTCGGCGCTCGACAGCAGGATGGAGGCGTACGCGGACTCACCGGGGGCGAGGGTGGTGACCGCCTGCGGCCGGCTGTCCTCCATGACCTGCGTGACGGCCTGTGCGTCGTCGAAGCGGAGCAGCGGTGCATGGTAGGCGTTGCACGCCTTGGAGCCGGTGTTGGTCACGGTGAGCAGCAGGTGGTTGATGGGGCGGGTCACCTTGCTGACGGTGACCTTGGTGTTCGCACCGCTGCAGGCGTCGGTGACGGGGCCGGGGTCACTGTTGCCCTTCCCCTTACTCTCGTCCTTGTCCTTGTCCTTGCTCTTGCCGTCGCCGGCCGCCGAGCCGCTGCTGCTGCCGCCGTTGCCCTTGCCGCTGCCCGCGGGGGTGGACGTGGGGTCGGCCGCGGGCTTGCTCCGGTCGGCGGTGGGACTCACGGATGCGCCCGGGTTCTTCGCGTCGTCGTCGGACTGGCACGCCGTCAGCGAGAGGGCGGCCAGCAGAGCGGTGGCGGCGACGGCGGTGGTGCGGATGCGGGTGTTGCGCATGGTGTTCGGTTCTCCCCGTGTGGATCGTCTGTGGTTCGTCCGTGGATCAGAAGTGGCAGATGAGGGCCGTGACGACCGCAGTCGCTGCGATCAGTACAAGCACGGCCGTGACATCGATGAGGCTGTTGCGGATGCGGGTTCGCATGGCTGCTTCCGGTTGCTTCCCGGTGGGCTGTGCGGTGCGATCACAGACTGCGCGGCGGGTGATTCCGGCCGCAACAGCCCCTGAACCATTGGGGATGCTGGAACGCTTGCGCGTACGGTGACCTGGGGGGATATCCCGTCCCTGGAACGGCGTTCCGGGACAGTCGGCAAGGCTTACGAGGGGGAACACAGCACGTGGCGACGCTGGAGGCCGAGGAGTTCGCGGCCCTGCTCAGGGAACTCAAGGACCGCTCGGGACGCAGCTACGGGGTCCTCGCGGGCAAGCTGCATGTGAGTACGTCCACGCTCCACCGGTACTGCAACGGCGATGCCGTCCCCACCGAGTACGCCCCCGTGGAGCGGCTCGCCCGGCTGTGCGCGGCGACGCCGGACGAGCTCGTGGAGCTGCACCGGCGATGGATCCTGGCGGACGGCGCGCGGCGGCGCGCGCGGGCCGAGGGCGCGGCGCCCGACCCCGTGCCCGAAGTGGCTGTGCCGGAGGTGGTGCCCGGGTCGGCCCTCGTGCCGGAAGCGCCTGAGCCGGAGGCGGTGCCCGAGGCCGCGGTCGAGCCTCGCGCCCGCCACCCCAAGAGGCTGCGGATCGCGCTCGCCGCAGGCGCCGTTGTCGCCCTCGCCGTGCCGGCCGCCTTCGTCGCGAGCCACGCGGCCACGCGGGACCAGGACGGCAAGGGGCAGTCCCACGCCGTCGCCGGGGCCAGTGCTCCGCCCGGCACCGCCGCGCCCCGGTCCGCGTCACCGAGCGCCTCGCCGAGCGGCAGCCCCGCCCCCAGCACCTCGCCCAGCGGGAGTCCGGCGGCGACACGGTCCAAGGGCGTGGCCTCCACGGCTCCGGCTCAGGCCGGCGGAGTACCGCTGCGGGTGGGCGTCAGCTCGTACAACTGGGAGGAGCCGTGCGGTCAGTACTACCTACTCGACCAGGCCCCCGACGCGGTCCCGCCGCCGCCCGCGCCGCAGGACAACCGGAGTTGGGCCCGTGCGCTGGGCGGGGTGGACGGCGGCCACATGCTGCTTCAGCTGACCGCGACGGGCAAGACGGCGGACTCGGTGGTGCTGAACGCCGTGCATGTACGGGTCGTTGCGCGCAGCGCACCCCTCGACTGGAAGGCGTACTCGATGTCCTACGGCTGCGGTGGCGGCATCACACCGCAGGCCTTCGACATCGACCTGGATGCCGGGCAGCCGCTGGTGAAGCCCGTGGCGGGGCAGGACGGCGACACCGTCGTGCCCGCCAAGGACTTCCCGTACAAGGTCGCGTCCAACGATCCGCAGGTGCTCAACCTCGACCTCCACACCGAGGGACACGATGTCAGCTGGTACCTGGAGCTCGACTGGAGCAGCGGGGACCGGCGGGGGACGGTACGTGTCGACGACGACGGGAAGCCGTTCCGTACGAGCGCGATCAAGGGACGGACCGAGTACGGGTACTGGCCGGACAAGAGCGCGTGGGTCGCGCAGCCCGCGCCCTGAGGGTCTCTGTCGTACGACGAGACCCTCAGGGGACTGAGGGTCAGAGGCGCTCGGGGGTGCGGATGCCGAGGAGCGCCATGCCCTGGTGGAGCGTGCGGGCCGTCATGTCGCAGAGCAACAGGCGGTTCTCGGCGACCTCACGCGGAGGCGCGGGCTTGATGACCGGGCACTGGTCGTAGAACGTCGTGAACAGCGACGCCAGCTGGTAGAGGTACGCGGCCAGCTTGTGCGGCTCGTACGAGCCCGCGACCTCCGCCAGCGTCTCGCCGAACTGGTCCAGGTGCAGACCCAACGCTCGCTCCGCCGCAGCCAGTTCGAGCTCCGGGTGCGCGGCCGGCTTGACCTCGCCCGCCTTCCGGAGGATCGACTGGATACGGGCGTACGCGTACTGCAGGTACACGGACGTGTCGCCGTTCAGCGACACCATCTGGTCCAGGTCGAACTTGTAGTCCCGCGCCGCCGACGTCGACAGGTCGGCGTACTTGATCGCGCCGATGCCCACCTGCGTACCGCGCTCCGCGATCTCCTCCTCGGTGAGCTGGTTCTGGACGTCCTTCTCGCGCACGACCGCCGTCGCCCGCTCCACCGCCTCGTCCAGCAGGTCCACCAGCCGTACCGTCTCGCCCTCACGGGTCTTGAACGGCTTGCCGTCCTTGCCGAGCACCGTGCCGAACGCCAGCTGGACGGCCTTGACCTCGTCGTTCAGCCAGCCCGCCCGGCGCGCGGTCTCGAAGACCATCTTGAAGTGCAGGGACTGCCGGGCGTCCACGACGTAGATGAGCGTGTTCGCCTTGAGGTTCTGCACCCGGTCGCGGATGGCGGAGAGGTCGGTGGCCGCGTAGCCGTAACCGCCGTTGCTCTTCCTGACGATGAGCGGGGTCGGGTTGCCGTCCGGTCCCTTCACGTCGTCGAAGAACACGCACAGCGCACCCTCCGAGCGAACCGCCACGCCCGACTCCTCCAGGAGGCGGCAGGTCTCGTCGAGCATGTCGTTGTAGCCGGACTCGCCGACGATGTCGGGGTCGCGGATCTCCATGTCGAGCTTGTTGAAGACCGAGTAGAAGTAGATCTTCGACTCGTCGACGAACCGCTGCCAGTGGGCACGCGTCTCGGGGTCCCCGGCCTGCAGGTCCACCACCCGGTTACGGGCGCGGTCCTTGAATGCCTCGTCGGAGTCGAAGAGCGCGCGCGAGGCCTTGTAGATGCGGTTCAGGGAGGACATCGCCTCCTCGCCGGTGACCTCCTCGGCGCCCTCGTGGTCCAGCTCGTGCGGGTGCTCGATCAGGTACTGGATGAGCATGCCGTACTGGGTGCCCCAGTCGCCGATGTGGTGGCGCCTGATCACCTTCTCGCCCGCGAACTCCAGGATCTGGACCATCGCGTCGCCGATCACCGCGGAGCGCAGGTGGCCGACGTGCATCTCCTTGGCCACGTTCGGCTGGGCGTAGTCGATGACCGTGGTGCCCGGGTTCTGCGCGTACGGGACGCCGAGCCGGTCGTCGGTGGCGCGCGCGGCGAGGGTCTTCACGATCGCCTCGTCGGTGAGCGTGATGTTGAGGAAGCCGGGGCCCGAGACCTCGATCTCCTCGATCAGGTCACCGGTGGGCAGGCCCGCGACGACCTTGGCCGCCAGCTCGCGCGGGTTGCCCTTCAGCTTCTTGGCGAGCGCCAGGATGCCGTTGGCCTGGAAGTCGGCCCGGTCGCTACGTCGCAGCAGGGGGTCGGCGGAACCGGCCTCCGGCAGAGCTGCCGAGAGGGCGTCCGCGAGGCGCTGCTGCACGGTCGAAGCGAGGGAAGGGACCGAGGCCATGAGCTTCCGTTCTTGTCGAGTCTCGTCGAGAGGTCTATTTCGGTTGTCAAGTGTCCCACGGGGCGGCAGCCTCTCTCTCCCGAGTTTCTGCCCGGTTTCCGTCCGGGACGAGCAACCTCCGAGTGGGGCGTTCCGTCTGGGACAATGACGTACGACGCCTGTCGAGAACCCCAAGAGAACCCCAAGCATTCAAGGACGTGCCGATCGTGGCTCAGAGCAGCACCGAGACCGACTGGGTCTCCCGTTTCGCGGACGAGGTCATCGCCGAGTCGGAGCGACGTGCGCCTGGCAAACCGGTCGTCGTCGCGTCCGGTCTGTCGCCGTCCGGCCCGATTCACCTGGGCAATCTCCGTGAGGTGATGACCCCGCACCTGGTCGCGGACGAGATCCGGCGGCGCGGGCACGAGGTCCGGCATCTGATCTCCTGGGACGACTACGACCGGTACCGCAAGGTGCCGGCCGGGGTCCCCGGCGTGGACGACTCGTGGGGCGAGCACATCGGCAAGCCGCTCACCTCGGTGCCCGCGCCGGCCGGGTCGGCGCACCCGAACTGGGCCGAGCACTTCAAGGCCGCGATGGTCGAGGCGCTGGCCGAGCTGGGTGTCGAGTACAACGGCATCAGCCAGACCGAGCAGTACACCTCGGGTGTCTACCGCGAGCAGGTCCTGCACGCGATGAAGAGCCGGGGCAAGATCGACGCGATCCTCGACCAGTACCGGACCAAGAAGGCTCCGGCGAAGAAGTCGCAGAAGCCGGTGGACGAGGCGGAGCTGGAGGCGGCGGCGGGTTCCGGCGCGGCCGCCGAGGACGACGGCAGCGGCGGTGCCGGCGGCTACTTCCCGTACAAGCCGTACTGCGGCCAGTGCGAGAAGGATCTGACCACCGTCACCTCGTACAACGACGAGACGACCGAGCTCGTGTACACCTGCACGGCCTGCGGCTTCGGCGAGACCGTGCGGCTGAGCGAGTTCAACCGGGGCAAGCTGGTCTGGAAGGTCGACTGGCCGATGCGCTGGGCGTACGAGGGCGTGATCTTCGAGCCGAGCGGTGTCGACCACTCCTCGCCGGGATCCTCGTTCGTCGTCGGCGGGCAGATCGTGCGCGAGATCTTCGACGGCGTCCAGCCGATCGGCCCGATGTACGCGTTCGTCGGAATCTCCGGGATGGCGAAGATGTCGTCGTCCCGGGGCGGTGTGCCGACGCCGGCCGATGCGCTGAAGATTATGGAGGCGCCGCTGCTGCGCTGGCTGTACGCGCGCCGCAAGCCGAACCAGTCCTTCAAGATCGCCTTCGACCAGGAGATCCAGCGGCTGTACGACGAGTGGGACAAGCTGGAGGCCAAGGTCGCGGACGGGACCGCGCTGCCGGCGGACGCCGCGGCGCACTCGCGGGCCGCGCGGACGGCCGCGGGTGAGCTGCCGCGTACGCCGCGCCCCCTGTCGTACCGGACGCTCGCCTCTGTCGTCGACATCACGGCGGGGCACGACGAGCAGACGATCCGGATCCTGAGCGATCTGGACCCGGCGAACCCGCTGTCCTCGCTGGACGAGGCCCGGCCGCGGCTGGACCGCGCCGAGAACTGGATCACCACCCAGGTCCCGGCCGACCAGCGCACCCTGGTCCGCGAGGAGCCGGACACGGAGCTGCTCGGCTCGCTGGACGACCAGGGGCGCGAGTCGCTGCGGCTGCTTCTGGAGGGGCTGGACACGCACTGGTCGCTGGATGGTCTGACGACGCTGGTCTACGGCGTACCGAAGGTGCTGGCGGGCCTGGAGCCCGACGCCAAGCCGACGCCGGAGCTGAAGGCCGCGCAGCGGTCCTTCTTCGCGCTGCTCTACCACCTGCTGGTCGGCAAGGACACCGGGCCGCGACTGCCGACGCTGCTGCTGGCGGTGGGGGCGGAGCGGGTGCGCAAGCTGCTCGGCGCGTAGCTGCTGCCGCGGCTGCCGCTGTGGCTGCCGCTGTACGGAGGGCCCTCGTCCGGGGATCGGACGAGGGCCCTCCGGCGTTGCCGCGAGCTTTGGTTACGCGATGTGTTCCGCGTCCGCGTCCAGTTCCGTCTGGTAGCGGTAGCGGAAGTCCCGCAGATAGCCCCTGAGCGAGCTCTCGCTCAGCGGGCCGCCGGTGCGGCCGGTGATGCCGTAGAGGTCCATCAGATAGAGGCCGAACTGCCGGGCGTTCGGGAAGTCGCCGTGCTCACTGACGTACTTGCGGAAGGCGTTGAAGTACGCCTCCTCGCGCGTGAGGTCGTCGGGCAGACCGGACACCGGAAGTTCCTCGGCCTCCGACTCCGGGTCGGCGTACTCCTCGGCCGGCGGACCCTGCCCGGCGGCCGGGCGGGGCTCGGCGTACTGGGCCTGGGTCCGGTCGTCCGTGCGCTGGCCGGGGACGACGCCGCCGAGGGGGCGGGTGCGGCCGGGGCCTGCCGGGACACGCACCGGGGTGGGCTCCAGGCCCTCGACGTACGTCGGGTTGAACGCACTCTCGTACGCGTCCTGCGGCACCTGCGGAGCCGCGAACCAGGGGCTCTCGTGGTTCTCCTGCGGGTACTGCTGCTCCGCGTACTGCTGGTCTCCCTGGACCTGGACCTGGCCACCCGGGATCTGGCCTTGGCCCCGGCCGTCGTACTGCTCGTATTCCTCGTGCTCCTGGGGCCACTCCTGGCCGCCGGGCGCCTGGCCCTGCGCCCGCGGCAGCTGGGGCTGGGGCTGCGGTGTCGGCGGGAGCAGCGCCGGCTCGATGCCCGCCGCGGCCAGCCCAGCGGGAGCAGTCTCCGCCAGGGGTACGCCGTACTTCGCGAGGCGCAGCGGCATCAGCGACTCCACCGGTGCCTTGCGGCGCCACGCCCGTCCGAAGCGGGCCTGAAGGCGGGCCTGGTAGATCAGCCGGTCCTGCTCGAGCTTGATGACCTGCTCATAACTGCGCAGCTCCCACAGCTTCATCCGGCGCCACAGTTTGAACGTGGGTATCGGGGACAGCAGCCAGCGGGTGAGACGTACACCCTCCATGTGCTTGTCGGCCGTTATGTCCGCGATCCGGCCCACCGCGTGCCGCGCCGCCTCGACCGAGACGACGAACAGGATCGGAATCACCGCGTGCATGCCGACGCCGAGCGGGTCGGGCCAGGACGCCGCGCCGTTGAAGGCGATGGTGGCGACGGTGAGCAGCCAGGCCGTCTGGCGCAGCAGCGGGAAGGGGATGCGCAGCCAGGTCAGCAGCAGATCCAGGGCGAGGAGGACGCAGATACCTGCGTCGATGCCGATCGGGAAGACGAGAGAGAAGTTGCCGAAGCCCTTCTTCACGGCGAGCTCGCGTACGGCGGCGTACGACCCCGCGAAGCCGATCGCGGCGATGATCACCGCGCCTGCGACGACGAGCCCGATGAGTATGCGGTGCGTGCGTGTCAGCTGCATCGCGGCCACCCGCGATCCCCTCCCGTTTTCGAATCCAGCGGGCACAGCCTGGCACATGCTTGCGGAGCCCGTCCCTCCGGGGAGCGACGGGCCCTGGCAACCGGCCCGGTGCGGAACCTACTTGGCGGTACCTACTTGTTGGCGGCGGTGACCGAGGCCACAGCCTCCTTCGTAGCCGTCACGGCGTCCTCCATCAGGTCGGAGGCGGACGGGCTCTTTGCGCCCGCGTAGCCGGTGCCGTTGTAGGTGAGCGTGATCACGACATTGCCGGTGCGCGCCACGATCGTCGCGTAGGTGAAGTCCTCGCCGGTCTTCTTCAGCTCGTAGCCGACGGCCGTCGCCGCTTCGCCGACGCCGGTCGCGGGCGAGCTCCGCACGTTCTTGGCGCCCTCCGTGGACTTCGCCTTGGAGATCTCCTTGGCGTAGCTGTCCTCGGCGCGCTTCTCGCCGCTGACACCGAGGGACGACTCGGACGCGTACCGGAGGAAGGAGACATCGAGCCAGCGGTACTGCGAGCCCTTGACGCCGTTGTCATCCAGACCGTTCCAGGAGCAGCTGCCGCGGTTGGCGGTGTCCGTGGAGTTGCCGGCGGTGCCCGACTTGACCTTGGTCTCCGGCACCAGCTGCTCGATCGTCTTCGCGGAGATCGTCTTGCAGGGCTCGGGAAGCCTGGAGTACTTCGCGGGTGCGACGGTCGCCGGCTTCTGCTTCTGCGCGTCCGGGGAGGAGGCGGAGGAGGACGAGTCCTTCTTGGTGTCGCCGGCGGAGTCCGACGAGCAGCCGGCGACGACAAGCATCACCGGGACGGCTGCGCAGGCGAGTATGCGGGTGAGTCGCGGGGCTGAACGGTGCATGGTTCCTTCAGTCGATTGTCGTACGGTCCGGTCGGCGAGGCCACGGTACGCGGACATGGCCCGTCCACGGGCGTGTCTCCGGATACGTACGTGCGTCTGCGGACCCGCTCAGCCGGTGAACTGCTCGACGAGTCCGCGGGCCAGACTCTGTGCCTTTTCCTGCAGTTCCTTGCTGTCCGGAACCTCTGTCGTCACGGCCGGCTGCTCGGCGTACACGATGGTCACGATGACGTTCGATGTGCGGAAGACCACGCTCACGGTGCGGCGCTGGGCGGTGGAACCGGCCCCGGCCCCGGTGAGGACGTCGTCGAGGAAGGCGGCGTCGCCGAGGCTCTCGAGCACGCGCGGCTCAAGTCCGTCGGCGGTGCCGGTGCCCGATGGCGTTCCTGTGCCCGCCGGTGTGGATGGTGTCGCCGGCGGAGTCGCGGGTGCCGTGGACGTCGTAGGTGCCGCAGGTGTCGCCGGTGTCGTGGACTTTGTGGGGGACGCCGTGGGGGCCGTGGACTCCTGCCCCTTCTCGTCACGGGGGTCGACGGCGACCGGCAGCGAGGCCCCGGCCTGCTTCTCCGCGAAGACCTCCTGCGCCCGGTCCTCGTCGCTCACCACCCCGTCGTAGGAGACGACGCGCTCGAAGTCGACCGTGAGGTGATGGGAGGCGTACGGGGCGTCGGCCTTCCAGCTGCAGCCGACGCGGCGGTCGGTGTCGTAGGTGACGGCGGCCGTACCGCGGTACACGTTCTGCTGCTGTTCCTCGGGCAGCTCGGCGGCACCGGGCAGCAGGTCCTTGAGGGCGGAGCGCTCGACGGAGCGGCAGGGCTCGCGGAGGGTGCGGTACTTGCCCGGGGGTGCGGCGGAGGACTTGGCCCCGCCCGCCTTGGAGTCGGTGGCGGAGCCGTCGGTGCCGGTGCCGGCGGTGCAGCCGGCGACGAGCGCAACGAGGAGCGCCGCCAGGCCGGGTACGTACGCCTTTCGTTGCACGGTCCCAGGCTCCCTTCGGGAAGAAAAACGGTTGCCGCCCGATGGCGGCCGCTGGACACAATGTCTATCGCACACGCTGCCGTGGATGCCGGTCCGTTGAGTCTTTTACGGTCCTTGGTGCCGGATTTTGCGTTTTAGACTTTTACGGGGGAATCGAGGAGTTATGTCGTATGTAGAGGTGCCGGGCGCCAATGTCCCGATCCGGATGTGGACCGACCCGTCGAAGGTCGAGGGCGGCGCGATGCAGCAGCTGCAGAACGTCGCAACCCTCCCCTGGATCAAGGGCCTGGCCGTGATGCCGGACGTCCACTACGGCAAGGGCGCGACGGTCGGCTCGGTGATCGCGATGCACGGGGCGGTCTGCCCGGCGGCGGTCGGAGTCGATATCGGCTGCGGCATGTCGGCCGTGAAGACATCGCTCACCGCGAACGACCTGCCCGGTGACCTTTCCCGGCTCCGCGCCAAGATCGAGCAGGCGATTCCGGTCGGCCGGGGGATGCACGACGACCCGGTGGATCCGGGCCGGATACACGGTTTTCCGACGGGGGGATGGGACGACTTCTGGAGCCGGTTCGATGGGGTGGCCGATGCGGTCAAGTTCCGTCAGGCTCGGGCGACGAAGCAGATGGGAACGCTGGGAT
Organism: Streptomyces sp. NPDC048479; assembly: GCF_040651435.1. Lineage (NCBI taxonomy): Bacteria > Bacillati > Actinomycetota > Actinomycetes > Kitasatosporales > Streptomycetaceae > Streptomyces > Streptomyces sp. NPDC048479. Next base: position 31,633 of record NZ_JBEZKA010000004.1, read on the forward strand.
CCGGGAACCATTTTGTCGAGTTCTGTCTCGACGAATCGGGTTCGGTCTGGCTGATGCTGCACTCCGGATCCCGGAACATCGGCAAGGAACTGGCCGACTTCCATATCGGCGAGGCGCAGAAGCTGCCGCACAACCAGGGTCTGGTAGACCGCGACCTGGCGGTTTTCATCTCGGACACCCCGCAGATGGCGGCGTACCGGAACGACCTCTTCTGGGCGCAGGAGTACGCGAAGTACAACCGCGCGATCATGATGGGGCTCTTCCAGGAAGTGGTCCGCAAGGAGTTCAAGAAGGCGAAGGTGACCTTCGAGCCGGTGATCTCCTGCCACCACAACTATGTGGCGGAGGAGCGGTACGAGGGAATGGACCTGCTGGTCACCCGGAAGGGCGCTATCCGCGCCGGTAGCGGGGACTTCGGAATCATCCCGGGCTCGATGGGCACCGGTTCGTACATTGTGAAGGGGCTCGGGAACGCCAAGTCCTTCAACTCGGCTTCGCACGGGGCGGGTCGGAAGATGAGCCGGAATGCTGCGAAGCGACGGTTCTCGACGAAGGATCTGGAGGAGCAGACACGGGGTGTGGAGTGCCGTAAGGACTCCGGCGTCGTGGATGAGATTCCGGGTGCGTACAAGCCGATCGAGAAGGTGATGGAGCAGCAGCGGGACCTGGTGCAGGTGGTCGCGAAGCTCAAGCAGGTCATCTGCGTGAAGGGCTGAGGGGCAGCACTCCACCGGAACGACGGGCCCCGGACTGACGAGGTCCGGGGCCTGCAGTCTTCGGTTCAGGTCGCCGGGCGCGACGCTTCGGCCTCCTGGGGTGGCCACAAAACATCTCCACGATTTCCTGGGGATGACGACCCGACGGACTGGACCATCACGTGGGTACCTCGCGGGCACAGGTGGCCGCAAGACATGACCACCGACGACAGGAAGCGGGACAGGGAACACCGGCTCGCTCCAAGCCTCGGCATGGGCGACGAGGAGCAGCACGACCGCGACGACGTGACCGGACCAGCTGAGTCAGGCTGGTAAGTTCCGCGGATCCGGGCGAGCACGCCGATGCTGCTGTTTTGTCCGTGACGAAGTTGGGCGTAACCGTGACGTCGGGGGCCATCTCCATCGGTTCAGTGGAGTCGGCGCGAAAATGTCTGCCAACCGGTTGATCTCCGAGGCGGGTCGAGGATCAGTCCGCCGGGGCGCTGGCACGATGCGCCCCATGACATCCAGGGCGGGCACGGCGAGTTCGACAAAGGCAGGACTCGTCCTGCTGACACTCGCGGCCGGACAGTTCCTGATGGCGCTGGACAGCTCCGTCATGAACGTCTCGATCGCGACGGTGGCCGACGACGTCGGCACAACGGTGACCGGGATCCAGGGTGCGATCACGGCCTACACGCTCGTGATGGCGATGTTCATGATCCCTGGCGGCAAGGTCGGCGTGCTCGTCGGCCGTAAGCGCGCGTTCATGATCGGCTGCGTCATCTACGGCTGCGGATCCCTGACGACGGCGCTCGCCCCGAACCTGCCTGTTCTCCTGCTGGGCTGGTCGTTCCTCGAAGGCGTCGGGGCGGCGCTCATCATGCCCGCGATCGTGGCGCTCGTCGCCGGCAACTTCGCCGCGGAACGCCGCCCCGCCGCCTACGGACTCGTCGCGGCCGCAGGAGCCGTGGCGATCGCGGTCGGGCCGATCATCGGGGGTGTCGCAACGACGTACTTCTCCTGGCGCTGGGTCTTCGCCGGTGAGGTCGTGATCGTGCTCTGCATCCTGGTGCTCGCCCGCCGGATCGCCGACGTGCCGACCGACCGACGCCATCGCATCGATCTCGTCGGCGCAGCGCTCTCCGCCCTCGGGCTCGGGATCTTCGTCTACGGCGTACTCCGCTCGGACGAGTGGGGCTGGTTCCAGCCGAAGCCCGACGCACCCTCCTGGCTGGGGATCTCGCTGGTCGTGTGGCTGATGCTGGCGGGTCTGCTCTTGATCTGGCTCTTCCTGCGCTGGGAGGCCCGTCTGGTGGAGCAGGGCAAGGAGCCCCTCGTGGACCCGGCGCTCCTGCGGAACAAGCAGCTCACCGGCGGCCTGACGATGTTCTTCTTCCAGTACCTCGTGCAGATGGGCGTGTTCTTCGTCGTACCGCTCTACCTGTCGGTCGCACTCGGCCTGTCCGCGCTCAAGACCGGGGCACGCATCCTGCCGCTCTCGCTGACACTGCTCGCCGCCGCGATCCTGATCCCGCGTCTCCTTCCGAACGTCTCACCGCGGCGCGTGGTCCGGCTCGGGATCCTTGCGATGCTCGCGGGTGCGGTGGTCCTCATGGCCGCGCTCGACGCAGACGCCGGTGCGGAAATCGTCACCATCCCCCTCCTGCTGATCGGGCTCGGCATGGGCGCGCTGGCGTCGCAGCTCGGATCGGTCACCGTGTCCGCAGTACCGGACAAACAGAGCGCGGAGGTCGGAGGCATTCAGAACGCCGTCACCAACCTCGGCGCCTCGATCGGTACAGCACTCGCCGGGTCGATCCTGATCGCCGCGCTGACGGCCTCGTTCCTGACCAGCGTCGAGCAGAACGAGGCGATCCCGGCCGACGTCAAGAGTCAGGCGACCGTCGAACTCCAAAGCGGCGTGCCCTTCCTGTCGGACGCCCAGCTCAAGGGCGCCCTCGACGAAGCGGGCACGAGCAAGGAAGTGACCCAGGCCGCGCTCGACGCGAACGAGGCAGCCAGGCTCGACGGCCTGCGCGCCGCACTCGCCATCCTTGCTCTGACCACCCTCCTCGCGATGTTCTTCACCCAACGGATCCCGACCACCCAGCCCCGCTCGACGGAACCGTAGCGTCGGGCAAACGCCGTCAGGAGCGGCGCACTCGCTCTCGGCGCCTGATGCAGACCTGCCCCGGCACACCCGCTTCCAGCTCAGTCGGCGTCGTCCGAATCGGGGTCATCGTCCCGACCGAGCATGCCGCCGGGAACTCCTCCCAAGGAGCAGGTCAGCTGTAGTCAGCAGGAGGATGCTGAAGGTCAGATGAGGACCGTCGAGTACCGCCCTGGTGTGATCAGCTGCCATCACAATTATGTCAGTGAAGAGCGGTACGAGGGGATGGATCTGCTGGTTACCCGTAAGGGCGCTATCCGCGCCGGTAGCGGGGCTTCGGAATCATCCCGGGGTCGATGGGTACCGGTCCGCGGTCTGGGTAACCCGATGTCGTTCAACTCGGCTTCGCACGGGGCGGGTCGGAAGATGAGCCGGAGTGCTGCGAAGCGTGAAGGGAATCGCTCATGCCTCCGTCCTGTGCGGCTCCCCACCGGCCTCGCACGGTGGACGTTGGCACTCAGCCACCAAGTGTCGGTTCACCCCCGACCACTTGCGGGCGCTATCAGGTAGTGGCAGTCCTCGGTCCATACATAACACAGTCGAACTGAAGGCCACCGGTCCTCATCGGGCGTGACATGCCGCCTTTGGAGTAATGGGTTCGATGGGCCCGTCGGCGGTGTCAGCCTGTGTGGGTTCATCACGGACGTCACAGGCGCCACGGGTCGCGGGCGTGGCCATCGAGCCGATCCTTCGGTGGCCACCGGAGAGATCCGAGTGTGTCGGGGCGTGCGTCGGCTCTGGGAGTCACGGTGAGCCAGTCGTGGGCCTGGGGCGTTGACATAGTCGGCATGCGAGGGGAGGAAGAAGCCGCCCCTCATCCAGTCCGGCGCCGACTCCTACCGCCTCAAGCCCGATGCCGAGCATCAGGACGCCCGCTCAGTGGAAACATCCCGGAGACACCCCGCCCAGTGAGTTCCCCCGAACCAGCGGGACGAAGGGATACAGGCAGCGGCTATGGAGAGCGAGCGAAGGCCGAGCGAGATCGGGGTGGACCGATCGGAGGGGTTCGGTGAGCGATTGCTGGGTGTGCTGCTGGATCGGGCACACGAAATGCCGCCGCAGCTGATTGCCCCGCTCGTCGCGGAAGAAGTGGCCAGGGTCGGTGGCCGGGACCTCTCCATCCTCCTGCAGGACTACGAACAAATGTGCCTGGTGCCGTTGCCGGGCCGACGGCTGACAGTCGGTGAACCCGAACCGATCGAGGACTCCCTCGCCGGCAAGGCGTTCCTGAGCCGCAGCGCCCTGGAGGTGCCACAGGGCGGCACTGTGCGAATGTATCTGCCGCTGCTCGACGGCAGTGACCAGATCGGGGTCATGGCTGTCACCCTGGACAACGTCGACGACGACGACCGGCGGCTGTTGCGCAGGCTCGCCGGACTGGTCGCCGACATGATCGTCACCAAGGACGCCTACACCGACCAGTTCTTTCAGGCCCGCCGTCGCGCCCCGATGAGCGTGGCCGCCGAGATGCAATGGTCTCTGCTGCCCCCGCTGTCGATGGTCGTCCCGCAGGTTGAGGTGGCCGGAATCCTGGAACCCGCCTACGACGTGGCTGGCGACAGCTTCGACTACGCCCTTAACGACGACATCCTGCACGTGGCCATGATTGACGCAATGGGCCACGGTCTGGACGCCGCGACCATGGCGACGGTGACCATCGGCGCCTACCGCCACAGCCGGCGCGCCAACACCGAGCTGTCCCAGGTGTATACGTTCATGGACATGGCCATCAACGACCAGTTCGGGCCCGACCACTTCGTCACCGCGCAGATGATGTGCCTGAACATCGCCACGGGCCATCTGCAATGGGTCAACGCCGGCCACCCGGCACCACTGCTCATCCGCGACCGCGCCGTGGTGGACCGGCTGGAAAGCCCGACCACGCTGCCCGTCGGCTTCGGCGGCGAGCAACCACAAGTCAGCCGGCGGGTGCTGCAACCTGGGGACCGGCTGCTGTGCTTCACCGACGGTTTGTTCGAGGAGCACCAAGCCGGCGGAGAACAGTTCGGCGAGGAACAACTCATCGAATGCACCAACCGCATCGTCCGTGACCACACTGCGGTGCGGGTGGTAGCGCGCGCGTTGTCCCACTCCCTGAAACAGGAACGCGGCGGCATCACCAGCGACGACGCAACCCTCTTCCTCATCGAGTGGCGGGGAGGCGACGCCGATCACCTCGCCGCCCTCGATTGAGCCCATGGCTACCCGTCCCTGACGGAGCCGAGGGCGCAAAGGTGACCCCGCAACACCAGTCACGGATCCCGTCCCTGGCGCGACAACCTCCGACCGGGCCGGGCCCCGACCCGTTGCCGGGGGCGAGAAACCGTTCCACAGCTGCTCGTTGGGGAGCAGCGGAACCCGGTCGACCCTCACCTGCCTGCCCTCAGGCGTCGGGGTTCTTGCCCTCGGTCGTCTTCTTGATCCGGTCGATCTGGAGCTTGGCGAAATCGGCGTAGGGCCGGCCTTCCCGGAGGTCCTCGCTCTCCACCCGGACCAGGGCTCCGCCGATGCGCATGAAGATCTCAGTGGTGCGGCCGGTGAAGGCATCCGTCTCGTCCGCGCCGGCCTTCACCTCCAGAGGTGTCCCCACCCGCTGGTTGCTCGACATGTGCGCATCGCGCCCCTGCCACACGCTGTAAGCATGACCAACGATGCTCAGGAGGCGTTCCACCCCGCCCCCATCGTCGTCCTCGGCGTCGTGCCGGGCGACCCGCCGTATCGCCTGGTGGAGATCAACGGGGAGGTGGCCGGGCCCGCCTACAACATGCTCGATGTGATCAGGCTGGCACGCCAGGCGGGGCTGACCCATCTCGACCTTGACGATCCCGCCGTCGTGAGATGGGTCGGCGGAGGCAAGTACAAGTGGGCCCCGTGAGCGGGCGGTTTTCGGCGAGTAGGTCCGTCGGAGTCCGACCGAGATCGCCCCCGTAAGGGATGAGATTCAGCACTCGATCTGATCGGTGGGCCGCAACTGACAGCGGCCCGGGGTCTTGTGCTGAACCCGGGTTGTCAGTCCTCGGTGGATCTCGAACGACACCGCGGCCGTACCCCCGGCGGCGTGGCCGTCCGCGTCCTGCAGCGCATCCCCGCGCTCACCGCCGCCATCTTCACTGTCGCCGTCAAGCCCCGCCCCGGCACCCGCCCTCCCGTCCACCGAGCCGCCCGCGCCGCCCGGTCCGGGGCCGCGCGGCGTTTCATGTCCGCCGTGGCCGCGGGCAAAGGGGAGCCGATCGCTGTGTATTCGACGTACCCGTGATCGGCGAAACCCACCCGCTCGCTCCGCTAGCATGTTCGAGCTCGCAGTGATCACGTTGAAATATAACAAATCGGCTGAAAATTGATATCTACGGTAACGCGAGGGTTTTCGCGAATAGGCGGCAGCCTTCGGTTGGCTGCATGGCGTCAACCACGCGTCATGCTGTGGGTCGCGGTGAGTGTGGTGGGCCTCGGATTCCTCATTGCACTGGAGATCGCCGCGCGTCGGTACGGCGAGCCGGGGCCGATCACCGACCAGGCGCGAGAGGTGGTATTCGCCCCCAAATCGGGGACGGTGCTGTACGTCAGTATGGCGTTGATGATGGTGGTGCTCACCTGGCGGCAGCGGTTCATCGCGGTCGGCGCTGCGATCGGCATCGACGTCGTCTTCTGGCTTGTGCGGTGGGCTGTTGACGCCGAGATGATGTACGGCAACGGCGCGTTGTGGGTGACTTTGGCCTGTGCCGTCATCGCCGTCACGCGCCGCACCGGCCGGGACCGCGTCCTGCTGCTCAAAGGCGTCGGACTGGCTTTGCTGCTGGTGGCCGGCCGCAAGACCGGCTACACCTGGCTGCTGATCACGTCGAAGACCCGCCCGGCGGTGCTCGACCAGTACATGGCAACCGCCGATCACGCGTTGGGCAATCCGTCGTGGCTGGTAGGCCGGATTGTCGAGGCCACCGGCACGGTCGGCGCCCAGGTTCTCAACTGGGTCTACGTTCAGCTCGCGGTGGGCGCGGTCATCGTCGCGTTGTACCAGCTGCGCAATGTGGCGGTCGAGCGCCGCTTCCCGGGCCATCATCTGGTGCGCACGTTTCTGGTCATCGGCCTGCTCGGGCCGGGCATCTACATGATCTTCCCGGTGGTCGGACCGATCTTCGCCTACGGTGCCGACGGGGGGCACTGGGCGGTGGCCAACCTGTGGCCGGACACGCCGCCGCCGGTCAGTACCCCGCATCCGATGCCCTTCGACCAGGTCACCCCGCGCAATTGCATGCCCAGTCTGCACACGGCGTGGGCTGCCGCGATCTTCATCCATTCCCGCAAGGGTCCGTGGGCTCTGCGACTGCTGGGCGCGTTCTGGCTGATCGCCACGCTCGGCGCAACGCTGGGCTTCGGCTACCACTACGGCGCGGACATCGTCGCCGGTGTGGTGTTCACGCTCACGATCGAGACGGCGCTGCGCTCGCTCGACCGCGGCTGGGACCGGCCGGGAATCCAGCTGGTCGTCTACGGCGCCGCGGTCTTCGCTGCGCTCCTGGCGTCGTATCGCTATCTGCCGATGGAGATGGCCGAACATCCGTGGGTGTTCGGGCCGCTGCTCATTCTGGCGATGAGCTCAGTGGTCTACGGCTACGTACGGACCACCAAGCTGTGGGAACGGAAGCCCGCGTCGGCGCATCTGCCGGAACCGCGACGCGAACCGCAGCCCGAACTGGTTTGAGTCATGTTGCAGCGGGTCGTGGGCTGAGCGCCTCCCGGGTGGGGTCGGCAATGTGGTTGGTTCTGACCACTCTGTGCATCAGGGTTGGCTGCAGGACACAGGAGCTGAATCACGGCATGAGGGTGCGTTGCGGTGACATCAGCACGCCCGTGAGCTGACGCGTCAACCCGCCTCGACCCATCACAACCAAGAGGCCGCTGCGAAGCTGAAGCGGGTCATCTGCGTCAAGGGCTGAGTTCCAGCACACCACGTGATCGACAGGCTCCGGACCCAGTAATGGTCCGGCGCCTTCCGCTGTGAGCGTGTCGGAGCCTGGTGTCACAGCTCGCCTGTCCGGCCAGTCGCGGAGTTCTGGAGGCTGAGCGGGCCCCGCGCCTCGGTCGGCGTACGTCGGCCTGCGCTGGCCAGTGATCACCAGTTGCGGTCACTTTGCGTAGGAGGCAGCCCGGCCTCCGCTGCGAGATGCTGATTGCACAGACAGCCGTGCTGGGTTCGGTGGCGAAGGAGGCCCTTACGGCATGCACCCCGACTACGCCGAGGCACTACTCCACACGCTGTTCACCCAGCCCCCGATAGGCCTGCACGTACTGGACCCCGATCTGCGGATCGTGCGGTTCAACGTCGCGGCGCCGGGCGCACAGGGCCTCAGCGAGAGTGAGGCCGTGGGTCGTAGCTTTCGGGACCTCGGGTTCGTTGCGGACGACGTCGAACGCATGCTCCGCGGGGTGCTGGCCACCGGGGAATCGGTCAGCAACTTCCAGTACGAGGGCCGTCTGCCGCGTGGTCCCGATGGAGTGCGGGTGCTGGCCGTCTCGGCATTCCGCCTCCAGAGCGCCGACGGCCGCACCCTGGGGGTCGCCGCCACGGTGGTCGACATCACCGAGCAGCATCGCGCCCAGCGACGGCTGGAACTGGTGTACCGCGCCGGTGAACGGATCGGGACCACCCTGGACGTGTTCCGTACGGCGCAGGAGCTCGCCGGCGTCGCTGTGCCCGGCCTGGCCGACGTGGTGGCGGTCGACGTTCTCGATTCCGTGCTGCACGGCGATGCCCCCGCTCCGGGGCCCTTGCTCAACCAGGTCGCCCTGCGACGGGCGGGCTTCCAGGCGGCGGCTCCGGAGGCGGTCCGCAGCTCGTACGAGGTTGGGGATGTCAGGCTGATGCGGTACGGCACCCCGTATGCCCAGTCCCTGACAGACCTGCGGCCCCGTCTCATTCGCGGACTGGGAAAGGACGAAGGGTGGCCGACCAGCGACCCGGTTCAGGCCCAGATGCTGCGGGAGGCGGGTGCGCACTCATTCATGGCCGTGCCGCTGGCGGCGCGTGGAGTGGTCCTCGGGGTGGCGGCCTTCTTCCGCACGAAGCGTTCACCGCCCTTTGAGGAAGCCGACGTGAGTGTCGCCGCTGACCTGGTGGCCCGTGCCGCGGTATGCATCGACAACGCCCGCCGCTACACGCGGGAGCACACCCTCGCCCGACTCACTCAACGGTCATTGGTGCCCACCCGGCTGCCCACGCACACAGCCGTGGAGACGGCGTACACCTATTTGCCGGTGGCCTCCGGCGGCGCCTGGTACGACGTCATCCCGCTGTCCGGCGCGCGGGTCGCGCTCGTGGCGGGCGATGTGTGCGGGCAGGGCATGGGGGCCGTGACCACCATGGGACGGCTGCGCACGGCAGTCGCCGCCTTCGCCGCCATGGACCTGCCGCCCGACGAGCTTCTCGAACGCCTCCACAGCCTGACCGAGGAACTCTCACGCGACTACCCGCCTGTGCAGGACGAGCGCTGGTCAGCGCTGACGGCGACCTGCCTCTACATCGTCTACGACCCATCCGACGGCAGTTGCGTCCTGTCCCGGGCCGGTCACCCTCCGCCCGTCCTTGCCCTGCCCGATGGCACGGTCCGGATCGTTGAAACCCCGACCGGCCCCGTCCTGGGGCGAGGAGCCTCCTCGTGCACCAGTACGAGCGTGGATGTGCCCGAGGGCAGCATCCTCGCCCTCCACAACACCGGGCTCCTCCAGGGCACCACAGAAAGCCGGCTCCCCGTCTACCGGAAAGCCCTGGGCAGAACCACGGGAACCCTGCAGGACACGTGCGACGCTCTGGCTGCCTCGCTGCTCCCGGAGGCCCCCGACGACGACGCCCTGCTGCTACTCGTACGTACCCGCGCACTTGGCCCGGACAAGCTGGCCTCCTGGACGCTGCCCAACGCCCCGGAGAGCGCCGCCGAGGCCCGCCGTCTGGTCAGCGGACGGCTGGCGGAATGGGACCTCACCGACCTCGACTTCAGTACCGGGCTCATCGCCAGCGAACTGGTGACCAATGCCGTCCGCTACTCCGACGGGCCGATCGAGCTCCGCCTGATCCACGACGCCGTTCTGACCTGCGAGGTCGTGGACTTCAACAACGCCTCCCCACATCTGCGACACGCCGAGGACGACGACGAAGGCGGCCGCGGCCTGTACCTGGTCTCCCAGTTCACCCAGGACTGGGGCACCCGACGCACGACGAGAGGCAAGACCATCTGGACGGAGCAGGCGCTCCACTGACGCAAGCACACCGGGGCTGAGCAGTTGGAGAGGCGGTGGGCGTGGGGCAGCCCTCAGTGCTCGCGGTGCACCTTGGAGTTGGAGGCCTGGGCACGGGGGCGGACCACCAACAGGTCGATGTTGACGTGGGAGGGGCGGGTGACGGCCCAGGTGACGGTCTCTGCGACATCGTCGGCGGTGAGGGGCTCGGCCACGCCCGCGTAGACCTTCCCGGCCTTCTCCTCGTCACCGCGGAAGCGGGTGGTGGCGAACTCCTCGGTCTTGACCATGCCCGGGGCGATCTCGATCACGCGGACCGGGGTGCCGACGATCTCCAGGCGGAGGGTCTCGGCCAGGACGCGGGCGCCGTTTTTGGCGGCGACATAGCCGGCGCCGCCCTCATAGGTGGCGTGGCCCGCGGTGGAGGAGAGGATGACGACGGTGCCGTCGCCGCTCGCGGTGAGCGCCGGGAGCAGGGCCTGGGTGGTGTGGAGCGTGCCGATGACATTGACCTCGTACATCGTGCGCCAGTCTGCGGGATCGCCGGTGGCGACGGGGTCGGCGCCGAGTGCGCCGCCGGCGTTGTTGACGAGGACGTCGCAGCGGTCGAGGGAGGCGGCGAAGGTGTCGACGGCCTGGCGGTCGGTGACATCGAGGGCGTACGCGGTGGCCTGGTAGCCCGCGCCGGTGAACTCGGCGGCGAGTGCCTCGACGCGGTCCTTGCGGCGGGCGGTGAGGACGACGTGGTAGCCGGCGGCTGCCAGTTGCCGTGCCGTGGCGGCTCCGATGCCGCTGCTGGCTCCGGTGATGACGGCGACGGGGGTCCCAGCGGCGGTCATGTCGTACTCCTCGCGCGTGTGATCTATTACGGCCAGGATAGGCGGCCTTGTGCGGGTCGCGGAGTCAGCGGCCGCGGGGGGCGTACATGATCACGGCCATGCCCGCCAGGCAGACCATGGCTCCGATCACGTCCCAGCGGTCGGGGCGATAGCCGTCGGCGACCATGCCCCAGGCGATCGAGCCCGCCACGAAGACTCCGCCGTACGCGGCGAGGATGCGCCCGAACTCGCCGTCCGGCTGGAGAGTGGCGACGAAGCCGTACGCACCGAGGGCGATGACTCCTGCGCCGATCCAGATCCAGCCCCGGTGCTCCCTGAGCCCTTGCCAGACGAGCCAGGCTCCGCCGATCTCGAAGAGGGCGGCGACGAGGAAGAGAGCGGCGGAACGGGCGACGAGCATGGATACAGGCTGTCATGCAGGAGGCCGGAGACTCGCCGGAGCTGATGAATAATCAGGTTCAATGGGGATTAATCGGTATCTTCTGACTATGTGTGCGATGCGCAAGGCGCTGTGGGCGGTGTCCGCCGCGGCGGTGATGGTGGTCGGTTCGGGGGCGAGCGCGGCCGCGGGCGACCGGGTGATCGCGCCGGAGTCGGATGTGGCGCACCACGGCCATGTCTCGCTGACGGACGGGTGGCTGGCGGTCTGGCTGCTGAGTGAGAGTCACGGCCCCTCCAGCCTCACGAACGCGACCGTGCGGCTGTCCTTCTCGGTGCCTCTGGCCGGAGCGCAGGAACTGCCGGCCGGGTGTCTGTGGGCCGAAGACCGGGTGGTGTTCTGTGCCACGGGCTCGCTGCCGGCGGGCGGGGTCGGACGGCAGCTCGCGCTCGATCTGAGGACGGTGGGCACACCGGACGAGGTCGTCGTGACCGTCGGTACGCAATGGAACGGCGGCGCGACCGACCGGAACCCGCAGAACAACGAGCACCGGGTGCTGGTGCCCGCGACCGGGGACCGGTACGTCTTCTGAGCGGGTGCCTTCCCGGCGGGCTGCTCAGCGGTCGGCTGCCCAGGCGATATAGCCGTCGGGGCGGATCAGGAGCGCGGTGCGGCGGTCCGTCGTCCAGTGCGCCCGTATGACACGGCCGGGGGCGGCTGGGGCCGCGGGTGTCTCGCCTGCCGGGCCGACCAGCACGAACTCGCCCTTGCGCAGCAGTTCGTAGAGCCGGCCCTCAGTGAGATCCAGGTCCGGTGCGCGCCTGCCCGTGAGGCGGTGGGCGCCGCGCGTCGCGCCGTACGAGACGCCGATCCCGGAGATCATGCCCATCGCTCTGTCGGCGGCGGGACGGACCGCGTTCAGGAACCGGGATGCGAGGGAGCGGGCCGTGCGCTGAAGCGGAGTGTGGGCCATGGCGAGGCGGACGATTGCGCCACTGCTGCGCAGCACCATCGCGCCGACGCGGTGCCGCTCGGTCTGGTAACTGTCGAGCAGGGCCTGAGGGTCGGGGGCGTCGCCGTGGAGGACCGAGGCGAGCTTCCAGGAGAGGTTCGCCGCGTCCTGGAGGCCGGTGTTCATGCCCTGGCCGCCGGCCGGGGAGTGGACGTGCGCCGCGTCGCCGGCGAGGAAGACGCGACCGGTCCGGTAGGCGGGGACCTGGCGCTCGTCGCTGTGGAATCGGGAGATCCAGCGGGGGTCGTGCATGCCGTGGTCGGTGCCGAGGGCGAGACGGGTGATCTCGCGCACCTCCTCGAGGCCGACGGGCTCGCTGTCGGGGACCTGGCGCTTGCGGTTCCAGCCCATGACCCGGTACCAGCCGTCGCCGAAGGGGGCGATGAAGGCGAAGGCGTCTCCCGTGCCGTTGACGGTGAGCAGGTTTTCGGGCTCCTCGGTGAGCTTCACGTCCGCAAGGACGATGGACCGGATCACGGAGACGCCCGGGAACGGCAGGCCCAGGGACTTGCGCACGGCGCTGCGCACTCCGTCGGTGCCGACCAGATAGCGGGCCCGGAGGGTGGTCCGCACGCCTTGGGCGTCCTGGATCTCGGCGGTGACCGAGCCCGAGCCTGCGTCCGAGCCCGAGCCTGCGTCCGCGTCGGTGGACTGGTGCAGGCCGAGCAGTTCCATCCCGTACCGGAAGTCGACGCCGGTGGACAGTGCCCGGCGCTCCAGCAGATGCTCCACCTCGTACTGCGGGGTGATCAGCAGATAGGGGAAGCGGGACGGCAGCCGGGACAGGTCCAGCGAAAGCCGGCCGAACAGCCGCAGGCCGGTGATCGGGGTGCCCTTCTTGACCAGCTCGTCGGCCAGGCCCCGGGCGTCGAGGAGCTCAAGCGTGCGGGCGTGCACCCCGAAGGCGCGCGTCATATTGCTGGTCTCGTGCGGACGGCGTTCTATGACCGTGACCGAGATGCCCGCTGCGGCGAGGTCGCCGGCGAGCAGCATCCCGGTGGGGCCCGCGCCCACGACGAGGACGTCAGTGATGTCGCCCGCTGCATCGGCTGCGCGGGATGTTCCGTTGGTGCTGGGCTTGCCGGTCATGGCTTTGCCTCCTGAATGCCAACGTTTGTTGGTCAACGCTTGTTGGCAAATGTAGAGCCAGCAGCGCTGGCATGTCAACACCTGTTGGCCTACAGTTGTTGGCATGACGACGGAAGCCCCCAGCGGTCCACGCCGCTCCGATGCCACCAAGGCCGCGATCCTCGAAGCCGCCCGCGAGCGCTTCGCGGCCGACGGGTATGAGCGCGCCACCATCCGTGCCATCGCGCGCGACGCCGGCATCGACCCGTCGATGGTCATGCGCTACTACGGAAACAAGGAGGGGCTGTTCGCCGCCGCCTCCGAATTCGACCTGCGGCTACCGGAGTTGGGTGCTCTGCCCCGCAAGCACATAGGCGCGGTACTCGTCTCCCACTTCCTCGACCGGTGGGAGCAGGACGAGGTGCTGACCGCTCTGCTGCGGGCCAGCGTCACCAATGCGGCGGCAGCCGAGCGCGCGCACCAGATCTTCAAGGGGCAGCTCGGGCCCGTCGCCGTCGGCGTCTGCCCGGACCCCGCCGAGGCTCCCCGCCGGGCCGCACTTGTCGCCTCGCAGATCCTCGGCATGGCGCTTGCGCGCTATGTGCTCCACTTCCCGCCTGCCGTCGAGATGACCCGTGAGGAGGTGGTGAGCTGGCTGGCCCCGACCGTGCAGCGCTATCTGACGGACGAGCGACCGTAGCTGGTGCCGTTGAGCCTGGGTCGTTGGGGAGGACTTGGGCCGTCGAGCCTTCGCCGAGTTGTGCAGAGTTGCACCGAGACTGCGCCGTACAATCTCTGCATGACGCAGAAGAGTACGGAGGGCCGCAGCGGGCTGATGGGCGAGCTGTCCACCGCGTCGCGCCGCTATATGGCCTCGTACGCCCTCTTCAACCAGGCGCTCGCCGAACATCTGCAGCTGCACCCCACCGATCTGCAGTGCCTCAATCTGCTCAGCCTGGAGCCGGAGCCCGTCACCACCGGTCGGGTCGCCGAGCTGACCGGGCTCACCACCGGGTCCGCGACGCGGCTCGTCGACCGGCTGGAGAGGGCCGGTTATGTCACGCGTGAGCGCGACACCGCGGACCGGCGACGGGTGCTCGTGACCCTCGTGCCCGAGCGCATTGCGGAGTTCGGTGCTGTGTGGCAGAAGCTGAATGGCGCCTGGTTCGCGATGTTCGATGCGTACAGCGACGACGAGATCGCCCTGCTCACGGCTCATATGCGACGGACTGTGGAGCTCAGCGCCGCGCAGGTCGAGCGGCTGCGCGGCGGGCAACTCTGAACTACGGCACCACCGCATTTTTCAGGCACGGCCCCGCGGCCCCACGGCGCTGACGCACTACGCGGCAGCGCCGCCGAATTCGCGCAGCGCGTCCTCGACGATCGCTTCCAGCCGTGCGTGGTGCGCGCCCCGCCAGTAGACGCGCTCGCACGCCGTGCACTGCGCGAAGACGTCGTACGAGCGCTGTGTGCCCTGCTCAAGATGCGCCTGGACCGAGTCCTTGTCGGTGTCGGTCAGCCGGCCGTTGCATGCCGTGCAGCGGGTCCATGGCGCGAGCACCGGCGCGAACCGCCCCAGTACGTCCCGGAGTTGGTCCTCGGGCCGGTCGCTGTAGATGTACGCCCCCGCCCAGAGCTCCCGCCGCCGCAGCAGCCCGCGGTCCCGGGAGAGCAGTACCCGCCGCTCCTCCGCCGAGAGCGCGGCCAGGGCGGGGTCGCCGATGTCCTCGTTCTCGTACGCCGCATCGACGCCGAGGAGCCGCAGCCGCCGCGCCAGTGTGCCGAGGTGGACGTCGAGCAGAAAGCGCAGCGGCGCACCGGGCACCTGCTGCGGCCGCTCGACGGAGCGGACCTCGACGTTCTCGCCCGCGCGCGGGATGTGGGACACGGCGACCTGGCGGCCGTCGACGAGCAGCCGGCCCGCCTCGGTGAGCGGGACGCCGAGTGACTCGACGACATGGCCGAGTGTCGAGGAGCCGTCGGTGACCAGGGTCGTACGGCCCGCGCGGCGCTCCGACGGGACGAAGAGACGCAGCTCAGGGGCGACGCTGAGGGTGATTTCCGGTCCGTTCACGCGGCAAGCATGTCATCGGGCGGCGCGCGTCAGCCAGGGCCTTCCGGTCCGGCGGGATCCGCGGGGTCCGGCGGGTTCCTGCGGGATCCGCGGGGTCCGAGCGGGTTCCTGCGGGCTCCTGCGGGCTCCTGCGGGATCCGCGGGGTCCGGCGGGCCTGATGGGGTGGAGCTGCGGCCGACCGGTCCGGCCGGGTCCAGTGCGGCCCGGTGGGATCCGGTCAGGCGCGGAAGGAATCCGCGTTCTCCTCTGCCCACTCGGCGAAGGTCCGGGCCGGGTGCCCGGTCAGCTCCTCGACGTTGCTGGTGAGAGGAGTGGGTGAACCGTTCGTCGAGGCCCAGTAGTCGAGCAGCCCGTCCGCGAAGGAGGCGGGTATGTAGTCGGCCATGGACTCCTTCCAGGCCTCGCGTGTCACGGTGTTGAAGGGGATGGTGCGGCCCGTGGCGTGCTCGAGGATCGCGATCTGCTCGGTGAAGGTGAGGGACTCGGGACCGGTCAGGTGGTACGTCGCGCCCCGCAGCAGCGGCCGTGTGAGGACCGCGAGCGCGGCTTCGGCGATGTCCCGCTCATGGATCGGATCGCCGTAACTGCCCGGGTACGGAAGGTCGATCGCGCCCGTGGACCGCAGTGCCCACAGCCACGGGCGCGCGTTGCTCGCGAAGGCGCCGGGCTGCAGGACGGTCGTTTCGAGGGGTGAGGCCGCCAGCGCCTGCTCGACCGCGAGATGGGACGCGGCGACCGGGTTGTCGGCGGCGCCGGGGTCGAGGACCGAGCTGGAGGAGAGCAGCACGATGTGCTCGACCCCTGCCTCCGCGGCTTCTTCGAGGAAGGCGCCGATCTGCGACGGCTCGGCGTAGAGGAAGACGGAGGTGACCGATTCGAGGGCGGCCGGGAAGGTCGCGGGGTCGTCGAGGGCGCATTTCACGGCCCTGACGCCCGCGGGCAGGCTGAGCTTCTCGGGGCTGCCGGATGCGGCGCGGACGTCGACTCCCGACTCGTGCAGGAGCGTTATGAGGGTGGAGCCGACCTGGCCGCGGCTTCCGGTGACGAGGATGGGCATGAAGGGATTCCTTCGTAACTCGGAGAGGGGCAGCCGCAAACGAAAATATTCTACGTTGCACAGAAGCTGCGTGACGCAGATAAATATCCGCGAAAGGGGCCCGCTCGTCAAGCGGGCCCCGCCCTCCTAATCCATCAGGCTGATGCGCCAGTCGTTGGACCGCAGGATCTGGCCGGGCGGGTACTCGAAGTCGCACTCGCCCACCAGTTCGAATCCTGCCTTCCTGCACACCGCGTTGGAGGGGCCGTTGGCCACGGACGGGAAGGCATGCAGATGGCGGTGCTTGTGCTCCGCCCGCGCCATCGCGACGACCGCCAGCGTGCCCGCCGTCGCGATGCCCCGCCCCTGGAACCCGGGCAGGACACTCCACCCCGTCTCGTACACCTGCCCCCCGTCCCACGTCTGCTCCCAGAAGCCGACGGTGCCGACGACCTCCTCGCTCCGCGCCAGCACAATGCGGAACATCCGGCCCTTGCCCGTCCGGTCCGCGCTCAGATCGACATACCGCTGGTGCCGCTTGATCAGCTGCTCTTCCGTCTCCGGGCCCCCCAGGTGACCCATCAGCTCCGGTGCGTTCGCAGCGCGGAGCAGGTCGAAGTCGCCTTCGGACCATGGCTCGATCCGTACCGTCGATGCTTTGATCTCCATGCCACGCACTGTAGGACGAGGGTCGGACAACCGGGGGTCGGAAGATGAGCTTCACCGGTGTATGGGCGGTCGGCGCCGTTCCCGACGCCGAAGTCGCCGCCCTGCCCGGACGGTTCGTCCATCTGACGGGAGACCTCGCGGGGGAGTGGACCACACCTCCCGGCTACGCCGAGGATCTGACCTGGTGGCTCGGCGGCGGCGACCGCGAGCCGTACTTCACGCCCGAACCCACCCACGCCGCCCTCCGTTTCGCCGCCTTCGCACGCAGCGGCGGCCCGAGCTCCCCGGCTGTCGCTGCCATGAAAGAGGCCGGCATGGCCATGCTGCGCGATGCGGAAGGGAGCGCCACGTTTGTTGCCTCGGCGCGCAAGGGCGACCCGGCCGGCGCTCTCTGCTACGGGCTAGGGGCGGAGGCCGCAGCCCGACTGCCGGGCTGGTTCGGCGACTTTCTGCTGACCGCCGCCGAGGTACGCGCCGTCCTCCCGCACGCCGAGTCCGCACTCGCCGTCACCGGGCCACGCCGCACCGAGGCCCTCGCCCGCATCGACGCCTGGATGTCGGCCATGAGCGACGCCCCGGAATTCGATGCGCGCACGCTGCTGGACGGGCCGTTGCGGGTGCTGCGGTACGCGGCGGCCAATGGCTCGGGCGCGGTCGGCGTCACCGAGAGCTACTGAGAGTTGCCAAGGGGCGGGCGCGCGTACGCGGTCGGCGGGACGCCCACCGTCGCCGTGAAGTCCCGTACGAGATGCGCCTGATCGCTGTACCCGAGCTCAGCGGCGAGCGCTGCCCAGTCAAGACCGCCTCCCGAACGGTCGCCGTCGCCCGGGCCCTCACCCATCGGGCCTTCACCCGCCGGGCCCTCGCCCGACTCGGCGCGCTCCAGCGCCTCGTGGATGCGATAGCGCAGGATGACCCACTTGGGACCGACCCCGACGTACGCGGCGAACAGCCGCTGCAGCGAGCGCGCCGACACTCCTTCCGCGGCCGCCAGCTCGGCGACCCGCCGGATCGAGCGGTCCGTACGCACCAGATCGACCAGCGCCATCGCGCGCAGCGCCTGCGGGTCGGCGTCCGGCTCGAGCCCCAGCAGGAAGGCGTCCAGCGCGGCGACCCGCGCGTCCTCCGACTGGGCCTCCGACTGGGCCTCCGACTGGGCCTCCGCCCCCGCCTGGCCCTGTACCCCCGGCCGCCCTTCCTCCGCCGCTCCCGGTCCGAGGATCCCGAGGACGGTGTCCTGGTCCGCGCCCGGCAGAACGTCCGCGATCGGCAGCCGTTGTCCCGTCCAGTCGGACACCGGCCGGTCCGGCGCGAACGGCCGGAAGCCGCCGGGGCGGTACTGCACCCCGCACACCCGGCCCCGCCCCTCCAGTTTCTGTGTGAAGAGCCGCAGGCCGATGCCCGCGACCTCGCCCCAGCCGGCCTTGTCGCCGTACCGCTGGAAGACGACGTTCACGGACGGATGGGGCACCACATGGGAGGCGTACGGCTCCGTCAAGTCCCAGTCGATGAGCCAGTAGTGCTCGAGATACGGACGCAGTGCCGGGGCGGGCTCGCGGCGGCGGAATCGTACGCGCGCGAAGAGCTCTTGGGCTTCGACGATGCCCCGGGTGTCGCGTCGCGGACCTGCCATGCCGGGATCCTATGTCGCCTTTGTTCAATACGCAGGACGTCGGCCGCGCCTACCGTCGAACCATGACGAACAGCATCAGTGACCTGCTCGAATCCGCCGTGGAACGTGCCGTACCGGTGGTACGCGGCATCGCCGACGACCGGCTGGCCGACCCGACCCCCTGCACCGAGTACGACGTACGCGACCTGATCGATCACCTCCTCCAGGTGGTGATCAACTTCCAGGCCCTGGCGGCGCGGAAGGATGCCGACTTCGCCTCCGTGCGGCACTACACCCACGGTGACTGGCGAGGCCGGTTCGCCGACGAGGCCGCCGCGCTCGTCGCGGCGTGGGCGGTTCCCGGCGCCGAGGAGGGCACGACGGGGACCATGGGCCTGCCGGCCAGGACCGTGGGGCAGATGGTGCTGGGCGATCTGACGGTGCACGCCTGGGACCTGGCCCGCGCCACCGGGCAGGAGTTCACGCCGGACCCGGTTGTGATCGGTGAACTCGGGCCCTCGCTCGCGGAGATGGCGCCGATGGCGCGTAAGGGAGGCGTGTTCGGCGAGCCGTTCCCGCTGGCGGAGGGGGAGCGGGCATCGGAGTTCGACCGGGTGCTGGCCCTGACCGGCCGGGATCCGCACTGGCAGCCGTAACAGGAGGAAGCGGTGCTACCGCCTCGTCGGCGGACTCCCGTCGCGGCCGCCCGGTTGCTTGCCCTGGCGGCGGGCCTGGCGGGTCAGGCGGCCCCGGTTCTCCCGCTGGTAGCGCCGCTCCAGGCGGGCCTGGTGGTCGCGGCGGTCGCGGTACTCCCGGTACTCCATGTCGCCCCGGCCTCCGGGACGGCTGCCGCCGCGACCGTAACGGACATGGCCGAAGACCAGCACAGCCGCGGCCACCCACAGGACGGGCTCCATGAACCCGAAGCCGATCAGGGCCACGACGACGAGCATCAATACAGGGTTCACGGTGGACCTCCGCGCGTGGACAGGAAGTTCACGCTGCCGAGGTCTCGGGCGGCCGCGCTGTCCAACCTAGCCCTGCCCGCGCGCCCGGAGAAGACACCCGACGAGCATTCCGGCAGGCACTCCCTGGACGAGCGTGAGCAGCAGAAACAGCGGCGAGGTCACGCTCGGGACGCTGTGTGTCGCCCGGAATCGTATGGCTGTCCGGCGGGGCGGACGGCGTCGGCGTACGGCAGGCGCTCCCGATGTCACATCGCGAGCGGCTGTGTCGTCATGGAGACATGAGGATCGCAATTGCTGGAGGAACAGGAACGCTGGGCCGACGCGTGGCCGCTGAGCTGCGTTCGCGAGGCCACGACGTACGGGTGCTCAGCCGGAGCTCCCCGGAGTACCGCGTCGACCTGACGACCGGGGAGGGGCTGGCCGACGCGCTTGTGGGCTGCGATGTCGTGGTCGACGCGAGCAACAGCCAGTCGTCGGCGAAGCAGGCTGCGCAGACGCTCGTCGAGGGCTCACGACGGCTGCTGGCCGCGGAAGAGGCCGCGGGCGTGGGCCACCATGTCTGTGTGTCGATCGTCGGCTGCGACCAGCTGCCGATGGGCTACTTCAAGGTCAAGGCCGACCAGGAGGCAGTCGTGGAGCACGGGCCGGTGCCGTGGACCGTTGTACGCGCCACGCAGTTCCATGAGCTGATGGACATGGCGTTCACGGCGGGCGCACGGTGGCGGGTGCTGCCGGTGCCGCGGGGGCGGCTGCAGACAGTGGCGTGTGCCGAGGTGGCCCGGGCGGTCGCGGACGTCGCCGAGGCGGCGCCGCGGCACGGACGCTTCGAGGTGGCCGGACCGGAGACCGTCGACGTGCGGGCGCTGGCCCGGCGCTGGCGCGCGCTCACCGGCCGGCGGGCGCTGCTGCTGCCGTTGCCACTGCCGGGGAGGACGGGACGGGCGCTGCGCGCGGGTGTGGCTACGTCGGAGCGGCCTAGACTCGCCGCCCACCATCCCGAGGGGAGCCTGTGGACGTGCCTGATGTGTCCCGACCGCGTGTGGGTGTGGCCGTACTGACGAGGGGCACGCGGCCCGCCGAACTGCGAGCCCTGCTCGACTCGGTGGCCCGGCAGGACTGCCCCGCGACGCGCGTGGTGGTCGTCTGCAACGGCTCGCCGGTCTCCGAACTGCCCGAGCTCCCGGACCGCGCGACCGCCGTCGAACTGCCGGAGAACCTCGGCGTGTCCGGCGGCCGCAATGCCGCCATGGCCCGACTGCGGGAGTTCGGGGACGTGGACGTCCTGGTCGACCTCGACGACGACGGGCTGCTGATCGCGGCGGACGTCTTCCGCCGGATCGGCGACCTGTACGCCACCGATCCGGAGTTGGGCATCGTCAGTTTCCGTATCGCCGACGAGACCGGCTTCACCCAGCGGCGGCACGTGCCCCGGCTGCGCTCCGGCGATCCGATGCGCGGCGGCCCGGTAACCACGTTCCTCGGCGGCGGCCACGCCCTGTCGATGACGATGCTCGACCAGATCGGCGGCTGGCCGGACGACTTCTTCCTCACGCACGAGGAGACCGACCTGGCCTGGCGTGCTCTGGACAGCGGCTGGAAGATCGTTTACGCGCCGGAGCTGGTGCTGCAGCATCCGCGTACGTCTCCGGCCCGGCACGCGGAGTACTACCGCATGACCGCCCGCAACCGGGTCTGGCTGGCGAAACGCCATCTTCCGGCCCCGCTCGCGCCGGTCTACCTGGGAACCTGGACCGCGCTCACGGTGCTCCGTACGTGGTCGGCGCCCGGCCTGCGCGCCTGGTTCGGCGGTTTCGCGGAGGGAGTCCGTACGCCGTGCGGGAAGCGGCGGCCGATGCGCTGGAGCACTGTGTGGCGGATGGCCCGCCTGGGACGCCCGCCGGTCATCTAGCCAGCCGCAGCCGCAGCCGCCGCCGCAGTAGCCACGGCCGAAGCGGCAGAGACGGCCGCAGCCGAAGGCTCCTGACGGCTCAGGGCCACACCAGGCAGTACGGCTGGTGCCCCGCCTCGTGGAGCCGCACCGAGAAATCCTGCCACTCGTGCAGCAGTTGGTAGACATTGAAAGCGTCGCGCGGACCGCCCCGGTCCGGGACCGTCGACCAGATGAAGGCGGCCGCGCCCACCGACTCCTCGCCGATGCCGCGCAGCGGGTCGACCACCGTCATCGGAAGCTTGACCACCGCATAGTCGGGGTGGAGAACCACCAGCTCCAGCGGCGGCACCTTGTTCAGCGGCATGCCCTGGATACCCGTGAGCACCATGGCGGCTATGGTCTCCGGCTTGATCTTGGCGAACATTCCGCCCATGCCGAGCTCGTCGCCGCCCAGCTCCTCAGGGCGCATCGAAATCGGCACCCGAGCGGCAGTGGCCCCGTCAGGTGCGCCGAAGTATTTGTAGGTCACCCCCACTCGGCCGCTCCTGCTTCCCATGGGTTCATCCGCACCGGCATCGCCTCGCCGGTGCTTTCCCCGCCGGGCAGGCTCAGGACCCAGGTCGTCGGTCCCCTCGCCCAGTCCGCCACCGCGATGCATATCTCCACCCGACCACTCGCAGCCCCCGCCGCGCAACCCGATCATCGTGACAGTGACCTCCCCCACGAAAGTGCTGTGAAACACCGGTCCGCAAGAACTTCGGGGCCTCTGACACCATGGATTCCGTGAGCTTTCCCTATGTCGCCCCAGTTTCGCAGACGCGAGAGGGATGACGCCCTTTTGTAATACGAGGAGATCGCCCCATCCGCTCACCGGTGGCCGAGATCATCTGTCCCGGCCCCTCGACCGCCCGCATCGCAGATCAGGACCAAAGTGTCGTA
This sequence comes from Streptomyces sp. NPDC048479, assembly GCF_040651435.1. Classification (NCBI taxonomy): domain Bacteria; kingdom Bacillati; phylum Actinomycetota; class Actinomycetes; order Kitasatosporales; family Streptomycetaceae; genus Streptomyces; species Streptomyces sp. NPDC048479. The sequence continues at coordinate 54,219 of NZ_JBEZKA010000004.1, forward strand.
TTCATACGAAGCCCCAGTTTCGCAGGCGCTTTTCGACCGCGCGTCACTCGTGACGCCCGGCGGCGTGAACTCTCCCGTCCGTGCCTTCCGCGCCGTGGGCGGTACGCCCCGGTTCATGGTGTCCGGTACCGGCCCGTACCTCACTGACGCGGACGGGCGCGAGTATGTCGACCTCGTCTGCTCGTGGGGTCCGATGATCCTCGGGCACTCCCACCCGGCCGTCATCGAGGCGGTGCAGGCCGCGGTCGCCCGCGGCACCTCCTTCGGTACGCCGGGCGAGGGCGAGGTCGCCCTCGCCGAGGAGATCGTGGCCCGCGTCGAGCCGGTGGAGCAGGTACGGCTTGTTTCCAGCGGTACGGAAGCGACGATGTCCGCGATCCGCCTCGCCCGCGGTTTCACCGGCCGGGCCAAGGTCGTGAAGTTCGCCGGCTGCTACCACGGACATGTGGACGCGCTGCTCGCCGCGGCCGGCTCCGGGGTGGCGACCTTCGGGCTGCCGGACACCCCGGGGGTCACGGGCGCGCAGGCCGGCGACACCATCGTGCTGCCGTACAACGATCTCGAAGCGGTGCACGAGGCCTTCCACAACCACCCGGGCGAGATCGCGTGCGTGATCACCGAGGCCTCGCCGGGCAACATGGGCGTCGTACCGCCGCGGCCGGGCTTCAACGAGGGGCTCAAGGCGGCCTGCGCCAGGAACGGCGCGCTGTACATCTCCGACGAGGTCATGACCGGCTTCCGTACGTCGAAGGCCGGCTGGTACGGCGTCGACGGCGTCGCGCCCGACCTGATGACCTTCGGCAAGGTCATGGGCGGCGGCTTCCCGGCCGCCGCGTTCGGCGGCCGCAAGGACATCATGGAGTACCTCGCCCCGGCCGGCCCCGTCTACCAGGCGGGCACCCTCTCCGGTAACCCCGTCGCCACCGCCGCCGGCCTCGCACAGCTGCGGCTGCTCGACGACGCCGCGTACGAGAAGATCGACGCCGTCTCGGCCGCGATCCAGACGCTGCTGACGGACGCGCTCGCCAAGGAGGGCGTCGCCCACCGGCTGCAGACCGCGAGCAATATGTTCTCCGTCTTCTTCACGGACAGGGACGTCAGGAACTACGAGGACGCGAAGAAGCAGGAGTCCTTCCGCTTCAACGCCTTCTTCCACGCGATGCTCTCCCAGGGCGTCTATCTGCCGCCGTCCGCCTTCGAGTCCTGGTTCGTCTCCACGGCCCACGACGAGCGGGCGATCGAGCGGATCGCCGCCGCACTTCCCTCCGCCGCCCGCGCCGCCGCCGAGGCGACGGAGGTGTCCGCATGAGCGAGATCACCGTCGTCCATCTGGTGCGGCACGGCGAGGTCCACAACCCCGACGGGGTGTTGTACGGCCGCCGTTCCGGCTACCACCTCTCCGAGCTCGGCCGGCAGATGGCCGACCGGGTCGCCGAGCATCTCGCGGGCCGCGACATCACCCATGTGGTGTCCTCGCCGCTGGAGCGCGCGCAGGAGACCGCCGCGCCCGTCGCCAAGAGCCACGGACTCACCCTCGACACCGACGAGCGGCTGATCGAGGCAGGCAATGTCTTCGAGGGCAAGACCTTCGGAGTGGGCGACGGCGCGCTGCGCAAGCCGGCCAACTGGAAGCATCTGACCAACCCGTTCCGCCCGTCCTGGGGTGAGCCGTACGTCGATCAGGTCGTACGGATGATGGGTGCGCTGAACTCCGCGCGGGACGCGGCCCGCGGGCACGAGGCCGTCTGCGTCAGCCATCAGCTGCCGATCTGGATCGTGCGGAGCTTTGTCGAGCGGCGCCGGCTCTGGCACGATCCGCGCCGCCGGCAGTGCACTCTCGCGTCCCTGACCACCTTCACGTATCAGGACGACAAGATTGTCTCGGTCGGCTACACCGAGCCGGCACGCGATCTCGTACCGGCGCATCTTCTGGCGGGAGCGAAACCCGTGAAGGGCAAGTCCAAAGCATTCGGTGCGTAGTTGCTCACGAAAATAGTTGGGCACCCTTCGGAACCTCCGCCTTCCACCCGGCATCTAAGTCGGTGCCGGTGTGGATGGGCTCTCTGGACCAAGAGAGAGCGCGGATGGGGACGATATGCGCGACGTCAGTCGAAGGGGTTTGCTCGGGGCGGGACTTGGGGCGGCGGCCGCGATCGGGATCGCGGGCTGCGGCTCCACCGGCCAGGGCGGAGCGGGACAGGCCGGGTCCGGCAAGGGCGGCGGCAAGGGCGGCAAACCCTCCAAGATCGAAGGGCGGCCGATCGGCGACGGTTCCACGGCCGACACCGGAAAGCAGCCGCATCAGCCGCCGAAGCCCGTTCCTCTCGAACCGGGCCAGACGCCGCCGCAATTCGTGATCTTTTCCTGGGACGGGGCGGGCGAGGTCGGCAACGGCCTCTTCCCGCGCTTCCTCGAACTCGCCAAGAATCACGATGCGGCGATGACCTTCTTCCTCTCCGGGATCTATCTGCTCCCCGAGTCGAAGAAGACGCTCTACCGCCCTCCGAACAACGGCATCGGCGCGTCCGACATCGGCTATCTCACCGACGACCACATCAAGGCGACGCTGAAGTACATACGCCAGGCATGGCTCGACGGCCATGAGATAGGCACGCACTTCAACGGGCACTTCTGCGCCGGTTCCGGAACGGTCGGCAACTGGTCGCCCGCGGACTGGCAGAACGAGATCGACCAGGCTGTGAAGTTCGTCACCGAGTGGCGTACGAACACCGGCTGGACCGACATCGACCCGCTGCCGTTCGACTACCGCAAGGAACTGGTCGGCGCCCGCACCCCCTGTCTGCTCGGCCAGGACAAGCTGCTGCCCACCGCGAAGAAGCTCGGCTGGCGCTACGACGCGAGCTCACCCGGCGGCCGCCAGATGTGGCCCGAAAAGCGACAGGGCCTCTGGGATCTGCCGCTGCAGCAGGTGCCGTTCCCCGGGCACTCCTTCGAGGTGCTCTCGATGGACTACAACATCCTCGCCAATCAGTCGAAGAATTCGACCAAGGGCATGCCCGAGCGCTATCCCGGCTGGAAGAAGCAGGCCACCGAGGCCTATCTCGCCGGATTCAAGCGCGCCTACGAGTCGAATCGCGCGCCGCTCTACATAGGCAACCACTTCGAGCAGTGGAACGGCGGCATCTACATGGACGCCGTCGAGGAAGCACTCAAGGGCATGGCCGGCAAGAAGGACGTACGGCTGGTCTCCTTCCGGCAGTTCTGCGACTGGCTCGACGTCCAGGACCCGAAGGTGCTCGCCAAGCTCCGTACGCTCGAGGTCGGTCAGTCCCCGGCCGGCGGCTGGAACACATTCCTTAAGGCAGCCTGACAAGGGGCTATCCGGGCACCCCGGGGGGCGCGGAAAGATCCCCGGAACGGCCATGCGAAACTTTTCACATGAGCCTTAGCCGTGCCTCCCGCGCCGCCCTGCTGACCGCCGTGGTCGCAGTCGGCGCGCTCAGCCTGTCGGCCTGCAGCGGTGACTCCAACGGCAAGTCCGGCGGTGGCGGCAACACCAACTTCGTCACCGACTCCGGCGGTATCTCCACCGTCGCGAAGGGGAAGCGCACTGCCCCCAACAAGCTGTCCGGCGAGACCCTCGAGGGCAAGCCGCTCGACATCGCCGACCTCAAGGGCAAGGTCGTCGTGATGAACGCCTGGGGCTCGTGGTGCCCGCCCTGCCGCGCCGAGGCCCCGCATTTCGCGAAGGTCTCCAAGGAGACGAAGTCGAAGGGTGTGGAGTTCGTCGGGATCAATACCCGAGACCCCAACAAGGGCCCGGCGCTCGCCTTCGAGAAGGATTTCGAGATCGGGTACCCCAGTCTGTACGACCCGGTGAGCAAGCTGATCGTCAATGGCTTCCCCAAGGGCAGCCTCAATCCGCAGGCCATTCCCTCCACGATCGTGCTCGACCGCGAGGGAAAGATCGCCGCCCGCTCCCTCAAAGCGCTCGACGCCACGGCACTCCGCAAGATCATCGACCCGTTGATCGCGGAGAAGTGATCCTGTGGAAGCTGTGACGCCGTGCTCCTGGGGTGAGCCCCAGTGAACGAGACGGTCTTCAGCGGGGCGCTGCTGGTCGCGCTGCCCATCGCCGTACTCGGTGGCCTCGTCTCCTTCTTCTCGCCCTGCGTACTGCCGCTCGTACCCGGCTATCTCTCGTACGTCACCGGGGTCAGCGGCAGCGACCTGGCCGAGGCCAAGCGCGGCCGGATGGTCGCCGGAGCGTCCCTCTTCGTCCTCGGCTTCACCGCCGTCTTCGTCTCCGGCGGCGCGCTCTTCGGCTACTTCGGCGCGACCCTCCAGGGCGAGAAGGAGACCCTCTCCAAGGTTCTCGGCGTGCTGATGATCCTGCTGGGCGTCTTCTTCATGGGGCTGATGCCCTGGCTCACCCAGCGCGAATTCCGCCTCCACAAGCGGCCGGTGACCGGTCTGGCCGGCGCACCGCTGCTGGGCGCGCTGTTCGGCGTCGGCTGGACGCCCTGCATCGGCCCGACGCTCGCGTCCGTGAACGCCCTCGCCGCCGAGCAGGCGAGCGCGGGCCGTGGGGCCATACTGACGGTCGCGTACTGCATCGGCCTCGGCCTGCCGTTCGTCCTCGCCGCGGTGGCCTTCCGCAAGGCGCTCGGCGCGTTCGGCTGGGTCAAGCGCCACTACGCCTGGGTGATGCGGATCGGCGGCATCATGATGATCGCGACCGGTCTGCTGCTGCTGACCGGTGTCTGGGACAGCCTGGTGCAGGGCATGCAGGGCTGGACCAACGGCTTCACGGTGGGGATCTGAGTTCCATGAGCAAGACAGCGTCCGACGAGCAGAGGGACAGCCAGGACGGCAAGGACCTCGGAGCGGCCGGAGCCCAGCTCTCCACCGCTCCCAGGGAAGAGCTCATCGCCGGTCCCTCCCTCTCCGTCCTCGGCTGGGCCCGCTGGTTCTGGCGGCAGCTGACCTCCATGCGGGTCGCGCTGATCCTGCTGTTCCTGCTCTCCCTCGGCGCGATCCCCGGCTCCCTCATCCCGCAGAACAGCGTGGACGAGCTGAAGGTGCAGACCTTCAAGGAGGCGCACAGGACGGTCTCGCCGCTCTACGAGAAGCTGCAGTTCTTCGACGTATACAGCTCGGTGTGGTTCTCGGCGATCTACATCCTGCTGTTCGTCTCCCTCATCGGCTGCATCGTGCCGCGCACCTGGCAGTTCGCCGGCCAGCTCCGCGGCCGGCCGCCGGGCGCCCCCGGCCGGCTGACCCGGCTGCCCGCGTACACCACGTGGCGCAGTGAGGCGGAGCCCGAGCAGGTGCGCGCCGCCGCGCTCGCGATACTGAAGCAGCGCCGCTTCCGCGCCCACACCGTCGGCGACGCGGTCGCCGCGGAGAAGGGCTATCTGCGCGAGGCAGGCAATCTCCTCTTCCACATCGCGCTGATCGTGATGCTGGTCGCCTTCGCCGTCGGCCAGCTCTTCAAGTCGGAGGGCGGCAAGCTGATCGTCGAGGGCGACGGCTTCTCGAACAGCCTCACCCAGTACGACGACTTCAAGTCCGGCTCGATGTTCAGTACGGACGAGCTCGCACCGTTCAGCTTCACGCTGGACAAGTTCACGGGCACGTACGAGAAGAGCGGGCCGCAGCGCGGCACGGCGCGCACCTTCGAGGCCGACGTCAGCTACTCCCAGGGCGACGGCCCGGACAAGAAGTCCGTCATCCAGGTCAACAAGCCCCTGGTCGTCGACGGCACCAAGGTCTATCTGCTGTCGCACGGATACGCGCCCGTCGTCACCGTCCGGGACGGCAGGGGCAAGGTCGTCTTCAACGGCGCGGTGCCACTGCTGCCGATCGACAACAACATCACATCGACCGGCGCGATCAAGGTGATGGACGGCTACCGCGACAAGAACGGCAGGAAGGTCCAGCTGGGCTTCCAGGCGTTCTTCGTGCCGACGTTCGGGGGCGCGGGCAAGGGCACGATGTTCTCGCAGTTCCCGGGTCTCGAGTTCCCGGTGCTCGCCCTCACCGGCTACCACGGCAGCCTCGGCGTCAACGCCGGTCTGCCGCAGAACGTGTACCAGCTCGACACCCGCAAGCTGACGCAGTTCAAGGACGCCAAGGGCCAGATCCTCAAGGCACGGCTGCTGCCCGGCGAGAAGATGACGCTGCCGGACGGCGCGGGCTCCATCACCTTCGAGAAGGAAGTGAAGGAGTGGGCCAGCTTCCAGATTTCGCAGCAGCCCGCCAGCGGCTGGGCGCTGACCGGCGCGATCGCCGCCATCGGGGGCCTCGTCGGCTCGCTGTTCATCCAGCGCCGCCGGGTCTGGGTCCGGGCCGTGGCGGGGGAGGACGGCGTGACCGTCGTCGAAATGGCGGGGCTCGGCCGCAGCGAGTCCCCGAAGCTTCCCGAGGAGCTGGCCGATCTGGCGGGCACGCTCCATGCAGAGGCGCCGACCGCGCCAGATCCCGATCCCGCAGATGTACCTGCCGAAGGGGCTGAGAAGTGACTCTCGCCGCCGCAACCACCAACGAAAATCTGGCGCACATCAGCAATGTGCTGATCTATTCGTCGATGGCCGTCTACACGCTGGCCTTTCTCGCCCATATCTCCGAATGGGTCTTCGGCAGCCGCAGCAAGGTCGGCCGTACCGCCTCCGCGCTGACCGGCACCGGCACCGCTGCGGCGGCCGGCTCGGTGAAGGTCCAGGTGAAGCAGCAGGGCGGCGGCACCGCCGTACTGGACAAGCCCAAGGTCATCACCCGCTCGGCGGCCGGCACGCGTGACGTCCCGGACGGGCCCGGTGCCGCGGGCGGCACCGAGAAGGGCGATCTGTACGGCCGGATCGCCGTCTCGCTGACCGTCCTCGGCTTCTTCATCGCGGCGGGCGGCGTCGTCGCCCGCGCACTGTCGGTGCAGCGGGCCCCCTGGGGCAACATGTACGAGTTCTCCATCACCTTCTCCACGGTGGCGGTCGGCGCGTATCTCGGCTTCCTGCTCGCCGGGAAGAACGTCCGCTGGATGGGCCTGCTGCTGGTCGCGACCGTGCTCGCCGACCTGGGCATCGCCACCACCTGGCTGTACACCGACAGCGACCAGCTGGTCCCGGCCCTGCACTCGTACTGGCTGTGGATCCACGTCTCCACGGCGATCTTCTGCGGTGCGGTCTTCTACCTCGGCGCGGTCGGCACGCTGCTCTATCTGTTCCGTGACAGCTACGAGAACAAGCTCGCCCGCGGCGAGCAGCCCGGCGCCTTCGCGACCTCGGTCCTGGAGCGGCTGCCCGCGGCCGCATCGCTCGACAAGTTCGCGTACCGCATCAACGCCGCGGTCTTCCCGCTCTGGACCTTCACGATCATCGCGGGCGCGATCTGGGCCGGCGACGCCTGGGGCCGCTACTGGGGCTGGGACCCCAAGGAGGTCTGGTCCTTCATCACCTGGGTCGCGTACGCCTGCTATCTGCACGCCCGCGCCACCGCAGGCTGGAAGGGCCGGAAGGCGGCAACCCTGGCGCTCATCGCCTTCGGCTGCTGGCTCTTCAACTACTACGGCGTGAACATCTTCGTCACCGGCAAGCACTCCTACGCCGGCGTCTGACCGTTACGCACGCGTCCGACCGTCGCCCACGCCCCTGGCGGCGCAGGCGTGCGGAACGGCTGAGTGCGCGCGAGGCTGGTGCCATGACCGCAACCATCGACCAGGGCACCAGCCGGAGCGAGGGAGACACCCACACCCTTCACTTCGAGCTCCGCCTCCCCCACCCCGTGGACCGGGTCTGGGCGGCCGTGGCCACACCCGGGGGCCTGCTGGGCTGGCTCGCGGCCGCCGATGTGCTCGAGCCCCGGCTCGGCGGCGTGGTCACGCTGCGCCGGCCGGACACGGATGCCGAGGGACGGCACACGGTCGTCGAGGGCCGCATCACCGCCTGGGACGTCGAGCGCGTCGCCGAGTACACCGTGGAGACCCTCCCCGGCCGGATGCGCTTCCATCTGGAGCCGGCCGGCAGCACCGGCACGACGGTCCGCTTCACCAACGAGTTCAACGGCGACGACGAGCTGCGTCTGGACTCCCTGGCGGGCTGGCACAACCACTTCGAGTACCTCGTCGACGCGCTCGACGGGCGGCCGAAGGACTGGTCCGGCTGGACTCCGGAGCGCCGGCAGGAGCTGCGCGAGGCGTACGTGGCCCGGGAGCGCGACGTCAGCCGGCCGTGATCGCGTCGAGCTGAGCCCGCAGGTAGGTGTGCGAATCGATGCCCCGGACCTCGGTGCCCGGATCGCACTCGTAGAAGTAGACGAGCGAGATCAGCTCCTCGGCCGGTACGTCCGCCGGCGGCGGCAGCACCCGGTGGCGGCCCGAGCGCCAGCGGTCGCCCGTCCAGCGGGCCATCAGATCCCCGATGTTGATGGTGAACGCCTCGGGGTCGTACGGCGCGTCCTCCCAGCCGCCCTCGTCGGTGAACACCTGCAGCCCGCCCTTGCCCGCCTGCCGGTCCAGGACCGTGACCGTGCCGAAGTCGGTGTGCGGGCCGATGCGGAACTGGGCGGGCTGCGGCTCGCCGACGGTGTCCGTCCCCGGGTACCAGTTGATGTTGAAACCCCAGGTGGGATGCCCGGTGTGCCGGGTGAAGAAGTCCTCGGCCTCGCCCAGCGCGACCGCGAGAAGCTCCAGCAGCAGATCGGAGAGCGCCCGCAGTTGCCCGAGATACGTCTCCACCCGCTCCTTCAGTCCCGGCACCTCGGCCGGCCAGGTGTTGGGCAGGAACCACTCGGCGTCGACCGCCGGGGCGCCGGTGGGGTCCTCGGCCGCGAAGGACAGCGACTCCTTCAGGTCCGGTGGAGTCTCGGTACCCTCGGCGTACCCGTTCGCCTCGGCGCCGGGTCCCAGCCAGCCGCGTCCGCCGACCTTGACCGCGTATTGCTCCTTGACGCCGGACGGCAGCCGGAAGAACTCCCTTGCCACCTCCCGGATCTCGGCACGCAGCCCTGGGTCGATTCCGTGTCCTGTGACCAGGAGGAATCCGGCGGTCCGCAGGGCCTGGTCGACGGTCGCCGCGATCTCCGCGCGGACGGCCGCATCCCCGGTGAGCCAGGGGCGCAGGTCGATGCTGGGAATCCCGGAATCAGTCACCGATGTCCTCGTTCCACAGTTCGGGGTTGGCCTTGATGAAGTCACGCATCAGGCTCCTGCACTCGGCGTCGTCCAACAGCACGATCTCCACGCCGTGTTCGGCCAGCCAGTCGTGCCCGCCGTGGAAGGTGGCCGCCTCGCCGACCACCACCCTGGAGATCCCGAACTGCCGGACCAGACCGCTGCAGTACCAGCAGGGCGAGAGGGTCGTCACCATCGTCGTACCCCGGTACGAGCGCTGCCGGCCGGCCGCCCGGAAGGCCGCGGTCTCGGCATGCATCGACGGATCGCCGTCCTGTACGCGCCGGTTGTGACCGCGGCCCAGCAGCGAGCCGTCCGCGCCGTAGAGCGCGGCCCCGATCGGAATCCCGCCCTCGGCCAGCCCTGTCCGCGCCTCGGCCACGGCTGTCGCCAGCCACTGCTCGTACTGCATGTCAGGACTGCTCGGGGCCGTCGCCGTTCTCGCGGCGCTTGAGCTCCTCCTCGCGGCGGCGCAGATCCGCCTCCCAGTCCTTGAGGAGTGCCTCGTCCTTCACATCTTTGGAAGGTGCGGCCTCGTCTTTCAGGGACTTGAGGAAGTCGGGGTTGTCGTCGGGTGCGACCCACTCCGTGCGGTGGTTGCGGTGCCACTGGGAGGGTGTGCCGCCGTCGGCGGAGACCTTGCGCGCCCGGCCGGCGACGAGCCAGGCGACCGGGCCGATCAGCACCTCGCCGAAGAGCAGCACGATGATGATCCACACCACCTTGGGGAGGTGTTTGACCTCTTGCTCAGGGGTGTTGAGGCAGTCGATGAAGGCGTAGATCCACAGCGCCAGGACCAGCAGGAAGGGCAGATACCGGAGCATGGTGGTGCGATCCCCCCGGGGGAGCGGTGGCGGGGCGCCGTAGGCCCCGGTGACGGGTACAGGGTAGTGGGTGGCCGATACTGGTTGGCATGGCTTACGACGATCTTCGCTCCCTGCTCCGGGCGCTGGAGCGCGAGGGAGACCTCAAGCGCATCAAGGCCGAGGTCGACCCCTGTCTGGAGGTCGGGGAGATCGTCGACCGCGTGAACAAGGCGGGCGGTCCCGCGCTGCTCTTCGAGAATGTGCGCGGATCCGCGATGCCGCTCGCGATGAACGTCTTCGGTACGGACCGCCGGCTGCTCAAGGCGCTCGGCCTGAAGTCCTACGCGGAGATCAGCGACAAGATCGGCGGGCTGCTCAAGCCGGAGCTGCCGCACGGCTTCGTCGGTGTGCGCGAGGCCTTCGGGAAGCTCGGCACGATGGTGCACGTACCGCCGAAGAAGGTGAAGGACGCGCCGGTGCAGGAGGTCGTCCTGCACGGCGACGACGTGGACCTGGACCAGCTGCCGGCGCTGTTCACCTGGCCGGAGGACGGCGGTTCCTTCTTCAACCTGGGCCTCACGCACACCAAGCATCCGGAGACGGGCGTACGCAACCTCGGTCTCTACCGCCTGCAGCGCCACGACAGGCGCACCATCGGCATGCACTGGCAGATCCACAAGGACAGCCGCAACCACTACCAAGTGGCGGCCAAGCGTGGTGAGCGACTGCCGGTCGCGATCGCCTTCGGCTGCCCGCCGGCCGTGACGTACGCGTCCACCGCGCCGCTGCCCGGTGATATCGACGAGTATCTCTTCGCGGGCTTCGTCCAGGGCAAGCGGATCGAGATGGTCGACTGCAAGACGGTGCCGCTGCAGGTCCCGGCGAACGCCGAGGTCGTCATCGAGGGTTGGCTGGAGCCCGGCCAGATGCTCCCCGAGGGTCCCTTCGGCGACCACACCGGCTTCTACACCCCGCAGGAGCCCTTCCCGGCACTGACCATCGACTGCGTCACGATGCGCAAGCGCCCGCTGCTGCAGTCGATCGTGGTGGGCCGGCCGCCGACGGAGGACGGTCCGCTGGGCCGGGCCACGGAGCGGTTCTTCCTGCCCCTGCTCAAGATCATCGTGCCGGACATCGTGGACTACCACCTGCCCGAGTCCGGTGGCTTCCACAACTGCGCGATCGTCTCGATCGACAAGAAGTACCCGAAGCACGCACAGAAGGTCATGCACGCCATCTGGGGCGCGCACATGATGTCGCTGACGAAACTGATCGTCGTCGTGGACGCCGACTGTGACGTCCACGATCTGCACGAGGTCTCGTGGCGGGCGCTCGGCAACACCGACTACGCCCGTGACCTGACCGTCGTCGAGGGCCCGGTCGACCACCTCGACCACGCCTCGTACCAGCAGTTCTGGGGCGGCAAGGCGGGCATCGACGCGACGAAGAAGCTCCCCGAGGAGGGGTACGTACGGGACGGCGGCTGGCCGAACATGGTCGAGTCCGACCCGGAGACGGCGGCGAAGGTCGACCGCCGTTGGAAGGAGTACGGCCTGTGAGCAGTGCCGCCGCCGCAGTCCCGCAACCCGGTGGGACCAAGGCCTTTCTCCGGCTGGTGATGATCGAGCACTCGGTCTTCGCGCTCCCTTTCGCCTACATCGCCTCGCTGACCGCGATGTTCCAGCTGGACGGGAACATCCACTGGGGGCGGCTGCTGCTGGTGACGATCGCGATGGTGGGTCTGCGCACCTTCGCGATGGCCTGCAACCGCATCATCGACCGCGAGATCGACGCCCGTAATCCGCGTACCGCGGGACGCGAGCTGGTGACCGGCGCGGTGTCGGTGAGGTCGGCCTGGACCGGCGCACTGGTCGCCGTGGTCGTCTTCCTCGGGGCGGCCGCAGCGCTGAACCCGCTGTGCCTCGCGCTCGCCCCCATCGCGGTGATCCCGATGGTGGTCTATCCGTACGGCAAGCGGTTCACGAACTTCCCGCACGCCATCCTCGGACTCGCCCAGGCGATGGGGCCGGTCGGCGCATGGATCGCGATCACCGGCCAGTGGTCCTGGGACGCGGTGATCCTCGGTCTCGCGGTCGGCGTCTGGATCGGCGGCTTCGACCTGATCTTCGGCTGCCAGGACGTCCAGGCGGACCGTGCGCACGGCGTGATGTCCGTCCCGGCCCGCTTCGGCATCCCGGCCGCGCTGTACGGCGCGCGCGTCTCGCATGTCGTCACCACGGTCCTGCTGGTCTGGTACGCGCTGGCCACGGATGCGGGCGGGTTCTTCTGGCTGGGCCTGGTGATCGTCGTGGCGGCGTTCCTGTACGAGCACACGATCGTGACGCCGCACGACCTGTCCCGTCTCAACCGTGCGTTCTTCACGGTCAACGGCTTCATCGGGATGGCTCTCTTCGCGTGTGCGTTGCTCGATCTGCTGGTGCGCGGCCTGACCGTGTAGCCATGGCGCAGGTGACGGCTGAAGACCGCGAGCCGCCGGATATGGTCAGAGGTGTGGAGCCTGTGGAAGTGAAGAGCCGTCAGCCGTGGGTGGTGGGGGTCTCCGGCGCGTCCGGGACGCCGTACGCCGCCGCTGTACTGCGCGGGCTGCTGGCCGCGGGCGAGAGTGTGGACCTGGTGGTCAGCCGCGCCTCGCGGCTGACGCTGCTCGACGAGACCGGGATCGCCTTCCGCGACGCGTACTGGCGCGAGGATCTGCGGGAGTGGCTGGCGCGCGGGGCCGACGGGAAGCCTGGCACCTTCCGGGTCGATGTCGATGCCGTACGGCACTGGGCCGCGGGGGATCTGGCCGCCGGGCCTTCGTCCGGTTCGTATCCGGTGAAGGGGATGCTGATCGTGCCGGCGTCCACGGCGTGTGTGGCCGGGGTGGCGCTCGGGCTCTCGAAGGACCTGCTGCAGCGCGCGGCGAGCGTGACGCTCAAGGAGCGGCGGAAGCTCGTGGTCGCGGTGCGGGAGACCCCGCTGAACGGGCAGACCCTCAAGCATCTGGTGACACTGGACGAGGCGGGCGCCGTGGTGCTGCCCGCCTCTCCGGCGTTCTACGCGGGGGCGACGCACATCCAGGATCTGGTGGACTTCGTCGCCGGGCGGGTGCTGGACGCGGCAGGGGTGTCGCATCAGCTGTACCGCCGTTGGGAGGGAGAGCTGGGTGGCCCTCGTGCGGATTAGCCCGGGTTAGCGCTTCTTGGCGCGGCGAGCCGTGCGGGTCTTGTCGATCCGGTGGGCGGCAGCGGGCTGATGGGCACGCGAGCGGTTGGCCAGCTCCTGCAGCTGTCGCATGTGGGCGTAGGCCATCTCGATCGAGTACACGGTGCCACTCCTGAAGTTTCGAAGGATCATTGCTGAACGTCTGAAAGATTTGCAGGGTGTAGACCCTGCATGCCTTAGATTCTATACGTAAACTTGCGAGATCGCTGAACAATGGAAGGGTCCAGGCATATGGACGCGGTGGACAGGCAGCTCATCCAGGCGCTCAGGGAGAACGGCCGGGCTTCGTACGCCGAGCTCGGCCGGCTCGTCGGGCTCTCGGGGCCCTCCGTCACCGACCGCATCAACCGCCTCGAGGCGGCAGGTGTCATCACCGGCTACCGGGCCACCGTCGACGCCGCCTCGCTCGGTCTCGGTGTCACGGCACTGATCGGGATCTCGCTCTCCGACGCGGCCGACCATGAGGATGTGGCGCGCCGGCTGAAGGACCTCGCCGAGATCGAGGACTGCTGGTTCATCGCGGGCGACGACTCGTACATGCTCAAGGTGCGGGCCGACAACGTGGACGGTCTGGAGAAGACGATCCGTCGGCTCTCCGGCACGAGGGGCGTCTCCCGTACGCGTACCACGATCGTGCTCTCCACCAAGTGGGAGAACCGGGTCGGCGATCTGCCCGAGGAGGGCTAGGCGTACGGTGGTGGAGCCTCCGGGGGTCCCGGGGGTGTCCCCTCGGGACAGCACGGCGCAGACATATGAGAGGCGGCCTAAGTGACTGCATCTATTCAAGATGTGGGCCTCAAGCGCGAGCTGGAGGAGAAGGTCAGGGCCGGGGAGCGGCTGACCCGCGAGGACGGCATCGCCCTCTACGAGTCGGACGACCTGGCATGGCTCGGCGGACTCGCGCACGAGGTGCGGACGCGCAAGAACGGTGACGTCGTCCACTTCAACGTCAACCGCCACCTCAATATGACGAATGTGTGCACCGCGTCGTGTGCGTACTGCTCGTTCCAGCGCAAGCCGGGCGAGAAGGACGCGTACACCATGCGCATCGAGGAGGCCGTCCGTCTCGCCAAGGCGATGGAGGGCGAGAACCTCACCGAGCTGCACATCGTCAACGGACTCCACCCCAACCTGCCGTGGCGGTACTACCCGCGCTCACTCAGCGAGCTCAAGAAGGCTCTGCCGAACGTCTCCCTGAAGGCCTTCACCGCCACCGAGATCCACCACTTCGAGACCATCTCCGGGATGTCCGCCTCCGACATCCTCGACGAGCTGATCGAGGCCGGTCTGGAGTCGCTGACCGGCGGCGGCGCGGAGATCTTCGACTGGGAGGTCCGGCAGCACATCGTCGACCACCGCACCCACTGGGAAGACTGGTCGCGCATCCACCGCCTCGCGCACTCCAAGGGTCTCAAGACCCCGAGCACGATGCTGTACGGCCATATCGAGGAGCCCCGCCACCGCGTCGACCATGTGCTGCGGCTGCGTGAGCTGCAGGACGAGACCGGCGGTTTCCAGGTCTTCATCCCGCTGCGCTACCAGCACGACTTCGTGGACATGCAGGACGGCAAGGTCCGCAACCGGCTGCAGGCACGGACGACGATGGCGACCGGTGCCGAGGCGCTGAAGACCTTCGCGGTCTCGCGGCTGCTGTTCGACAACGTGCCGCACGTCAAGGTGTTCTGGGTGATGCACGGTGTGCAGACCGCGCAGCTCGCGCTGCAGCACGGCGCGGACGACATGGACGGCTCGGTCGTCGAGTACAAGATCACGCACGACGCGGACAACTACGGCACGCCGAACAAGCTGACCCGCGACGATCTGCTGGACCTGATCCGCGATGCGGGCTTCCGTCCGGTGGAGCGGAACACGCGTTACGAGATCATCCGCGAGTACCCGGGCCCGGACGCGGATCGGCGCGAGTCGCCGCAGCCGATGCGGGTCTGACCCCCGCTCCCAACTCCCCAACTCATCGGGAAGCCCCGGCCGCAGGCCGGGGCTTCCCGCGTTGTGGACACGGCTTGAGTATCGCCACTTGTAATGGCTAGCCTCACCACATGGGCCTTACCTTTGAGCTGGATCCACCGATCGACCGTCCCCTGCGGGACGGGGTCGTCTCGCTCTGGGCCGACGTGTCCAACACCGGCGGCGCCGTCGGCTTTGTGCCGCCGGTGACCGACGACGCCGTGCGGCCCGAGTTCGTGAAGCATCTCGTCGCGATGGCCGAGGGCCGCACCCGGCTGCTCGTCGGCTACGACGACGAGGGCGCCGTCGCGGCCACCGCCTTCTTCACGTACAACACGCACCGGCTGATGCTGCACTGGGTCTGGCTCTACACGGTGATGGTGCACCCCAAGCACCAGGGCAAGGGGTACGGGCGCGAGCTGATGGCCGCGGCCGCCGAAGCCGCCCGGAGCTTCGACGGTATCGAGGCGATACGGCTCACCTGCCGCGGTGGCACAGGAGCCGACCACTTCTACGCCGCCTGCGGCTACAAGGAGGTCGGACGCGTGCCCGGCGGGATCCGGGTCGCCGAGGGCGACGACCGGGACGACATCGTGATGCTGCTGCCGCTGATCTGAACCCCCTTGAATCGGACAGGACGGGGCGTGCTTCACTGGACGGGCACGACCTGTCGTACGAAGAGAGAAGGCCCGCCGTGTCCGCTGCCAAGTCGAGCGCCGCGATCCGGTACACCACGATGCGCCTCGCCATCTTCATCGGCTGCTTCGTCCTCGTGGGCACCCTGGTACAGGTCGGCGTACTGCCCAAGGGGCTTGGCGACTCCAACTTCGTCTGGGTGATCCTGCTCGCGCTCGTCGTGTCCGCGCCGCTCAGCTTCATCCTGCTGCGCAAGCAGCGTGACGCCATGTCCGAGCAGATCGTCGGCAAGGTCGACCAGGCCAAGGCCAGGCTCGAGGCCAACCGATCGCAGGAGGACGGCGCCGTCCAGTAGACGCCGCGTCAGCTTCTTCACACTCAACCCGCGCCCCGGCAGGAGCAGTCGCTCCGCTGCCGGGGCGTCGGCGTTCCCGGCGTGCCAGGCCCGCCTCGGACCCAAAGGGGAGCTTTGAGGTTCTCAAAGTTCAAGTGTTAACGTGTTCGATGTGAAGACAGCAGTGCGCCACCACGACGCCGTGAGCATCCCGCTCGTGGCGCGCCTGCATGTCGATCTGTGCCGCTGTATGTCCGCGGTCTGTTGCCGCTCGGTCTGATCCCGGCATCACAGCGGCGCTGCGCACTGCGCATGGGCGCCGCACCCCCGTCCCCGTATGTCTCCGATACGCCATATCTGGAGTGTGTCCTCCGTGTCCGCGAACACCGCGTCCACCACGGCCGGAAAGCCCTCGGGCTCCGGTTTCCGTATACCCAAGGTCCCCTTCTGGGCCCAGATCGCCGCCGGTCTGGCGCTCGGCGTCCTGCTCGGCTGGCTCGCCCGCAGTCAGGACATCGGCTGGCTGAAGGACACGCTCGACCAGGTCGGCTCGATCTTCGTCCAGCTGCTGAAGCTGGCCGTCGCGCCGCTCGTCTTCTTCGCGATCCTGGTGTCGATCACCAACCTCCGTAAGGTCAACAACGCCGCCAGGCTGGCCACCCGCACGCTTCTGTGGTTCATGATCACGTCGCTGATCGCGGTCGCCATCGGCCTCGCGATCGGCCTGCTCACCAACCCGGGCGCGGGCACCGGGCTCACGCCGAAGGACGGCAAGGCCCCCGAGCACCACGGGACCTGGATCGACTTCCTCACCGGAATCATCCCGACGGACATCGTCACGCCGTTCGCCACGCTCGAGGTTCTCCAGATCGTCTTCCTGGCCGTCGTCGCCGGTATCGCCGCGCTGGCGCTCGGCGAGAAGGCCAAGCCGATCCTCACGCTCAGCGAGGCCGTGCTCGAGCTGCTGCAGAAGGCGCTGTGGTGGGTCATCCGACTGGCGCCCATCGGTACCGTCGGCCTCATCGGCTTCGCCATCGCCGACTACGGCTGGAACCTGATCAGCAAGTACGCGACGTTCACCGCGGACGTCTACATCGGCTGCGCGCTGGTGCTGTTCGGCGTCTACCCGCTGCTGCTGGCGACCGTCGCCAAGGTCAACCCGGTCCAGTTCTTCAAGGGCGCCTGGCCGGCCATCCAGCTGGCCTTCGTCTCCCGCTCCTCGGTCGGCACGATGCCGGTTACCCAGAAGGTCACCGAACGTCTCGGCGTACCGAAGGAGTACACCTCGTTCGCCGTTCCGTTCGGCGCGACGACCAAGATGGACGGCTGCGCCGCGATCTATCCTGCGCTCGCCGCCATCTTCATCGCGCAGATCTTCGATGTGCAGCTCGGTGTCCAGGACTACCTGCTGATCGCCTTCGTCTCGGTCGTCGGCTCGGCGGCCACCGCCGGACTGACCGGCGCGACGGTCATGCTGACGCTGACTCTCTCCACGCTGGGTCTGCCGCTGGAGGGTGTGGGTCTGCTGATGGCGATCGACCCGATTCTGGACATGATGAGGACTGCCACGAACGTCGCAGGCCAAGCGCTGGTTCCGGTCATCGTCGCGGCCCGCGAGAAGATCCTCGACCACGACGCGTACAACGCGGCGACGTCCTCGCCGATCGACGAGTACGACGTCCGCGAGGCCGAGCAGAAGGTGGCCGTGCCGGTCGCCGCCCAGGTCACAACGGTCTGAGACACCTGTGCCCGCACCCGGACCTCCGGGTGCGGGCACAGCCGCTGTCGCGGGGCCGCCGTTCCGCAACGCGGGCTTTCGGTCGTTCTGGGCTTTCAGTCTTCCTTCGAGCCCGCCCGCAGCGCCTTTGGCATCTGAACCGCGGCGGTCGGTTCAGGGATCGTGGCCACCCGCTTCGCGGCGAATTTGCGGTTGGCGACCGTCTGCTTGCGATAGGCGTCGGGAAGGTCGGGCATCGCCAGAAGGCGGTCGCACGCCTGGAGCGAGCCGGCGTAGTCGCCCACCCAGTAGGCACTGATCGAGAACTCGAACAACAGTCCCCACTGGTACACCCACGGCTGGATGAACAGCAGGTCGTCCGGCGGCTCCTGGCCCAGCCCGGCACGGACGATCGCGTGCGCGGCATGATGGCGGCCCAGTTTGCGCAGCCGCGCGGAGAGTTCGTAAGACGCTTCGAGCCGCTGTGGACGCGACTCCCAGGCGCGGGAGAAGGCGTCCATCGCTCCCGGCCAGTCGTCGGAACCGTCCTTGAGAATCCCGACCTGCAACAGCGAGTAGTACACCTCTTCGACCCAGCCTCCCATCGCGGCGCGGCGCTCGTACAGGGTGATCGCCTCGTCGGTGTTGCCCATGTCGCGCATGGTCTGTGCCAGGTAGAAGACCGTGCGGGTATTGGCGGGGTCGCGCTCCATCTCGGCGCTCAGCAGGCGCGCGTCGCGCTCGAACTTGTCGTGCCGTGAGCCTCCGTCGTGGAAGTCCTCGATGACGAGCGCGTCGAGATTCTCCTGGTCGTGCCGCTGGTCGGCGGTGAGGTACTCGTGGGTGACGCCTTCGTACCGCCAGGCGATGTCGCCGCGGACCAGGCGCCTGATGCGGTACTCGGTCGGGCCTTCGTGCCGCAGCATGTAGGCGTCGGCGGTCAGCCGGGGCAGCGGGCCGTCCCGGCGGATCACGAGGTCGGCGTCGAGGAGGAGCAGATAGTCGGCCTTGCGGTGGGCGTGCCTGATGTTCAGGGTCCGGTTGTGGCCGAAGTTGACCCAGGGCTCCTCGTGCAACTCGCCCGGGATGCCGTGCATTGCCGTACGGATCAACTCCTGGGTTCCGTCGGTCGAACCGGTGTCGGAGATCACCCAGGTGTCCACCAGGTCACGCACTGAGGCGAGGCATCGTTCGATGACTCTCGACTCGTTCTTGACGATCATGCACAGGCACACGGACGGCTTCACTGCATCACCACTTCCGGCGGGTCGGTCCGGCGGCGACCCTATGCAGCGGACTCAGCGGCGCGGAGACGGCACGCCGACGGCCCGTGCCGGTTCGCTGCCGCGTACGCACCCATTGGTGTGTCGCTCATAGGCCATTGCGTTGATAACTCTGCAGGGCTCTCAAGGCGTTGCGTCCGCGAACCGATGATGCCGAAGGAAGCCCGAACTCGCTTCCGGAGCGTCACTCGAACTGGTTCAAAAAGGAGCAGTGTATGAGTCCTGAACACAGGACCAAGTCCCCGCTGGGCCCGCTTCCAAGGCGGCGTGCCTGGCTGACCGGCGGCACGATCGCGTCGATCGCGCTCGTGCTTACGGGGATGGCGAGTCCCACGATTGCCGCCGCGCAGGCCACCAAGGCGAACTCTGACGTTGTCGCGGCCGGCCAATCGGACAGAGACAGATGCGACAACAGAACGAAGGCGCAGCCCAGGGCGGAGACAGCGCCGCAGGCAGTGGGCGGCAAGGACAAGTGCAAGGTGGGCCCCACCGGGCCTACGGGTCCCAGAGGGCGCAAGGGGGCCACGGGGCCCACCGGGCCCACGGGGGACCGGGGTCCCACAGGTCCGACCGGGGCCGATGGTCTGGACGGTGCCACCGGTGACACCGGGCCGACGGGTGCCAGGGGCGACACGGGTCCGACCGGGCCCGCTGGTCTGGACGGTCTGGACGGCGCCACGGGCGACACCGGGCCGACGGGTGCCCCGGGTGACACGGGTCCGACCGGGCCCGCTGGTCTGGACGGTGCCACGGGTCCGACCGGGCCGACGGGTGACATCGGGCCGACGGGTAACACCGGGCCCACCGGGCCGACGGGTGACATCGGGCCGACGGGTGACACCGGTCCGACCGGGCCGACGGGTGACATCGGGCCGACGGGTGACACCGGTCCGACCGGGCCGACGGGTGACATCGGGCCGACGGGTGACACGGGTCCGACCGGGCCGACGGGTGACATCGGGCCGACGGGTGACACGGGTCCGACCGGGCCGGCGGGTAACACCGGGCCCACCGGGCCGAGGGGTAACACCGGGCCGACCGGGCCCACCGGTCCCAAGGGTCACTGCAGTGACACCGAGGGCTACACCGTCACGCTCACGGCAGGTGGCACGGTCGAGCACCACATCGTGCTCATCGACGGGATTGCGTACGACCTGAACGTCGCGACAGGTACCTATACCAACATCAGCGCCGCCCCCATCCTCGGCTTCCCGCTGGATGTCTGCGGCGTCGACGTCGAGGTGAACGGCCTCACTGTCACCGTCAGGGTGGTGGCCGGGGACGGGAGTGTTTGGGTGATCACCGGCACCATCGATCCGATCACGGGTGGCGTGACGTTCGTTGGCCCGTGGGTCCAGGTGGCACTGCCGCCGCCGCTTTTCCGGACGACCGAGTTGAAGGGCCCCCTGCCTGCCGACTCCGAGATGAACTATGGCCTGATGGGTATGGACCGACCCTGACCCTGTCGGGATCGTGACGACGCGTGCTGTGCCCGTTCTCGGGTACAGCACGCGTCTTCTTGTGCGGCTCCAACTAAACCTACGCGCAGGGCAAGCGCTCACCGCGTTGCTCTCGGCCTTGCTCACCTCCGCGTCACCGCCGCTGTGAAGGGGCCGTAGGCTTACCGCGGAGTTGGGGTGTGGGGCGGGGAGGATGTCTGACATGGGTGCTGTGAAGGGCGTGAAAAGCAAACGCATGCCGCGCGCCGTGCGTGAGCGGCAGATGATGGACGCGGCCGTGCAGACCTTCGGGCAGCGCGGCTACCGGGCAGCCTCGATGGATGAGATCGCGGAGCTGGCCGGGGTCTCCAAGCCGCTGGTCTATCTGTACTTGAACTCCAAGGAAGAGCTCTTCACGGCGTGCATCCGGCGCGAGGCGGAGGCGCTGATCGTCGCCGTGCGAGCGGGAGCCGAGCCGGGGCTCGCGGCGGACCGTCAGCTGTGGTCGGGGCTCGCGGCGTTCTTCACGCACACCGCCGAGAACCCGGACGGCTGGGCGATCCTGCACCGGCAGGCGCGCACGCACGGAGAGCCGTTCGCCGCTGAAGTGGCGGCCATGCGGGACGAGATAGTGGTCTTTGTGACCGGGCTGATCGGGGCCGCGGCACGCGAGAGGCAACACAACCCCGAGCTGGCCGGCCGGGATGTCGGGGGGCTGGCGCAGGCGCTGGTGGGCGCGGCGGAGTCGCTCGCAGGATGGGCGAACGAGACCGAGGGCGTCTCGGCGAAGGAAGCGGCGGGGACGCTGATGAACTTCGCCTGGATGGGGCTCGGGGACCTTTTGAAGGGTCAGCGCTGGTCTCCCCGGTGAGGTGGACACGGTCGCCGCTGCGGAGTTGGAACGCCGAGCCGGCGGCCGCGTATGTCACGGTCGTGGGGAGCGGTACGGGTGCCTTGAACTCCGCTCTTACGTACGTCACTTGATCCGGATCGGCCTCGGCGAGGCAGCGGGCGAAGGTCCACATGCCGTGCGCGATCGCGCGTGGAAAGCCGAAGAGCTTCGCCGTCAGCGGATGAAGATGGATGGGGTTGCGGTCGCCGGACACCGCGCCGTAGCGGCGTCCCAGGCCGGCGGGCAGCCGCCACTCGGCGACCGGGGGCAGGTCCGGTACGGGAGTGGCCTCGCGAGGAGCGTCGGGACGGTCGTACGTGGTGCTGTGCCGGGCGAGATAGCCGCTCCGTGACTCCCACACCAGCTCGCCGTCCAGTCGCGCCTCCGTCACCATGGTGACTTCGGTGCCGCGCCGGTGTGGCGTCAACTTTTCGGCGTACACGGTCAGTCGTGGTTTTCCTTGGCATGTGTCGCTCGGTGCCGGGTGATTTCGATGCGTGTGTGGACCAGGCCGAGGAGGGGAAGCGGGAAGTGCCGGTCCGCCATCAGCCGCATCGCGAGCGGGAATCCGAGTATGTGCGGATATGGGAGGGGCAGCGGGTCCGTCTGCCGGAAGCCGCAGATCTCTGCGTACGCGACGAGGCGGGCCGGGCTGATCCGTACACCCCGCTCCACCAGCCGGGTTGCGGGCAGCCGGGCCTCCGCCTGGACGTTCCGCTTCCATGGCGAGGTCAGTGCCCCGCGGGCCAGGGTCAGCGCCGGCAAAAGCCCTTCCAGGGAGCGGTGTTCCGGGCTCCAGCGGTGCAGCGGTGCCGGCCCCGGCCGCCGGTGCGGGAAACGGCCGGGCGCTGTGCGGGAGAAGTGCGGATGGCGGTCGGCCATTGTCCAGGCTCCCTGCGCGGTCGTGGATTTACTCCGAAGTAAGGTTACTCGGGTGTCAGGAACTGGTCGAGATGGTGCACGCGGTCGGCGAGTTCGGGGCGGGGCGGCGCCGTCCTGAAGCACGGCCGGGACGTCAACCTCGCCCGGGAGGCGACCGGGAATCGAGCTGAGCGGCGCGCCGCAACGCGGTCGACGCGGCCAACCGCCCGGTGTCACGGGCTCAAGAGGGCAGCGTTGGTACGGGACTTCGCGGCGGAGATCGAGGCGATGTGCGCGAGGCCGACCCGGTGACCTTCTGAGAAGGCCCGGTTGCCCAGAGTGCGGACGAAACGGGGCGGCCGACGAGTGCGGTTCGCCACAATCGGGCCTCCGGGGCCGGGTCGTACGGTGGTAGTGAGGACGGCTCCAGTGACGGTCCTGAGCAGGATCGATGCGATTCGACCAGGAGCCGCGCGGCCTGATGCGGTCCGGTGGGCTGTGCCGCGTACAACACGCGAGTTGGGTCAACGCTGGATAAACTCCTCGTTTGCCGTGCGCGGGATGGGGATTCGGCGCGCACTCCACACGACCGACGGAGAGTGAGAGATGCGTACGAGCCAGCCTGGCATCCACCGGAGCCAACCCGCATGGAGCGACCTGTCGGCCGACGACCGGTGCGCTGTATGACTATGGCCCCGGAGTCCCCGGCACTCCTCGATCCGCTGCTCGACGAGGCGCCGGCGCCCGCGCTCTTCACCGCGGGAGGTGCCGCCTCCGAGCGCACTCTGATCGACATCCTCGACGAGACCGCACGCCGTCACCCGGACGCACCAGCCGTCGACGACGGTGACGCGCCGCTCACGTACCGCGCGCTGCTCGACGAGGTCGAGTCGCTGCGACTGCGCCTCGCCGCCGCCGGGATAGGCATCGGCGACCGGGTCGGCGTACGCGTGCCGTCAGGAACCGCCGACCTGTATGTCTCGATCCTCGCGGTGCTGGCGGCGGGCGCCGCGTATGTCCCGGTCGATGCCGAGGACCCCGACGAGCGGGCAGAGCTGGTCTTCACCGAGGCGGCGGTGAGCGCCGTGATAGGCGCGGGCCGGGCCATCGAGCCGTGCGGCACCGCGGCGGGTGCGGCGGGTGCCGGCGCTGGGCCGGAGGGTGCCCCTGGTGGTGCCGCCGGCAGTCGTCCCGGCCCGGAAGGCTCCCCGCGCGGTGCCGCCGGCAGTCGGCCGGGCCCGGACGACGATGCGTGGATCATCTTCACCTCGGGCTCCACCGGCAAGCCCAAGGGCGTCGCCGTCAGCCACCGCAGCGCTGCCGCCTTCGTCGACGCCGAGGCCCGGATCTTCCTGGCGAAGGAGCCTCTCGGCCCGGACGACCGGGTCCTCGCCGGGCTCTCCGTCGCCTTCGACGCCTCCTGCGAGGAGATGTGGCTCGCCTGGCGGCACGGCGCCTGCCTCGTCCCCGCACCCCGCTCCCTCGTACGTACCGGCCTCGACCTCGGCCCCTGGCTGGTCGAGCAGCGCATCACTGTCGTGTCGACGGTCCCCACGCTCGCGGCCCTCTGGCCCGCCGAGGCGCTCGACGACGTACGACTGCTGATCTTCGGCGGTGAGGCCTGCCCGCCCGAGCTTGCCGAGCGGATGTCCGTCACGGGCCGTGAGGTCTGGAATACGTACGGCCCGACCGAGGCCACGGTCGTCGCCTGCGCTGCACCGCTGACCGGCGAAGGGCCGGTACGGATCGGGCTGCCGCTGGACGGTTGGGAGCTCGCCGTCGTGGACGGCGCCGGTGACCTCGTCCCCATGGGCGAGACCGGCGAGCTCGTCATCGGCGGCGTCGGCCTCGCCCGCTACCTGGACGCCGACAAGGACGCCGAGAAGTACGCGCCACTGCCCGCACTCGGCTGGGCGCGCGCCTACCGCAGCGGCGACCTGGTCCGGGCGGAGGAGGACGGCCTGCTCTTCGTGGGCCGGGCGGACGAGCAGATCAAGCTCGGCGGCCGCCGTATCGAACTCGGCGAGATCGACGCGGCGCTGCAGGCGCTGCCGGGCGTCGCGGGAGCCGCGGCTGCCGTACGTACGACGGCCGGCGGGCATCAGCTGCTGGTCGGCTATGTGGTGGCGAGCGAGCCGGCCGCCGGTCGGCCGGCCGCTGGCGACCTGTCGATCGCGGACACCGCGGACACCGCGGACACCGCGGACACCGCGGACACCGCGGGCTCTGCGGCCCCTGGCCTCGTCGACGGCCCGGTGGCCGCCCCGGTGGCCGACGCCGACGTGCCCGGCATCGGTGCCGTTGCAGACCGCGCCGACAGCGCACACGCCTCCAGCGACGCGAGCGTCGGCGCTGCGCCCGGCAGCCGGTCCGGCCTTGTGTCCGAGGTGGGCAGGGGCGCCGTGTCCGGCGTCGGCGTGCCGGATGGTGTGGGCCTTGCGGCTCGCAGTTTCGTGGGCGATGCGGTCGGCCGGCCGGTGGACTCTGGTGCCCGCGGCCTTGTGCCTGAGGTGGGTGTGGGCCTTGCGGCTCGCAGTTTCGTGGGCGATGCGGCCGGCCGGCCGGTGGACTCTGGTGCCCGCGGCCCTGTGCCTGAGGTGGGCAGGGACGCCAATGCCGGCGCGGCCCTCGCCGCCGCAGGCGGCACCCGCCCCGCCGACGCACCCGACGTCGTCGCCGAAGCGCTGCCCCTCGACGCGGATTCCTTCGACCAGGCCGACGCCCTCGCGCGACTGCGCAAGGAACTGCCCGCCGCTCTCGTGCCGCTGCTCGCCGTCGTGGACACCCTCCCGACCCGTACGTCGGGCAAGGTGGACCGGGCCGCGCTGCCGTGGCCGCTGCCCGCTCTGGACATTCCGGCCACCCATCAGGCCGAGCTCACGGCCACCGAGACCTGGCTGGCCGAGCAGTGGACCGATCTTCTCGGGGCGCCGGTGAACAGCCCCGACGCGGACTTCTTCGCGAGCGGCGGTGGCAGTCTGGCCGCCGCGCAGCTGGTGTCCCGGATCCGGGAGCGGTACGCCGCCGGATCGGTCGGCGACATCTACCAGAACCCGACCCTCGGCGCGCTCGCCCGGACGCTGGAGGCGCCCTCCGCGGGCGCGGCGCCAGAGCGGGACGTGCGGCCGGTGCCGCGCCTGACCGGTGTCGCGCAGGTGCTGCTGATGCTGCCGCTGCTCGGCGTCGCCGGGCTGCGCTGGGGCGTGGTCGCGGCCGCGGTCAGCAATGTCATCGGGCTGCCGTGGGCGCCGACGGTGTCGTGGTGGTGGGTGGCGCTCGGCTGGCTGCTGCTCGTCAGCCCGCCCGGACGGATCGTGATCGTGGCGGGCGGTGCGCGGCTGCTGCTGCGCGGGCTGCGCCCCGGCACGTATCGGAGAGGCGGCAGCGCGCACCTGCGGCTGTGGACGGCGGAACGTCTCGCCGGGCTGAGCGGCGCGACCAGCCTCGCCGGGGCGTGGCTCACGTACTACGCACGGGCGCTGGGCGTCCGTATCGGCGAGGGCGTCGATCTGCACGCCCTGCCGCCGGTGACCGGCATGCTGCGGCTCGGCAAGGGCTGCGCGGTCGAGCCCGAGGTGGATCTGTCCGGGCACTGGCTCGACGGCGACCGGCTGCACATCGGCGCCGTCCGTATTGGTGCCGGAGCCACCGTCGGCGCCCGCACCACGCTCTTCCCCGGCGCGCGGATCGGCAAGCGGGCGGAGATCGCCCCCGGGTCGGGTGTGACGGGCGCGGTTCCGGCCGGCGAGCGCTGGGCCGGCGTGCCGGCGGCCCGCAAGGGCAAGGCCAACCGCCGTCTGCCCGACGGCCGCCCGCTGCGCAAGCGCCGCTGGACGGCGGTCTACACGCTCACCTCGCTGGTCCTCGGGCTGCTGCCCGCGCTCGCGGCGCTGCCCGGCCTGCTGGTGGTCGGCCTGTTCGTGCACGGCCGGACCGGCCTCGGCCAGGCGCTGACGGCTGCGCTGACCGCCGTACCGCTCGCGACGGTCGTCTCCATGATCACGTACGCGCTGGTCATTCTTGCCGGTGTGCGCCTGCTCAGCATCGGGCTGCGCGAGGGCTACCACCCCGTCCACGGCCGGATCGCCTGGCAGGCGTGGGCGACCGAGCGGCTGATGGACATGGCCCGGGTGCACCTCTTCCCGCTGTACGCGAGCCTGTTCACGCCCGTGTGGCTGCGGGCGCTGGGCATGAAGGTGGGCCGCGGCGTCGAGGCGTCGACCGTGCTGGCGCTGCCCGCGATGACGACGGTCGGCGACGGCGCGTTCCTCGCCGACGACACGATGGTCGCCTCGTACGAACTCGGCGGCGGCTGGCTGCGGATCGCCGAGGCGCGGGTGGGCAAGCGGGCCTTCCTCGGCAACTCCGGTATGACGGCCGCGGGCCGCTCCGTGCCCAAGCGCGGCCTGGTCGGCGTGCTGTCGTCGACCCCGAAGCGGGCGAAGGCGGGCAGCTCCTGGCTCGGTATGCCGCCGATGAAGCTGCCGCGGGCTGCCGAGGGAGGCGATCAGAGCCGTACCTTCGACCCGCCGAAGCGGCTGAAGTGGGCACGCGCGACCGTCGAGATCTGCCGGATCGTGCCGGTCATGTGCAGCGTGGCGCTCGCCGTACTCGCGCTCGCCGCCTTCGAGCTGCTGGCCGACCGCCTCGGCCTCGCGCTCGCGGTGCTGAGCGGCGGCGCGGTGCTGCTCGTCGGCGGAGTGGTGGCCTGTGTCGTCGCGATCGTGGCGAAGTGGCTGCTCGTCGGCCGCTTCCGGGCGGTGGAGCACCCGTTGTGGTCGTCCTTCGTATGGCGCAACGAGCTCGCGGACACCTTTGTGGAGGTGCTCGCCGTGCCGTGGCTGGTCGGCGCGACCGCCGGCACACCGCTGATGAACCTGTGGCTGCGCGGGCTCGGCGCCCGCATCGGCCGCGGAGCCTGGTGCGAGACGTACTGGCTGCCGGAGGCCGACCTGGTCACCGTCGGCGTCGGTGCGAGCGTCAATCGCGGGTGTGTTGTGCAGACGCACCTCTTCCACGACCGGATCATGCGCATGGACAATGTCGTTCTCGGAACGGGCGCGACGCTCGGTCCGCACGGGATCGCGCTGCCCGGCGCGGTCATCGGCGCCCGGGCCGCGGTCGGTCCGGCGTCGCTCGTGATGCGTGGGGAGCGGGTGCCCGCGGGCACCCGCTGGCTGGGCAATCCGATCGCGGCGTGGAAGCCGTAGCACGTAGAACACGCGCAAGACGCGCAAGACGGGCGAGACAGGCAAGACGAGCAAGACGCAGAGGACGCACAAGGGTGACGGATTCGTACCTGCCGCAGCACGGCGACAGCGGCTACCGGACGACGGAGTACGACCTGGAGCTGGACTACCGCCCGCACGCAGGCCGGCTCTCCGGCCGGGCCAGGATCACTGCCGTCGCCCAGCGCGCACTGTCCGAAGTCGTCCTGGATCTGGGCCCGTTCCGGATCAACCGCGTCATGGTGGACGGCGCCCGCCCGGCCCGGTACACGCACCGCGCCGACAAGCTGCGCGTACGGCCCGCCAGGCCGCTGCGCGCCGGGGCGTCCTTCACCGTCGAGGTGCGCTACACCGGCGTCCCCCGCCCCGTCCGCACGCGCGACTGGGGCGACCTCGGCTGGGAGCAGCTGGAGGAGGGGGCGCTGGTGGCCTCCCAGCCGAGCGGTGCGCGGTCCTGGTTCCCGTGCAACGACCGCCCGGACGACAAGGCCGTCTACCGGATCGCGGTGACCACTCCGTCGCCGTACACCGTGGTCGCCAACGGCTCCCTCGTCTCCCGGACGATCAGTGCCTCCACCACCACCTGGGTGTACGAGCAGTCGGCGCCGATGGCCAGCTATCTCGCGACCGTCCAGATCGGCCCGTACGAACTGGTCGACGTGGCGCATGCCGGGCGGGTGCCGCAACCGGCCGCCGTGCCCCGCGGGCTGCTCGAGCGCTTCGAGTACGACTTCGCCCGGCAGCCGCAGATGATGACGGCCTTCACGGACCTCTTCGGCCCCTACCCCTTCGACGACTACGCGGTCGTGGTGGTGGACGAGGAACTGGACGTGCCCGTCGAGGCGCAGGGCCTGTCGATCTTCGGCGCCAACCATGTGGACGGGAGGCGCGGCAGCGAGCGTCTGGTCGCGCACGAGCTGGCCCACCAGTGGTTCGGCAACAGTCTGACCGTCGCCGACTGGCGGGAGATCTGGCTCAACGAGGGCTTCGCGAAGTACGCGGAGTGGCTGTGGTCCGAGGTGTCGGGCGGGCCGTCGGCGGCGGCTCTCGCGGCCAAGTCCCGGGCCCGACTCGCCCTGATGCGGCAGGACATCAAGATCGGCGATCCGGGCCTGCGGCGGCTGTTCGACGACCAGGTCTACGAGCGCGGCGGCCTCACGCTGCACGCGCTGCGTACGGTGATCGGGCACGCGGCCTTCGTGGCGGTGCTGCGCGAGTGGACCGCGACCCACCGGCACGGCACCGTGACCACCGAGGAGTTCATCGCCCTCGCGCAGCGGCACTCGGCACATCCGCTCGACGGGCTCTTCAGGATGTGGCTGTACGACGAGAAGCTCCCGGCCCTGCCGCAGCCGCGGCGCTGAGGGGTTGGGCGGTCCGGGTCGCCCTGCGGCGGACTCCCGGGCCGCGTACGCCGGCGGGACACATCAGCCTCGCCGGCGATTGAGGCGCGGGGTCTGGGCGGCGGAGCCCCGGTTACGGACGGGCCGCGCGCCAGTCGCGTACGACAGCGTCGACGTCGAAGGGCGTGAGCCCCAGCGGCGGGCCCGGCGGCGGGCGGCGGACCGCCGCCTCGATCTTCTCGTTGACCTCGGTGAGGATGCGCCGTACCTGGGCTTCCGTCGCGGCGCTGTCGACCGCCTCCCGCGCATCCTCGGCCTCTTTGCGCAGGGCGAGCGTCGGAGGCAGGACGGAGACGCCCTCGCGGTGCAACTTGCCCTTGACCCACCACAGTTCGTCGTAGGGGGCGGTGTCGTCCGGCAGCGGCTTTCCGAAGCCGGCCAGGGACGAGAAGTCGCCGCGGTCGGTCGCTTCCCGGATCTGCCTGTCCACCCACGACTCGAAGCTGACGCCGGGGGGTTTGCGCTCGGTCACGGTCGGCTCCTCGCGTCTCGTCCTTCCATCGTAGGAGCGGAGCAGTGCGGTTGCCGGAAAGGCTGCCCCCGGTATATCCCGGGTACAAAGGCAGGAGCCCCGATCCATACGGAACGGGGCTCCTTGGTACTGCTGAGTCGTGCGCGATCGCCGACCCTGGCTGACTAGGCCGGGGTGACGTTCTCCGCCTGCGGGCCCTTCGGGCCCTGGGTGACGTCGAAGTTCACGACCTGGTTCTCCTCGAGAGAGCGGAAACCAGACGCGTTGATCGCGGAGTAGTGGACGAAGACATCCGGGCCGCCGCCGTCCTGGGCGATGAAGCCGAAGCCCTTTTCAGCGTTGAACCACTTGACGGTTCCGGTAGCCATAAGCCCTCCTTGGGCCAAAGGGTTGCCCTGCTCCAGAACCTGCAAGAAGTCTGAAAACTACAAAAGCCTGCGGGTTACATGCTCCGCAGGCTCTGTACTGCAAGGGAAACCAAACTGCAACTTGCGTCGAGCCTAGCACGCAGCGTGTGCGCAGCGGTAGAGGGAAAGATCACGTCACCCGTGAGTTTGATGAGACCCAAATCGGCTGACGGTGCAGCTCGGACGGGGGGCGGGAAGTCGTACGGTTTCGGCCCGGCCCCGGCGCAGTCAACGGCGGGCCGCGGGTCTAGCCTCGCGATGTGGACAGTCTTGGAGAAAGCACAGCAACCGACCACCGTCGCAGCCGGCCCCGTGTCGGCCACATCCAGTTCCTGAACTGTCTGCCCCTCTACTGGGGGCTGGCGCGGACCGGAACTCTCCTCGATTTCGAGCTGACGAAGGACACCCCGGAGAAGCTCAGCGAGAAGCTGGTGCGAGGCGACCTCGACATCGCGCCGATCACCCTCGTGGAATTCCTGCGCAACGCCGATCAACTGGTCGCCTTCCCCGACCTCGCGGTCGGCTGCGACGGGCCTGTCATGTCCTGCGTGATCGTGTCCCAGGTGCCGCTGGATCAACTCGACGGGGCGCGGGTGGCGCTCGGTTCCACCTCGCGCACGTCGGTACGGCTGGCGCAGCTGCTGCTCGCCGAGCAGTACAAGGTGACGCCCGACTACTACTCGTGTCCGCCCGACCTCGGCCTGATGATGCAGGAGGCGGAGGCGGCCGTGCTGATCGGGGACGCCGCGCTGCGCGCTTCGCTGCACGACGCCCCGAAGCTCGGCCTCCAGGTCCACGACCTGGGGCTGATGTGGAAGGAGTGGACGGGACTGCCCTTCGTGTTCGCGGTGTGGGCGGCGCGCAAGGACTATCTGGCGCGCGAGCCCTTCGTCGTACAGAAGGTGCACGAGGCCTTCCTCGCCTCGCGGGACCTGTCCCTGGAGGAGGTCACCAAGGTCGCGGAGCAGGCGGCGCGCTGGGAGATCTTCGACGCGGAGCTGCTGGAGCGCTACTTCACGACGCTGGACTTCCGCTTCGGGGCCGAGCAGCTCGCCGGCGTACGGGAATTCGCGCGCCGGACCGGGCCGACGACCGGGTTCGCGGCGGATGTGACGGTCGAGCTGCTCGGCGGCTGACGGTCTGCTGGGTGGGACCGTCCGCGGGGTGGAACTGGGCCGGGCAGCCTACGAGGTGGGGATGGGCGCCTGCATGTGCTCGCTGATCCACTGGATCGTCCCGTCCCCCATGCCCGTCACATAGGTCTTGGCGTTGTGCTCGCCGCCCTGGATGATCTGCAGCCGGGTCTTCACCGGGCCCTTGCCGTAGTTCCGGATGAAGTGCTTGAGGTTGTTCATCCCGCGCTCCTTGGTGCCTATCTGGAACGCGAGACAGACGTCCTTGTCCTTGCCCGCGGGCGTGGTGGAAAGGGCCTTCGCGAGCTTCTCCGGGTTGTTGGCCGCCTTCTCCTTCGTGTGGCTGCCCCAGAGCGGGGAGTCGGGCACGGTGTCCGGACCGGAAGCGATCACGGCCTTGAACTTGTCCGGGTGCTGCAGTACGGATTTCAGGCCGACGAACGCGCCGGACGATGAGCCCATGAAGGCCCAGCCGTCGCGGGACTTGAAGGTACGGAAATTGGCCTTCACGAAGTCGGGAACGTCCTCGCTCATCCAGGTACCCATTTTCGGCTGCCCCGGTATGTCGCTGCCGTCGTAGTAGTACTTGGCGTCCGGATTGAGTACCGGCATCACCACGATGAACGGGAGGCTCTTGCCTTCCTTCGACCACTTGCTGATGCTGCTCTGCAGCTTGAGGTCGGTGCCCATCCAGTAGTTCTTGGGATAGCCATTGCCGCCGGGCAGGGCTATCAGTACGGGGAAACCGCTGTTCGCGTACTGAGGGTCGAAGTACTGCTTCGGCGCCCACACCCATACCTTGCCCGTGAAACCGGACTTGGCGCCTTCCAGCGTGGTGACGCCGATCTTCGTGCCGTCGTCCAGGGTGTTCTGCGTGGTGAACGAGGCCTTCGGGCCTGTCGGCATCAGGGTCTTCGCGGAGGCTTCGTTCGCCGCCGTGCCGCCGTTGCTGTCCTGTGCGCCGCCGCCCGACTGCCCGGCGGCGGGGGCCTTGGCGCTGGGGCCGTCGAAGGAGACCGGATCGCCTTCGTCGGAGCAGCCGGCGACGAGCGCGACAGAGCCGATGGCGACGGCGGCTATGAGGGCCTTGGACAGGCGTTTCATGGAAGGCTCCGAGGTTTTGGCACCGTCGGCACGGACGGTTTCGGACAACACGTGTGAATTACGCCCAGGGAGACGGCGGTTGGCTCTGTTCGGTTGGCTCCGCGTCGGCGGGAATCCTCGTGATGCGGCACACGGCGGGCCCTAGGCTGAAGCACAGCACGCGCAATACAAGGCTGAAACGCGAGGTAATCGGGGGAGTGCAGATGCAGCCGCTGGACCCGGGCGATCCGCAGAACATCGGTGCGTACCGGCTGCTCGGCAGGCTCGGAGCGGGCGGAATGGGCCGCGTCTATCTGGGTCGCAGCGCCGGCGGCCGTACGGTCGCGGTGAAGGTCGTCCATCCGCATTTCGCGCTCGACGAGGAGTTCCGGGCGCGGTTCAGGCGTGAGGTGGAGGCGGCGCGGCGGGTCGGCGGGGAGTGGACGGCGCCGGTGCTGGACGCCGACCCGGAGGCGTCCGTGCCGTGGGTCGCCACCGGCTATGTGGCCGGTCCGGCCCTGTCCCAGGCGGTGACCTCGCACGGTCCGCTGCCCGTCCGTTCGGTACGGGTGCTGGGCGCCGGCCTCGCGCAGGCGCTGGCGGCCGTGCATGCGCTGGAGCTGGTGCACCGGGATGTGAAGCCGTCCAATGTGCTGCTCACGCTGGACGGTCCGCGGCTGATCGACTTCGGGATCGCCCGGGCCACCGACGGCACCGCCTCGCTCACCTCCACCGGGGTCTCGGTCGGCTCGCCCGGCTATATGTCGCCGGAGCAGATCCTCGGCAAGGGCGTCACGGCAGCGGCCGATGTCTTCTCCCTGGGCGCGGTCCTGGCGTACGCGGCGACGGGCGAGGCACCCTTCCCGGGCGACTCGTCGGCCGCGCTGCTCTACAAGGTGGTGCACGAGGAGCCCGAACTGGGGTCTCTCGAGGGTGACTTGCGGGAGCTGGTCGCCGACTGCCTCGCCAAGGAGCCGACGGCGCGGCCCGCGCCGGCCGAGATCGCGAGCAGGATCGCGCCCGGTGGGGCGGCCGGACCGCTCGGGGCCGGGTGGCTGCCCGGACCGCTGGTGGAGCAGGTCAGCAGGGCGGCGGTGACGCTGCTGAACCTGGAGCCTTCGGCGGACCCGGTGGTGTCGGGGCCGGTGGCGTTCAGCAGCCCGGCGGTCGGGGTCTTCGGCCCGCCGCTGGAGCCGCCCCAGGACGCGCCGCCGAAGACGGAGGGCGCCTCCAACGGGCGGCTGTCCCTGTCGGTGACGGCCGACTCCGTACCGACGGAGTCCGCTGCTCCGGGCGCACGCCGGGGCCGGAAGGTGAGCTGCACGGTGGCCCTGGCGGTGGCGGGCGCGCTCGCCGGCGTGACGGTGGGCGGCGCGGTGCTGTTCGATCTGCTCCCGGGCGAGAACGACAAGGGCAGCGACACGGCGGCCCGACCGCCGGCCAGTAGCCCGTCGGCGCCGGACGGTTCGTCGGCGGAGCCGGGCGAGTCGGTGAAGGAGGTGCCGAAGGCCTTCATCGGCGCCTGGAAGGGGCCGTTCGACCTGGAAGTCGCCGGCAGCAGGATCAGTGCCGGGACCTTCAGGGTCGTGATCGGCACCGGGAAGGCCGGCGCGAAGATCGGCACGGTCACCCAGTTCGACCTCCTGGGGGAATTCGGCTGCGAGGACAACCTGGTGCTGCGGAGCGCGACCGCGACGGAACTGGTCGCCGACGGCAAGTCCAGCGGCAAGGCCGGAAACCACTGCACGCCGGGCACGCACACGGTGAAGCTGCGACTCGCCGGAGCCCGCCTGCAGTACACGTCCCAGGAACCACGGGCGGGCGACCCGCGCGCGCTGCTGGACCGGGAGCAGTGACCGGGCGGGCTGACCGGCCGGCCCCCGGAGCGGTGACCGGCGGTCGTGCCTCCCGACCGCGCCCGCGGATCGCGACAACGGCTGGCGTAGGCTGGATCGGCCCGCAGATGCTCTGACACACCGCCGAAAGGTGACGCCCGGTGACCGAGAAGGCCGACCTTCAGTCCGTGCTGGACCGTGCTGCCGAGGGGGGCCGGATCACCCCGGAGGAGGCGCTCGACCTCTACCGTTCCGCGCCGCTGCACGCGCTGGGCGCGGCGGCGGACGCCGTACGGCGGCGGCGGTACGCCGGTACGGAGCACATCGCGACGTACATCATCGAGCGCAACATCAACTACACCAATGTGTGCGTCACGGCGTGCAAGTTCTGCGCCTTCTACGCCCCGCCGAAGGATGTCGAGAAGGGCTGGACGCGCGACCTCGACGACATTCTGCGGCGCTGCGCCGAGACCGTGGAGCTCGGCGGCACGCAGATCATGTTCCAGGGTGGGCACCACCCGGACTACGGCGTCGAGTACTACGAGAAGCACTTCGCCGCGATCAAGAAGGCGTACCCCCAGCTGGTCATCCACTCCCTCGGCGCCTCCGAGGTCGAGCACATGGCCCGTATCTCCAAGGTCTCCGTCGAGGAGGCGATCCAGCGCATCCACGCCGCCGGACTCGACTCCTTCGCGGGCGCCGGCGCCGAGTTGCTGCCCGAGCGGCCGCGCAAGGCGATCGCGCCGCTCAAGGAGTCCGGCGAGCGCTGGCTGGAGATCATGGAGGCCGCGCACCGTCTTGGCGTCGAGTCCACGTCCACCATGCTCATGGGCACCGGCGAGACCAACGCCGAGCGGATCGAGCATCTGCGGATGATCCGCGAGGTGCAGGACCGGACAGGCGGCTTCCGGGCCTTCATCCCGTACACGTACCAGCCGGAGAACAACCACCTCAAGGGCCGTACGCAGGCGACGCTCTTCGAGTACCTGCGCATGATCGCGATCGCGCGGCTCTTCCTCGACAATGTCGCGCACATCCAGGGTTCCTGGCTGACCACGGGCAAGGAGGTCGGCCAGCTGTCGCTGCACTACGGCGCGGACGACCTGGGCTCGATCATGCTCGAGGAGAATGTGGTCTCCTCGGCGGGCGCGAAGCACCGGTCGAACCGGATGGAGATCATCGACCTGATCCGTAAGTCGGGCCGTGTCCCGGCGCAGCGGACGACGACGTACGAGCACATCGTGGTGCACGACGACCCGGCGAACGACCCGGTCGACGAGCGCGTCGCCTCGCACATCTCGTCGACGGCGATCGCGGGGGGTACGGCGCATCCCGAGCTGAAGCTGCTCGCGTCCAACTGAGGCTGTTTTGCTGACTATTCACGCCACGCCGCTGGTTCTGCCGGTCGGCGCGGCGCCGGTGCCGGACGGTGCGGTCGTCGTCGACGGCAACCGCATCGCGGCCATCGGCCCGTACGAGGAGCTGGCGGCGGACCGTCCGCAGGCCCGCGTCCGGCGCTGGCCCGGCGTACTGACGCCCGGCCTGCGTCAGTGGCACGGCACCTGGCTGCTGAAGCGCTGCTACCACCCCGACCCGCGGGAGGCCGGCCAGCTCGGTGAACTTCCGCTGTCCGGAGCGGATCTGGAGGCGCTGGAGCTGGACGGTGCCCGCTGGGCGGGCAGCGTGCGCCGCGGTCTGCAGCGGATGCTGCGGCACGGCACCACGGCGCTGGCCGTCACGCTGAACGACCCGGTCGTACGGACCGCGGTCGTCCGCTCCGGGCTGACCGTCGTCTCCGCGGTGGGCGCCCCGGGAATCCTCGCCGAGGGTCCGGATCTCGACCCCTTCGTGGCGGGGTATGACCTCGCGGGCTCCGTGCACGCCCCACTGGCCGTCGGCGCCCGGGCCGACTTCGCCGTGTTCGACGTGGCGGACGAGGCCGCTCTGCAGGCCACCGGCGCCGGGAGTTGCGTGGCCACCGTCCTCGGCGGGCGGCTCGTCCACCGGACGCGCTGACTGATCACCGAGGACAACTGGATGTTCCCGCCGCAGAGGGCTGGGCCGTCGACCGGGTGAAGGACTTGGACCCGGCCGCCCTGCGCGAACCCTGATCCCGCCCGACCGGCACAATGGAGCCGTGACCCGAGCATCCCTGGACAAGCAGCCGCACGAAGTCGCCTCGATGTTCGACGACGTGGCGGCGAACTACGACCTCACCAACGATGTGCTCTCGCTCGGCCTGGACAGGCTGTGGCGCAGGGAGGTCGCGAAGGCGGTGGACGCCCGCCCGGCGCAGAAGGTCCTCGACCTGGCCGCCGGCACCGGCACCTCCTCGCTGCCCTTCACCGTCACCGGCGCGTATGTCGTGCCGTGCGACTTCTCCCTCGGCATGCTGCGCGAGGGCAAGAAGCGCAACCCCTGGCTGCCGCTCACCGCGGGCGATGCGACGAAGCTGCCGTTCCGCGACGATGTCTTCGACGCCGTGACGATCTCCTTCGGGCTGCGCAATGTGCAGGACACGGACACGGCGCTGCGCGAGCTGTACCGGGTGACCAAGCCGGGCGGGCGGGTCGTGATCTGTGAGTTCTCGCAGCCGACCTGGGCGCCGTTCCGGACCGTGTACACCGAGTATCTGATGCGGGCGCTGCCGCCGGTGGCGCGGGCGGTCTCGTCCAACCCCGACGCGTACGTCTATCTCGCCGAGTCCATCCGCGCCTGGCCCGACCAGGCGGGACTGGCGAAGCGGCTGCAGCAGGCCGGCTGGTCCAAGGTCGCGTGGCGGAACCTGACGGGTGGGGTGGTGGCGCTGCACCGCGGCACCAAGCCCACGACCCCGTCCTCGTCCGAGCCCGCGAGCCCGTCCGTGTCCCAGTCCCAGTAAGCCCCGATGAACTACCAGTCCGTCCTGGAACGGATCGCGCAGGACGTCACACAACAGGTCGGCAGCGGCAGGCCCGCCGAGTACATCCCGGCACTCGCCTCCGTCGACCCGCACCGCTTCGGCATGGCCCTCGCGGATGTGGACGGCAAGGTGTACGGAGTCGGGGACTGGCAGCGCCCCTTCTCCGCCCAGTCGATCACCAAGGTCTTCACGCTCGCGCTGGCGCTGGCCCAGGGCGGCGACAGTCTCTGGGAGCGGGTCGGCCGTGAGCCCTCCGGCAACCCCTTCAACTCGCTGGTCCAGCTGGAGTACGAGAACGGGATCCCGCGCAATCCCTTCATCAACGCGGGCGCGCTCGTCGTCACCGACCGCCTGCAGACCCTGACCGGCGACGCGAGCAGCGAGCTCCTGGAATTCCTGCGGCAGGAGAGCGGGAACCCGGAGCTGGCCTTCGACGCGGAGGTCGCCGAGTCGGAGTCCGCGTTCGGTGACCGCAACGCCGCCCTGGCCCACTTCATGGCCTCCTACGGCAACATCACCAACCCCGTCCCCACCCTCCTCGAGCACTACTTCTGGCAGTGCGCGATCGAGATGAGCTGCGCCGATCTGGCCCTGGCGGCCCGCTTCCTGGCCCGCCACGGGCTGCGCGCCGACGGCTCCCGCCTGCTGACCCGCAGCGAGGCCAAGCAGATCAATGCCGTGATGCTCACCTGCGGTACGTACGACGCGGCCGGAGAGTTCGCCTACCGGGTCGGACTGCCGGGCAAGAGCGGCGTGGGCGGCGGGATCGTCGCGGTCGTGCCGGGGCACTGCACGCTGTCCGTGTGGAGCCCGGGCCTCGACGAACGCGGCAACTCGGTGGTGGGCGTGGCGGCGCTGGACCGCTTCACGACGCTGACCGGGCTCTCGGTCTTCTAGGGCGCCGCGGCGAAGGACCGGAGACCGGGGCTCGTGCCCCGAATCGGCGTGTACGAGCGGCGAGTTGACGGGAACCGGCGGGCGGGGAAGATGAGTCAGTTGTTTATGGCTTTCTTATCTCCCCGTCCCCGCCTGTCACCTCGGAGTGCTCCCCATGGCGTCGTACTGCCCGCATTGCGGAAACCCATCCCCGGATGAGGCGCGCTTCTGTATGAAATGCGGGCGGGAGCGGCTGCCGGAAGCCTCGGCGGCGCCGCCGCCCGCGATGCCTCCGGTGGCCGCGCCCGCCGCGCTTCCGGCTCTTCCCCCGGCCCTGCCCGCAGCTCAGCCGGCCGCGCCCGCCTACGCGACGGCGCCCGCTCAGCCGTCGCCCGTCGGGGCGTTCCTCGGCCGGGCGTTCCGCGGTGACTGGCTCGCCTCGGCGAAGGCCGCCGCCTGGCCGGCCGGACTGCTGCTGGCGCTCGCGGTGGCGCTCGCCATCCCCTCGTACGGTCAGGACGACGAGGTCGTCGTCGGCTGGAGCGACCGGCTGCGGATCGCGCTCGCGATGCTGCTGCAGGCGTTCGGCGGCGGCTTCGAGGTGAAGGCCACGGACAGCTCCTCGCCGTTCGGCTCCGGCGGCTCGGGCTCCGGGTCCTTCGGCGGCGGTTCCTCGGACGGGATGTACGGCGACGGTTCCGGATTCCCCGGCACCTCCGGCGGCTCCGGTTCCGGCTCCTCGGGATTCTCCGACTCGGGCATGGACGCGATCGCACAGGGCAGCGCCTCGCTCTCGCTGGTGCCGCTGACGGTGACCGTGCTGTGGATCGGCGCGCTCTTCCTGGGTGCGCGGATGCTGCGTACGAGGGGTGCCGGGCTGGAAGCGGCCGTCCGGATCTCGGTGTTGGCCACCGGCGTGGTGCTGGTACTCGGCCTGTTCGCGCAGCCGAACATCGAGGGCGTGGAGATCTCCTCGTCGCCGCTGCTTGCCGCGCTCGGCGCGCTGGCGATCTCGCTCGCGGTGACCGCCGGGGTGCTCCAGCGCGACGACCTCGCCGCGTGGCTGGCGCAGCGGCCCGCCGCCCGGTCGACGGTGCGCGCCCTGGGGACGGCGGTGCGGGCGCTCGGCGTGGTCGTGGCTCTGTGCTCGCTGGTCGGCTTCATCGCGTACGCCAACGCGGACGGCGTGGACGGTACGGGCCTGCTCATCGCGCTGCCGATCCTGCCGAACATCGGCTTGGCGGTGCTCGGGCTGAGCTGGGGCGTACCGGTGAAGTACGACGTCCAGGGCCGGTTCAGCCTGATCGGCTCCGGCACGGAGCACGGCAGTTTCGGTCTTCCGGAGATCAGCGATGTGTGGGGCGGTGGCGCGGTCGCCGGGGCGGTGGCTCTCGGTGTGGTCTGCGCGCTGACGCTCGGCGTCTGGGCGGCCCGCCGCTCGGCGGACCGTCGCGAACAGCTGCTGGCCGGAGGCTTCTCGCTGGGCCTCGTCCTGCTGTTCACGGGCGTGAGCGGAGTCTCCGCCGACATGGCGGGCGGTATGTCGGACTGGGGCGGCCAGGGCACATCGGAGTTCGCCCCGAGCGTTCCGGATGCGTTGCTGTTCGGCCTGCTGTGGGTGGGTGCGGCGACGTTCCTGGGCCCGTATGTGCTGCGGATGGTGGGTCAACAGGCGGCGGCGGTGCCGCTGCCGGCGTACGGGCCGGGCCCGGCGTACATGCCCGGCGCCCCGGCCGCTCCCGCTGCCCCGGCTGCCCCCGCGGCCACCCCGTTCGTGGCTGAGGCGCCCGCCCCGCCCGCGCCTTCTCCGTACGTCCCGCAGCCCCAAGTCCCCGGCGCGTACGACCCGCACACCGTGCAGCTCTCCGCTTCACCGTCCGCTGCCGCGGCTGCCTCACCGGCAGCCGCCGCCCACGATCCCGCCGCCGCCGCCGCGGCAGCCGCCGCCGAACGCAAGCGCAAGGTCCTCGTGTGGACGGCCACCCTCACCGCCGCGTTCGTCATCGGCGGTGGCGCGACGGCCGGGGCGCTGCTGCTGAAGAACAAAGACGCGTCCGACGAGGCGAAGAACAAGCAGCCGGCCGCATCGCAGTCCCCTTCCCCGAAGCAGGACCCACAGGCCCCGGCGTCCTCGTCCGCAACCCCGTCCGGCAGCCCCTCCGCCACCCCCTCCACGAGTCCGTCGACACCTCCGCCGGGCGGTGCCACGGTCCCGGAAGGCTTTGTGCTGAAGCAGGACCCCGCCGGGTTCACCGTCGCGGTGATGGACGGCTGGAAGCGCCGGCAGTCGGGCAGCCAGGTCTTCTACGAAGCGCCCACGGGCGGTTCGTATGTCCAGATCGGCGTCATCAAGAACACGCTGACGACCTCGTACGAGAACTTCCTCACCCTGGAGAAGAAGCACCTGGAGACTCCCGAGACCCAGTACGAGCGCACGCAGCTGATCCAGAACACGTATCAGGGACGGCCGGGCGCGCTCTGGGAGTTCACCCATATCCCCGAGCCGGACGAGGGCAGCCTGAAGCGCCATGTCATCGACCAGGCGTTCGTCGCGGCGGACGGCACGGAGTACGCGATCCTTGCCGCCGGCCGCGCCGATCTCTGGGACCCGGCCAAGGACGTGGTCTTCTC
Source organism: Streptomyces sp. NPDC048479 (assembly GCF_040651435.1). Lineage (NCBI taxonomy): Bacteria > Bacillati > Actinomycetota > Actinomycetes > Kitasatosporales > Streptomycetaceae > Streptomyces > Streptomyces sp. NPDC048479. The sequence goes on from NZ_JBEZKA010000004.1 coordinate 94,474, forward strand.
GACCGCCCTCAACACCTTCAAAGTGAGCCAGTGAGCCAGTGCCAGTGAGTCAGTGAGCTAGGGCTGCTGGAGCTCCAGCCGGAAGCGGTATCCCTTCTGCTGGGACACCGGCGTCGTGAACGTCTCGGCCAGCTCCATCCCCAGCCGCCGGATCACCGCGATCGAACGCTCATTGCGCGCGTTGACCATCGCCACCACCCGCTCCACCCCGGCCGCCCGTACCCGCTCCAGCGTGGTGCGGGCGGCGGCGGTCGCATACCCCTTGCCCCATGCGGCCCGCGCCAGCCGCCAGCCGATCTCGATCTCGCCGACCGGGCCGAAGGTCTCGTGCGGCCAGGGCTGCGCCCCGGTGAAGCCGATGACCTCGCCGTCCTCGTCGAGCATGGTCCAGAAGCAGAAGCCGTGCTCGGCGTCGTGTCTGCGCTGCCGGGCGGTCAGCTCCTCGTAGACGGACAGCTCCGCCGCCTTCCCGCCGTGGAACTCCATCACCTCCGGATCGTTGAAGACCCGGTGCCAGGCCAGGGCGTCCTCGTCGGTGGGCACACGCAGCTGTACGGCGGGGAGCGGCCTGCTCATAGGGGGGAGCCCTTCAGTTTGTGGATCAGTACGCCCCCATAGACTGCACATGTCCTGTGCCATTCGGTACGCAATATCGAGTCTTCGGGAGAACCCGCCGTGACCGAGCCCCTCTCCGAACACACCGCCGATGTGATCGTCGTCGGGGCAGGCCCGGCCGGCTCCACGACCGCGTACTACCTGGCCAAGGCGGGGCTCGACGTCCTTCTCCTCGAGAAGACGGCCTTCCCGCGCGAGAAGGTCTGCGGTGACGGCCTCACCCCGCGTGCCACGAAGCAGCTGGTGGCGATGGGTATCGACATCTCCGAGGAAGCCGGCTGGCTGCGCAACAAGGGCCTGCGGATCATCGGCGGCGGCGTGCGGCTCCAGCTCGACTGGCCGGATCTCGCCTCTTTCCCGGACTACGGACTCGTACGCAAGCGCGACGACTTCGACGAGCAGCTCGCCAGGCAGGCGCAGAAGGCGGGCGCGCGGCTGTACGAGCGGTGCAATGTCGGGGCCCCGATCATCGACGAGCGGACCGGCCGCATCACCGGCGTCAACGCCAAGCTGGGCGAGGAGAAGACCCCGGTCGCCTTCCACGCGCCGCTCGTCGTCGCCGCCGACGGCAATTCGACCCGGCTCTCCCTCGCCATGGGGCTGCACCGTCGCGAGGACCGTCCGATGGGTGTCGCCGTACGGACGTACTTCACCTCGCCGCGCCACGACGACGACTATCTGGAGTCCTGGCTGGAGCTCTGGGACCGCCGCGGCCCGCAGGACCGGCTCCTCCCCGGCTACGGCTGGATCTTCGGCATGGGCGACGGCACCTCGAACGTCGGCCTCGGCGTACTGAACACCTCCGCCGCCTTCAAGGAGCTGGACTGGCGAGAGGTGCTGAAGGCCTGGTGTGCCTCGATGCCGGAGGACTGGGGCTACACCGAGGAGAACATGACGATGCCGATCCGCGGCGCCGCGCTCCCGATGGCGTTCAACCGTCAGCCGCACTACACCAAGGGCCTGCTGCTGGTCGGCGACGCGGGCGGCCTGGTCAACCCGTTCAACGGCGAGGGCATCGCGTACGCCATGGAGTCCGGCCAGATCGCCGCCGACGTGATCGTGCAGGCGCATGCCCGGCAGACCCCGGCTCAGCGGGAGCTGGCGCTGCACCGCTACCCGAAGATCCTCAAGGACACGTACGGCGGTTACTACACCCTGGGCCGCGCCTTCGTGAAGCTCATCGGCAACCCGAAGGTCATGAAGATCGCGACGCAGCGCGGTCTGACGCACCCGCTGCTGATGAAGTTCACGCTGAAGATGCTGGCCAACCTCACCGACCCGACGGGCGGCGACGCGATGGACCGGATCATCAACGGGCTCTCGAAGGTGGCCCCGAAGGCCTGACGTACGCACGGGCATGAACCTGGCGTTCATGGAGGGCGCCAACGAAGCGGCCCGGAACGCCGTCAACGCCCTGCTGGACGTCGACGCCTCGGGCGCTGGGCGCTGCACCACCTCTGGGGCCACTACCGGCCGCCGGAGCCGGCCCCGCTCAAGCGGGGCCCGGCGGCCGCGGCACGCCGCGACCGGCGGCACACCCGGGAACGGACGAAGGGCCGCGGCTCCACCCCCGAGCGGGGGAGCCGCGGCCCTTCGAAGCGTGCCGGTCGGTGTGCGGGGCGGTCAGAGAACGCGGACCGCGCCGCTCGCCGGGTAGCCCGACAGGTCCTGGATCACGACGCCCTTGCCGGGGTTGGCGGCGTCGAGGTACTGGCCGTCGCCGATGTAGACACCGACGTGGTACGCGGAACCGGCGCCGCCCCAGTAGAGGATGTCGCCGATCTGGAGGTTGCTGGTGCCCACCTGGGTGCCGGCCACCGACTGGTCCTGGGAGACGCGGGGCAGGTCGACGCCGACCTGTCGGAAGGCTGCCTGGACGAGGCTGGAGCAGTCCCACGAGTTGGGTCCGGTGGCGCCCATGACGTAGGCGTCACCGAGCTGTGCCTTGAGGAAGGCGACGACGGTCGCGGCGGAGCCCGTGGCGTTCGAGGTGTTGGAGGAAGCGGAGAGCGTGGTGCGCTCGGACGACCGGGAGGCGCGCTGTGCCTCGGCGTCGGCGCGCTTCTTCGCCTCGGACTTCTCCTTGGCCTCGGCCTTGCGGTCCGCCTCGGCCTTGGCCTTCTTGGCGGTCTGCGCGGCCTTGACGGCGGCGGCGTTCTCCTGGGCCTGCAACTCGAGGTCGAGCGCGATCTCCTGCGTGGCCTCGGCGGACTGCGAGACGGCGGCGGAGAGCGAGGGGCCGGACGTGAGCGTCGGCATCTCGATGGTCTCGGTCACCGGCTCGGCGTTCGCCGGCCCGGCAGCTCCGGCCACCGCGATGGTGCTGAGGACGCCACCGGCAACTCCGGCCCGAAGCGCCAACTTCGAGGCACTGCGGCGGGGCTTCCGGTGGCTGGGTATGTGAGCGGTGTGGGACATGAGTACAACCGGTATCAAGTACTCACGGTTCCCTTCAAGAAACGTGTGTTGCGCCACAGTTGTGAGCGGAACGTCTGAATCCGCTCTGCTCCGGCCTTTATTGACGCCGTAACGGGCAATTCGGGCACCCAAGATCACGGCTGTGATCATGGGCTTTCCGTAAAAGGTCCGAATTGCCTGGCACTTACCATCCCTTCACGCCGATGGCCAAGCCCCCTTTTATTGATGAACGAAGCGAGTGGCGCAGGTCACAGAAAGGTCAACGTCCTGGCGTCCGGCCGCTCGTGAATGCGAGCACGTGTCCACCCGGATCCGCGCGGGTCCCTCGGGTGGGTGATGCAGAGTCCACTATCAGCCGATGCGGCCCATTGCCAATTTGCCTGTACGGGCCACCACTTGATAGAGCGCATGCCCTCCGACCAGCGGTAACACCACCGGATGTCACGTCTGGTAACCACTCGGGCGCTTCGCGTATGAAGATCACCGCTCATCCGGCTTCATGATCGTTCGCCGGGTGGTGGAGATCACAAAGACGTTGTCGTACCCCGTGTCGCAGATCACAGACCGGCAGGCATAGGATGCGGAGCAGTCGGGCTTGTGAACTGCCTCACATGTACACGATCTTCGCGAGGCAGCGAGGCGGATGCCCGGTGCGGTCCAACGGTCAAGGACGACTGGAAGGAGCGAGGAGGGTGAATGCTTACGCGCCCATCCTTGTGCTCGGCGCCCTCGGGGCAGGGTTTGCGATCTTCTCCGTGGTCATGGCCACGCTTATCGGCCCAAAGCGCTATAACAGGGCAAAACTAGAGGCGTACGAATGCGGCATCGAGCCGACCCCTACGCCGGCCGGAGGCGGCCGCTTTCCCATCAAGTACTACCTGACGGCGATGCTCTTCATCGTCTTCGACATCGAGATCGTCTTCCTCTACCCCTGGGCGGTCACCTTCGACGCCCTGGGGCTTTTCGGGCTCGTGGAGATGCTGCTCTTCGTGCTCACCGTCTTCGTCGCCTACGCGTATGTATGGCGGCGCGGCGGCCTGGAATGGGACTGAGGGGCTGAGGGGCACACCAATGGGAATCGAAGAGAAGCTGCCGAGCGGTTTTCTGCTGACCACCGTCGAACAGGCCGCGGGCTGGGTGCGCAAATCATCCGTCTTCCCGGCGACCTTCGGTCTGGCCTGCTGCGCCATCGAGATGATGACGACCGGCGCCGGCCGCTACGACCTGGCCCGCTTCGGCATGGAGGTCTTCCGCGGATCGCCGCGCCAGGCCGACCTGATGATCGTCGCCGGCCGGGTGAGCCAGAAGATGGCTCCCGTCCTGCGGCAGGTCTACGACCAGATGCCCAATCCCAAGTGGGTCATTTCCATGGGCGTTTGCGCCTCATCGGGCGGAATGTTCAATAATTACGCGATTGTGCAGGGTGTTGATCACATTGTCCCCGTCGACATCTATTTGCCTGGCTGCCCGCCGCGTCCCGAGATGCTGATCGACGCGATTCTCAAGCTGCACCACAAGATCCAGACCTCCAAGCTCGGCGTGAACGCGGAGGAAGCGGCCCGCGAGGCGGAGGAGGCGGCCCTCAAGGCGCTCCCCACCATCGAGATGAAGGGGCTGCTCCGGTGAGTGAGAACAAGAACACCAACGGTAACAACGTCCCTGCGCCACGGGACGATTCCGGCGACGTCATCGGCGTACGCAAGGGCATGTTCGGCGCAGGCAACGGCGGCGATACGAGTGGCTACGGCGGTCTCGTCAGGACGGTGACCTTGCCGGGCGCCTCCCACCGTCCCTACGGCGGCTACTTCGACGAGGTCGCCGACGAGCTCGAAGGCGCACTGGAGGAGCAGGGCCTCGTCCCCGAGAACGCCATCGAGAAGACGGTCGTCGACCGCGGCGAGCTCACCTTCCACATCGCCCGCGAGCATCTGCTCACGGTGGCGCAGACCCTGCGCGACGACCCGGCCCTGCGCTTCGAGCTCTGTACGGGCGTCTCCGGCGTCCACTACCTCGAGGACAAGGGCCGCGAGCTGCACGCCGTCTACCATCTGCGCTCGCTCACCCACGGCCGGCTGATCCGCCTCGAGGTCTCCGCACCGGACAGCGACCCGCATGTGCCGTCCCTGGTCGCGGTCTATCCGACCAACGACTGGCACGAGCGCGAGACGTACGACTTCTTCGGGCTCGTCTTCGACGGCCACCCCGCCCTCACCCGGATCATGATGCCGGACGACTGGCAGGGCTTCCCGCAGCGCAAGGACTATCCGCTCGGCGGCATTGCCGTCGAGTACAAGGGCGCCCAGATCCCGGCTCCGGACCAGCGGAGGTCGTACAGCTGATGTCTGCTTCACAGGGAACTTCCCCCGCTTCCGCCCGCGAGACCACCGAGGGGACTGTATATACGGTCACCGGCGGCGACTGGGACGAGGTCGTCCAGTCCGCGGCCAAGGCCGACGACGAGCGGATTGTCGTCAACATGGGCCCGCAGCACCCCTCCACGCACGGCGTGCTCCGGCTGATCCTGGAGATCGACGGCGAGACGGTCACCGAGGCCCGCTGCGGCATCGGCTATCTGCATACCGGCATCGAGAAAAACCTCGAGTACCGGACCTGGGTGCAGGGCACCACCTTCGTCACGCGCATGGATTATCTGACGCCGTTCTTCAACGAGACGGCGTACTGCCTGGGCGTGGAGAAGCTGCTCGGCATCACCGACGAGATCCCGGACCGGGCGACGATCATCCGCGTCCTGCTGATGGAGCTCAACCGGCTCTCCTCCCACCTGGTGTGCATCGCCACCGGCGGTATGGAGCTCGGCGCCACCACGATCATGATCTACGGATTCCGGGATCGTGAACTGATTCTCGACATCTTCGAGTTGATCACCGGCCTGCGGATGAACCACGCGTTCATCCGGCCCGGCGGACTCGCGCAGGACCTGCCGCCCGGCGCCATCGACCAGCTTCGCGAGTTCGTGAAGACGATGAAGAAGAACCTGCCGGAGTACGACAAGCTCGCCACCGGCAACCCCATCTTCAAGGCCCGTATGCAGGACATCGGCTATCTCGATCTGAGCGGCTGCCTGGCGCTCGGCGCGACCGGACCGATCCTGCGCTCCGCCGGTCTCGCCCACGATCTGCGCAAGACCGACCCCTACTGCGGTTACGAGACGTACGAGTTCGACGTCCCGACCGCCGACAGCTGCGACGCGTACGGCCGCTTCCTCATCCGCCTGGAGGAGATGCGGCAGTCGCTGCGCATCGTCGAGCAGTGCCTGGACCGGCTCGAGCCCGGACCGGTGATGGTCGCCGACAAGAAGATCGCCTGGCCTGCGCAGCTCGCCCTCGGCCCCGACGGGCTCGGCAACTCCCTCGACCACATCAAGAAGATCATGGGCACCTCCATGGAGGCTCTGATCCATCACTTCAAGCTGGTGACCGAGGGCTTCCGGGTCCCGTCCGGACAGGCGTACGCCGCGGTCGAATCGCCCAAGGGCGAACTCGGCGTACATGTCGTGAGCGACGGCGGCACCCGCCCCTACCGGGTCCACTTCCGTGACCCGTCCTTCACCAATCTGCAGGCCATGGCGGCGATGTGCGAAGGCGGCCAGGTCGCCGACGTCATCGTCGCCGTCGCGTCCATCGACCCCGTGATGGGAGGCGTCGACCGGTGACAGACATCAGCTTGGGGATGCCACAGCTCCCCGCCCCCGACTACCCGGCCGATGTGCGTGCCAGGCTCGAAGCGGACGCGAAGGAGATCATCGCCCGTTACCCCGACAGCCGGTCCGCCCTGCTGCCGCTGCTGCATCTGGTGCAGGCGGAGGAGGGGTACGTCACCCGCACCGGCGTCCGGTTCTGCGCCGAGATGCTGGAGCTGACCACTGCCGAGGTCACCGCGGTGTCCACCTTCTACTCGATGTACCGGCGCAAGCCCTCCGGCGACTACCAGGTCGGGGTCTGCACCAACACGCTCTGCGCGGTGATGGGCGGCGACGCCATTTTCGAGGAGCTCAAGGAGCACCTCGGCGTCGGCAACAACGAGACGACCGAGGACGGCAAGGTCACCCTCGAGCACATCGAGTGCAACGCGGCCTGCGACTTCGCCCCTGTGGTGATGGTCAACTGGGAGTTCTTCGACAACCAGACGCCGGAGACAGCCAAGCGGCTCGTCGACGATCTGCGTGCGGGACGGCAGGTCCAGCCCACCCGCGGCGCTCCCCTCTGTACGTACAAGGAGACCGCGCGGATCCTCGCGGGCTTCCCCGACCGGCGCCCCGGCGCCGTCGAGGCGACCGGCGGGGCCGGACCCGCCTCGCTGATCGGCCTGCGCCTCGCCAAGGGCGAGCAGCAGGCCGCCCGGGTGGTCGCCCCGCGCGGTGAGGTCGCCCGCGATGCCCCGCAGCCCGGGTCCGAGCACCTCAGCTCACACGACGCGCCACAGCAGACCTCGGACTCCGACCCCGCGCACCCGGCCGGGCCCGCAGCCGAGGAGGGGGAGTGATGACCTTGGCACCCGAGCTCAACGAGACGAGCCCCGAGAAGCTCCTCGCGCCCGTTCTCTCCGCCTTCTGGGACGAGGCGGAGCCCTGGACGCTGGACACCTACCGGCGGCACGAGGGGTACGAGGGGCTGCGCAAGGCGCTGGCCATGGCGCCCGACGACCTCATCGCGTACGTCAAGGACTCCGGACTGCGCGGCCGCGGCGGCGCCGGCTTCCCCACCGGAATGAAGTGGCAGTTCATTCCGCAGGGCGACGGAAAGCCGCACTATCTTGTTGTCAACGCCGACGAGTCGGAGCCCGGGACCTGCAAGGACATCCCGCTCCTCTTCGCCAACCCGCACTCCCTCATCGAGGGGATCGTGATCGCCTGCTATGCGATCCGGTCGAATCACGCGTTCATCTATCTGCGCGGTGAAGTCGTCCCCGTACTGCGACGGCTGCACGAAGCCGTACGCGAGGCGTACGAGGCGGGCTACCTCGGCCAGAACGTTCTCGGCAGCGGACTCGACCTCGAACTCACCGTGCACGCGGGCGCGGGCGCGTACATCTGCGGTGAGGAAACCGCGCTGCTGGACTCCCTGGAGGGCCGTCGCGGCCAGCCCCGGCTGCGACCTCCCTTCCCCGCGGTCGCCGGTCTCTACGCGTGCCCCACTGTGGTGAACAACGTCGAGTCCATCGCCTCCGTTCCCGCGATCCTCCAACGCGGCAAGGACTGGTTCAAGTCGATGGGCAGCGAGAAGTCCCCGGGCTTCACGCTCTACTCGCTCAGTGGCCATGTCACCAACCCCGGCCAGTACGAGGCCCCGCTCGGCATCACACTGCGCCAGCTGCTCGACATGAGCGGCGGGATCAGGGCCGGGCACCGCCTCAAGTTCTGGACCCCGGGCGGCTCTTCGACCCCGATGTTCACCGACGAGCACCTCGATGTCCCGCTGGACTACGAGGGCGTCGGCGCGGCCGGTTCGATGCTCGGCACCAAGGCGCTGCAGTGCTTCGACGAGACCACCTGTGTCGTACGGGCCGTGACGCGATGGACCGAGTTCTACGCCCACGAGTCCTGCGGCAAGTGCACCCCTTGCCGCGAAGGCACGTACTGGCTGGTGCAGCTGCTGCGCGACATCGAGGCCGGCAAGGGCGTCATGTCCGATCTCGACAAGCTGGGCGACATCGCCGACAACATCAACGGCAAGTCCTTCTGCGCGCTGGGCGACGGTGCCGCGTCCCCGATCTTCTCCTCGCTCAAGTACTTCCGCGAGGAGTACGAGCAGCACATCACCGGCAAGGGCTGCCCCTTCGACCCTGCCAAGTCGACCGTCTGGGCCGACAAGCACCTGGAGGTGAACGCATGACTGAGGCGTATGCGCCGAGCCCCGGCCGCGGCTTCGCGGCCCACCGCCCTGCGGGCGGAGCACCGCAGTCCGACTCACCTCGTGCGGAGGTACGGGCATGACCGTCACGACGTCCAACCCCGCCGGAGGCGGCAGCGCGGCCGTTCCGCCGGAAGACCTTGTCTCGCTGACGATCGACGGCATCGAGATCTCCGTCCCCAAGGGGACGCTGGTCATCCGGGCCGCCGAGCTGCTGGGCATCGAGATTCCGCGGTTCTGCGACCACCCCCTCCTCGACCCGGTCGGCGCCTGCCGCCAGTGCATCGTCGAGGTCGAGGGCCAGCGCAAGCCGATGGCGTCCTGCACCATCACCTGCACCGACGGCATGGTCGTCAAGTCGCAGCTCACCTCGTCGGTCGCCGAGAAGGCCCAGCGCGGTGTGATGGAGCTGCTGCTGATCAACCACCCGCTGGACTGCCCGGTCTGCGACAAGGGCGGCGAATGCCCCCTGCAGAACCAGGCCATGCAGGTGGGCGACCCGGACACCCGCTTCGAGGGCCGCAAGCGCACGTACGAGAAGCCCGTGCCGATCTCCACACAGGTGCTGCTCGACCGTGAGCGGTGCGTGCTCTGCGCCCGCTGCACCCGCTTCTCCAACCAGGTCGCGGGCGACCCGATGATCGAGCTGATCGAGCGGGGCGCCCTCCAGCAGGTCGGCACGGGTGAGGGCGACCCCTTCGAGTCGTACTTCTCCGGCAACACCATCCAGATCTGCCCGGTGGGCGCGCTGACCTCGGCGGCGTACCGATTCCGCTCCCGCCCCTTCGACCTGGTCTCGTCGCCGAGCGTGTGCGAGCACTGCGCCGGCGGCTGCGCGACCCGCACCGACCACCGGCGCGGCAAGGTCATGCGCCGCCTCGCGGCGGAGGACCCCGAGGTCAACGAGGAGTGGCTCTGCGACAAGGGGCGCTTCGGCTTCCGTTACGCGCAGAAGCCGGACCGGCTCACCACCCCTCTCGTACGCAATGACGAAGGCGTCCTGGAACCGGCGAGCTGGCCGGAGGCGCTGCAGGCGGCGGCCCGCGGGCTGAGCGCGGCCCGCGGCCGGGCCGGTGTCCTCGTGGGCGGCCGGCTCACCGTCGAGGACTCCTACGCGTACGCCAAGTTCGCGCGGGTCGCCCTCGACACCAATGACGTCGACTTCCGGGCGCGCGTGCACAGCAGCGAGGAGGCCGACTTCCTGGCCGCCCGCGTCGCCGGGCAGGGCCGTGATCTGGACGGCAGCGGCGTCAGCTACACCTCCCTGGAGAAGGCCCCGGCCGTACTGCTGGCCGGGTTCGAGTCCGAGGAGGAGGCGCCCGGCGTCTTCCTGCGGCTGCGCAAGGCGCATCGCCGGCACGGCCAGCGCACCTTCGCGCTGGCCACACACGCCACCCGGGGTCTGGCGAAGGCGGGCGGCACGCTGCTGGCCGCCGCCCCCGGCACCGAGACCGAGTGGCTGAACGCGCTGGCGGCCGGCACCGGTCTGGAGGGCGACGGCGCGAAGGCGGCCGAGGCGCTGCGCTCCGCAGGCGCGGTGATCGTGGTCGGCGAGCGGCTCGCGGCCGTGCCCGGCGGACTTACCGCCGCCGCACGGGCCGCCACCGCGACCGGTGCCCAGCTGGTGTGGATCCCGCGCAGGGCGGGTGAGCGCGGCGCCATCGAGGCGGGCGCGCTCCCCTCGCTGCTGCCCGGCGGCCGCCCGGCCACCGACCCGCGGGCCCGTGAGGAGACCGCGGCGGCCTGGCGCGTACGCGAACTCCCGCACCGCTACGGCCGCGACACCGGCCAGATCGTCGAGGCCGCGGCCACCGGCGAACTGGGCGCGCTGCTGGTGGCGGGCGTCGAGGTCGCGGACCTGCCCGACCCGGCACGCGCACGCGCGGCACTCGACGCGGTCGGCTTCCTGGTCTCTCTGGAACTGCGGCCGAGCGAGGTCACCGAGCGGGCGGACGTGGTCTTCCCGGTCGCGGCCGTCGCCGAGAAGCCGGGCACGTTCCTCAACTGGGAGGGCAGGGCGAGGCTGTTCGAGGCCGCGCTCAAGCCGGAGCAGATGGCCCGCCGCCTGGCGCCGACCGACGCACGGGTGCTGCACATGCTCGCGGACGCGCTCGACGTCAGCTTCGGGCTGCCGGACCTCAAGTCCGTACGCACGGAGCTCGACCGGCTCGGCGGGTGGCAGGGCCCCCGGGCCACTGAGCCGACGGAGTCCGCGCAGTCCCTGCCCCGACCGGGCGAGGGCGAGGCGGTCCTCGCGGGACACCGGTTGCTGCTCGACCAGGGTCTGCTGCAGCAGGGCGACGAGGCGCTGGCGGGCACTCGCCATGCGGCGGTCGCCCGGCTCTCCGCGGCGACAGCGGCCGAGACGGGCGTCAAGGACGGCGACGTCCTGGCCGTCAGCGGCCCGGCCGGCTCGGTCCGGCTCCCGCTCCAGGTGAGCGAGATGCCCGACCGGGTGGTGTGGCTGCCGCTGAACTCCGTGGGCGGCGGCGTCACTTCGGACACCGGTGCCGTCCCCGGACAGCTCGTCCGCATCGGCCCGGCAGCGCCGGAAGCCGTCCCCGCTGACGCACCGGAGGTGCAGTCGTGAACCCGACCCTCCTCGCCGCCGAGGACCTGTCGATGTTCGGGCACGACCCGTGGTGGCTCGTCGTCATCAAGGCAGTGTTCTGCTTCGCCTTCCTGATGATCACCGTGCTCTTCTCCATCGTGTGGGAGCGCAAGGTCGTCGCCTGGATGCAGCTGCGCATCGGCCCCAACCGGCACGGGCCCTGGGGCATGCTCCAGTCCCTCGCCGACGGCATCAAGCTGATGCTGAAGGAAGACGTCATCGTCAAGCGCGCGGACAAGGTCGTCTATGTCCTCGCGCCGATCGTCGCCGCGATCCCGGCCTTCATGGCGATCGCCGTGATCCCCTTCGGCCCGGCCGGCAACGAGATCTCGATCTTCGGTCACCGCACCACGATGCAGCTCACGGACCTGCCGATCGCGATGCTCTACATCCTCGCGGTCGCCTCGGTCGGCATCTACGGCATCGTCCTCGCCGGCTGGTCGTCGGGCTCGACGTACCCGCTGCTCGGCGGACTCCGCTCCTGCGCGCAGATGATCTCGTACGAGATCGCCATGGGCGCGGCCTTCGCCTCCGTCTTCCTCTACTCCGGGTCGATGTCGACCTCGAAGATCGTCGAGGCGCAGGCGGACCGCTGGTACATCATCCTGCTGCCGGTCTCCTTCATCATCTACATCGTCACGATGGTGGCCGAGACCAACCGCGCCCCCTTCGACATGCCGGAGTCCGAGGGCGACCTCGTCGGCGGCTTCAACACCGAGTACAGCTCGATCAAGTTCGCGTTGTTCATGCTGGCCGAGTACGTCAACATGGTCACCGTCTCGGCGGTCTCGGTCACCCTCTTCCTGGGCGGCTGGCGGGCCCCGTACCCGGTCTCCACCTTCTGGGAGGGCGCGAACCACGGCTGGTGGCCGATGCTCTGGTTCGTCATCAAGGTCCAGCTGCTGCTGTTCTTCTTCATCTGGCTGCGCGGCACGCTGCCCCGGGTCCGCTACGACCAGCTGATGAAGCTCGGCTGGAAGGTCCTGATCCCGGTATCGGTGGTCTGGCTGATGCTGGTGGCGACCGTACGGGCGCTGCGGAACGAGAACTACGACTTCCAGCAGATCGTGCTGTACGTCGGCGGCGCGGTGATCGCGGTGCTGCTGCTCTCCTTCGTCGCCGACATGTTCCGCGGCAAGAAGGAGAAGGAGGCGGAGGCCGCCAAGGGCGAGCCGCCGGCCTTCGACCCGATGGCGGGCGGTTTCCCCGTACCGCCGCTGCCGGGACAGACCCTGCCGCCCGTGCCCCGTCGACGGCCGCGCCGCGAGCGCGAGTTGATTGTCAGTGGTGGATCAGATACTGCGAGTGATGGTCCTGGTGACGGAAAGGAGGCTGACGGTGTCTGAGGAATCCGAGAACAAGTTCGAGAATCCGGTTGCCGGCTTCGGCGTGACCTTCAAGGCCATGTTCAAGAAGCGGCTGACCGAGCAGTACCCGGAGCAGCAGAAGGTCACGGCGCCGCGCTTCCACGGCCGGCACCAGCTCAACCGCCATCCCGACGGGCTCGAGAAGTGCATCGGATGCGAGCTGTGCGCCTGGGCCTGTCCGGCGGACGCGATCTATGTGGAGGGCGCGGAGAACACCGACGAGGAGCGCTACTCCCCGGGTGAGCGCTACGGCCGCGTCTACCAGATCAACTACGCCCGCTGCATTCTGTGCGGACTGTGCATCGAGGCCTGCCCGACCCGGGCGCTGACGATGACCAACGAGTTCGAACTGGCCGACAGCAGCCGGGAGAACCTCATCTATACGAAGGAGCAGCTGCTCGCCGGACTCGAGGAGGGCATGGTCGACTCCCCGCACTCGATCTTCCCGGGCACGGACGAGCAGGACTACTACCGGGGCCTGGTCACCGAAGCCGCCCCCGGCACGGTCCGGCAGGTCGCCGTCTCCAAGGGGGAGAAGGGCGAGGAGGTGGACGTATGAACACGCTTGCCGCCTCCACCACTTCGACGGGTGAGGCCTTCCAGTTCTGGGTCCTCGGCACCATCGCCGTCCTCGGGGCGCTCGGCACGATCCTGATGAAGCGGGCCGTGCACAGTGCGCTGAGTCTCGCCGGAACCATGATCGTCCTGGCGGTCTTCTACCTCGCCAACGGCGCGTACTTCCTCGGTGTCGTCCAGATCATCGTCTACACCGGCGCGATCATGATGCTGTTCCTCTTCGTCGTCATGCTGGTCGGTGTCACCGCGGCCGACTCGCTCAAGGAGACGCTGAAGGGCCAGCGCTGGTGGGCCGCCGCCTGCGGGCTCGGTTTCGGCGTGCTGCTGATCGCCGGAATCGCCAATGCCTCGCTGAAGACCTTCAACGGTCTCGGCGCGGCCAACAGCGCACACGGCGGCAATGTCGAGGGACTGGCCCGGCTCATCTTCACCAAGTACGTCTTCGCCTTCGAGATCACCGGCGCGCTGCTGATCACGGCGGCCGTCGGAGCGATGGTGCTCACGCACCGGGAGCGCACCGAGCGCGCCAAGACACAGCGGGAGATGTCCGAGGAGCGCGTACGCGGCAAGCAACTGCCGCCGCTGCCCGCGCCCGGTGTCTACGCCCGGCACAACGCCGTGGACATCCCCGGTCTGCTGCCGGACGGCACCACGTCCGCGCTCTCCGTCAGCAAGACGCTGCGGGAGCGCGGCCAGGTCCGCGATGTGTCGAGCGACGCGCTGAACGACCTCAAGGCGCTGGAGCAGCGCTCGGAGGAGCGGCTCGGACGGGACCAGGAATCGCCGGAACCGCCGGAATCGCAGCAGTCGCAGCAATCGCGCGAAGGGAAGGTCGCGAAGTGAATCCCGTCAACTATCTGTATCTCGCGGCGCTGTTGTTCACCATCGGCGCGGCCGGGGTGCTGATCCGGCGGAACGCGATCGTGGTCTTCATGTGCGTCGAGCTGATGCTCAACGCCTGCAACCTCGCGTTCGTCGCCTTCTCCCGGATGCACGGCAATCTCGACGGCCAGATCATCGCCTTCTTCACGATGGTCGTCGCCGCCGCGGAGGTCGTGGTCGGGCTTGCGATCATCGTGTCGCTGTTCCGCTCCCGCCACTCGGCCTCGGTCGACGACGCCAGCCTGATGAAGCTGTAAGGGGTCGCTGAATCGTGGAGAACCTGATTGCGCTGCTTGTCGCGGCGCCCTTGCTCGGAGCGGCGGTCCTGCTGTGCGGCGGGCGGCGGCTCGACCGCAGCGGCCACTGGATCGGCACGCTGCTCGCGGCCGCGTCGTTCGTGATCGGCGTGGTGCTCTTCGTCAACATGCTGGGCAAGGGCGCGGAGGAACGCACCCTGCACAGCACGCTGTTCAGCTGGATCCCGGTCGGGAGTTTCCAGGCGGACGTCGCCTTCCAGCTCGACCAGCTGTCGATGACGTTCGTCCTGCTGATCACCGGTGTGGGCTCGCTGATCCACCTCTACTCCATCGGGTACATGGAGCACGACGAACGGCGGCGCCGCTTCTTCGGCTATCTGAACCTCTTCCTCGCGGCGATGCTGCTGCTCGTCGTCGCCGACAACTACCTTCTGCTGTACGTCGGCTGGGAAGGCGTCGGCCTCGCCTCGTATCTGCTGATCGGCTTCTGGCAGCACAAGCCCAGCGCGGCGACCGCGGCGAAGAAGGCCTTCCTGGTCAACCGCGTCGGCGATATGGGCCTGTCGATCGCGATCATGCTGATGTTCACCACCTTCGGGACCTTCGCCTTCGGGCCCGTGCTGCAGTCGACCGGTGAGACGAGCGAGGGCAAGCTGACGGCCATCGGGCTGATGCTGCTGCTGGCAGCCTGCGGCAAGTCCGCCCAGGTGCCGCTGCAGTCCTGGCTCGGGGACGCGATGGAGGGCCCGACTCCGGTCTCGGCCCTCATCCACGCGGCGACCATGGTGACCGCCGGCGTGTATCTCATCGTCCGGTCCGGAGCGATCTTCAACGCCGCGCCCGACGCCCAGTTGGTGGTCGTGGTCGTCGGTGCGGTCACGCTCCTCTTCGGTGCGATCGTCGGTTGCGCGAAGGACGACATCAAGAAGGCGCTGGCCGGTTCGACGATGTCGCAGATCGGCTACATGGTCCTGGCTGCCGGTCTTGGCCCGATCGGGTACGTCTGGGCGATCATGCACCTGGTGACGCACGGCTTCTTCAAGGCCGGGCTGTTCCTCGGCGCCGGATCGGTCATGCACGGCATGAACGACGAGGTCGACATGCGCAAGTACGGCGGCCTGCGGAAGTACATGCCGATCACCTTCGTCACCTTCGGTCTCGGCTATCTGGCCATCATCGGCTTCCCTGGTCTGTCCGGCTTCTTCTCCAAGGACAAGATCATCGAGGCGGCCTTCGCCAAGGGCGGCACGGAGGGCTGGATCCTGGGCGGCGCGGCGCTGCTGGGCGCGGCCATCACCGCGTTCTACATGACCCGCGTGATGCTGCTGACCTTCTTCGGCGAGAAGCGCTGGCAGCCGGCCCCCGATCCGGACAAGACGCCCGGCATCGAGCCCGGCGTCGAGGTGCACCCCGGCGAGCTGCCGCATCCGCACGAGTCCCCGAAGTCCATGACAATCCCCATGATCGTCCTGGCCTTCGGATCGGTCTTCGCCGGCGGGTTCTTCAGCATCGGCGACCGGTTCCTGAACTGGCTGGAGCCCGTCACCGGGCACTCCCACGGAGACTCCCCGGTCAGCGCGACGACGGTCACCCTCGCCACGATGGTGGTGCTGGTCATCGGTGTCGGCATCGCCTGGGGGATGTACGGACGCCGGCCGGTGCCGGTACTCGCGCCGCGCGGCTCGCTGCTCACCCGGGCCGCCCGCCGCGATCTCCTCCAGGACGACTTCAACCATGTGGTTCTGGTCCGCGGCGGCGAACACCTCACCCGCTCCCTGGTCTACGTCGACCACACCCTGGTCGACGGCGTGGTCAACGGAACGGCCGCCTCGTTCGGCGGCCTTTCGGGCCGGCTGCGCAAGCTGCAGAACGGCTACGCCCGCTCGTACGCGATCTCGATGTTCGGCGGTACGGCGATCGTCATCGCCGCGACCCTGCTGATGAGGGCGGTCTGAGATGTTCTTCCCGATCCTGACGGCCACGGCGGCGATCCCGGCGATCGGCGCCATCGCCACCGCCGCCGTGCCGGCCGCGAGGCGCACCGCCGCCAAGTGGCTGGCGCTGCTCTTCTCGCTCGCCACGCTCGTACTGGCCGCGGTCGTGCTCGTACGATTCGAGCCCGGCGGCGCCCGCTATCAGCTCACCGAATCCCACACCTGGATCAAGGACTTCGGCGTCCGGTACGAACTGGGCGTGGACGGCATCGGGGTGGCGCTCCTGGCACTGACCGCGCTGCTGATCCCCTTTGTGATCCTGGCGGGCTGGCACGACGCCGACCCCCTGGAGACAAAGAGTTCGCGCTGGCGGCCGACCCAGGGCTTCTTCGCCATGATCCTCGCCGTCGAGGCGATGGTGATCCTCTCCTTCGAGGCCACCGACGTCTTCCTCTTCTACATCCTGTTCGAAGCCATGCTCATCCCGATGTACTTCCTCATCGGCGGCTTCGGGGACCGGGCGCACGCGGGCGGCGACGAGGCGGCGGCGACCCAACGGTCGTATGCGGCCGTGAAGTTCCTGCTCTACAACCTGGTCGGCGGCTTGATCATGCTGGCCGCGGTCATCGGGCTCAATGTCGTCGCCGGGAGCTTCTCGCTCACCGAGATCGCCGCGGCGCGGGCGAACGGCTCGCTGGACATGGCGACCAACACCGAGCGGCTGCTCTTCCTCGGCTTCTTCTTCGCCTTCGCGATCAAGGCGCCCCTGTGGCCGCTGCACACCTGGCTGCCCAACGCCATGGGCGAGGCGACCGCGCCGGTCGCGGTGCTGATCACCGCGGTCGTCGACAAGGTCGGCACCTTCGCGATGCTGCGCTTCTGCCTCCAGCTGTTCCCGGAGGCGTCGAAGTGGGCGACGCCGGTGATCCTGGTGCTCGCGCTGATCAGCATCGTCTACGGAGCGCTGCTCGCGGTCGGCCAGCGCGATATCAAGCGGCTGGTCGCATACGCCTCGATCTCGCACTTCGGCTTCATCGTCCTGGGCATCTTCGCGATGACCACCCAGGGGCAGTCGGGCGCGACGCTCTACATGGTCAACCACGGGATCTCGACCGCCGCGCTGATGCTGGTGGCCGGCTTCCTGATCTCCCGGCGCGGCTCGCGACTCATCGCGGACTACGGCGGAGTGCAGAAGGTCGCCCCGGTGCTCGCCGGCACCTTCCTGATCGGCGGTCTGGCGACGCTCTCCCTGCCGGGCCTCGCGCCATTCGTGAGTGAATTCCTGGTCCTGGTCGGCACGTTCGCGCGCTATCCGGTGGCCGGGATCGTCGCCACCACCGGCATCGTGCTCGCCGCGCTCTACACCCTCGTCCTCTACCAGCGGACGATGACGGGCCCGGTGAAGGCCGAGGTGTCGAAGATGCCGGACCTCAGGGCGCGGGAGCTGGTGGTGGTCGCGCCGCTGATCGCGCTGCTGCTCTTCCTCGGCGTCTTCCCGAAGCCGCTGACGGACATCATCAACCCGGCGGTGGAGCACACGATGTCCGACGTACAGAAGAAGGACCCCCAGCCCGAGGTGGAGGCGGCCAAGTGAGCACAACAGTTGTCCACAGCCTGTGGACGACGGCGGCCGAGCCGATCGACAAGATCCCGGCCCCGAGTGTCGAGTACGCCCAACTGGCACCCGCCCTGATCGTTGTCGGCGCCGCTGTCGTGGGTGTGCTCGTGGAGGCCTTTGTCCCGCGCAAGGCCCGCTACTACGTGCAGGTGTTCCTCACTGTCGTCGCCCTGGTCGCCGCTTTCGCGGCGGTCGTCGGGCTCGCGGCCGGCGGATACGGCACCACCAAGGCGCATATCGCGGCGATGGGCGCGATCGCGGTCGACGGTCCGGCGCTCTTCCTGCAGGGCACGATCCTGCTGGCGTCGCTGGTCGCCGTCTTCACCTTCGCGGAGCGCCGGCTCGACCCGGAGGCGCACGGCAACCGCATCGACTCGTTCGCCGCGCAGGCAGCGTCCGTACCCGGCAGCGACAGCGAAAAGGCCGCGGTCAAGGCCGGGTTCACCACCACGGAGGTCTTCCCGCTGGTGCTCTTCGCGATCGCCGGCATGCTGGTCTTCCCGGCCGCCAACGATCTGCTGACGCTGTTCGTGGCGCTGGAAGTCTTCTCGCTCCCGCTCTACCTCCTGTGCGCCGTCGCCCGCCGCAAGCGGCTGATGTCGCAGGAGGCCGCGGTGAAGTACTTCCTGCTCGGTGCCTTCTCGTCGGCCTTCCTGCTGTTCGGTATCGCGCTGATGTACGGGTACGCGGGCTCCGTCTCGTACGCGAAGATCGCGGGCGTCGTCGACGGCAGCGTCCGCACCATCGACCCGGCGCTCGCCGACACGATGGGGAACGACGCGCTGCTGCTGATCGGCGGCGCGATGATCCTGACGGGGCTGCTCTTCAAGGTCGGCGCGGTGCCGTTCCACATGTGGACGCCGGACGTCTACCAGGGCGCGCCGACTCCGGTCACCGGCTTCATGGCCGCGGCCACCAAGGTCGCCGCCTTCGGCGCGCTGCTGCGGTTGCTGTACGTCGTGCTGCCGGGGATGAGCTGGGACTGGCGGCCGGTCATGTGGGCCATCGCGATCGTCACCATGCTGGGCGGTGCGATCGTCGCGATCACCCAGACCGACATCAAGCGGCTCCTCGCGTACTCCTCGATCGCGCACGCCGGCTTCATCCTGGCCGGTGTCATCGCGACGACGCCCGACGGTGTCTCGTCCGTTCTCTTCTACCTGGGTGCGTACTCCTTTGTGACGATCGGCGCGTTCGCGGTGGTCACGCTGGTGCGGGACGCGGGCGGCGAGGCCACGCATCTGTCCAAGTGGGCGGGGCTGGGCCGTCGTTCACCGCTGGTGGCGGCCGTGTTCGCTGTCTTCCTGCTGGCCTTCGCCGGTATTCCGCTGACCTCCGGCTTCACCGGAAAGTTCGCGGTCTTCAAGGCGGCGGCGGAGGGCGGTGCGGGTGCGCTGGTCGTGGTCGGTGTGATCTCGTCCGCGATCGCGGCGTTCTTCTACATCCGGGTCATCGTGCTGATGTTCTTCAGCGAGCCGAAGGCGGACGGCCCCACGGTCGCCGTGCCGTCGCCGCTGACGATGACGACGATCGCGGTGGGTGTGGCGGTGACGCTGGTGCTGGGTGTGGCGCCGCAGTACTTCCTGGACCTGGCGAGCCAGGCGAGCGTGTTCGTGCGGTAGTCGGGCTGCTGAGCGCTCGCCGTGGTGTCTTCATTTCAACGACGCCACGGCGAGCGCTTTTTCATGCCGCGAGGAGCGCGCCGGGTCTCGCGCAGCCGCGGCAGCGGCCCGGCTCGGCGGCCCGGAAGGCGCGGTCGCAGGATTCGCAGTTCTGGAGCGGCACGGGGCCGCGCGGCCCTGCGGGCAGAGGTGGTGGCAGGAGTTCGGCAAGGCGATGGGCGAGCAGGGCTGCCGGGTGGCGCAGGTCGGGCGGGAGGCTCGCGGTGAGGGTGCGGCGTACGGCTTCGGGAGCGGCCCCGCGTTCCAGCCAGGCGGTGACGGCCGGGGCGAGGCGGTGTACGTCCCGCTCCGAGAGCAGCAGCCGGGGGTCATCGCGGCGCAGCTCTGCGAGGAGGGCGGCGGCGGGAAGGTGGTCTTCGAGGTCGTGGGGGTCGCCGGCTTCGGGGGGCGGGGGCGGGGGCGGGACGAGCCGAGCTGTGGGCACCGGAGGTACGTCTTCGGGGGAGCTCCCCGTGATCGGGGCCTCTCGTGTCGAAGCAGGGCTCACCCCCGGCTGGTTGTACGACACGGTGTGCGTGACGATCTGGCCGCTGGGGAGTCGTTTTCGGGTGCGCTCCAGGTAGCCGAATGCCTCAAGTTCCCGTAAGGCAGCGGCGATCCGGACCTCGCCCTCGGGGAAGCGGGCGGTGAGCGTCTTGATGTCGACGCGTGCACCGGCAGGCAGCGACTGGATGTGTACGGCCAGGCCGATCGCGGTGAGGCTGAGCCCGCGGTGCTGGGCGAGGTGATTGCCGATGATCGTGTAGCGGCTGGTGTGCCGGGAGTTGACGTGGACGACGCCGGGCCGGGACACGGTCGGGTCAATGGCCCCGGGAACGGGGGACGAGGCGCGCGAGGGCGCGCTAGGGTTCTGGTTATCCATCGGGAAGCCCTTACTTCCTCGGTGGTCAGGCCCCTGGATCGGGATTGCTACTCCCGGCCGGGGGCCGTCGCATGTGTGCAGTTGTTGCGGCGAGCATATGCCCGCCAACCCGTCACAAATCCAGCCCAGTTGGGAACCTTCACCCATGCGAGTGACGGGGAGGCTGGAGGGGATGGGTAGGGTTTTTGCCCCGGTGAATTGAATGCTTTTGATGTCGTGCCGCACCGACTGATGGCTCACCGGGACGTGCCGCGCCGCGATCCGGTGGGCGCCGGTCAGGGCGCAAGATCAATCTCGGCCCATACGGTTTTGCGGGGTTCGGGGCCCGGGGTGACGCCCCAGCGGTCGGCGAAGGCGTCGACGAGGATGAGGCCGCGTCCGGACTCGTCGTCTCCAGGCTGCCGGGTGACGGGGAGACGGTCACCGCGGGTGTCGGTCACCTCGATACGGAGAGTGCGCTCGGTGGCGGTGAGGGCGAGACGGAAGTCCCGTCCGGGTACGCGGCCGTGCAGCGCGGCGTTGGCGGCGAGTTCGGCGACGACGTGGGCCGTCGACTCGAACGGCAGCCCCCAGGAGCGGAGTTGCTCGGTGGCGAGCAGCCGGGCGAGACGGGCACCTCGACGGGTGGCGGAGAGCTGCACGCTGAACTGGCGGACGGTGGTGTCGGCTTGGGTGATTTCTTGGTTCACGTAACTCAGCGTGGCCGTGCGTGAGTAGCCTGAACAGTGATGATGCCGATGCGTACGGTGACTGTCAGGGGGCTGTCCAGGCCTGTACAGGCTGTCCATCGTGACATTCCGGCCGTGGGCGGCGTTGGGGACAGGCACCTGGGAGGTGGGCGCGCATGGACGTGGGCAGTGACGGTACGGAGCACGCGGACGGGGCGGACGAACCCGGCTGGGATGTTGACCCGGACGATGAGTCCAGCGCGGTCGTGGCGGCACTGGGTCACCAGATCAGACTCTGGCGGGAGTCGGCGGGGCTGAGGCCAGCCGAATTCGGGGCGGCAATCGGCTACGGCGAGAACCTGATCTACAAGGTGGAGGCCGGGAAGCGTATCCCGAGGCCCGAGTTTCTGGAGAAGGCGGACGAAGTCCTGGGCGCGGGCGGAAAGATCGCCGCGATGAAGAAGGACATCGCGGAGGCGCGGTACCCGAAGAAGGTTCGGGACCTGGCGAAGCTGGAGGCGCAGGCCGTCGAGGTCGGGGCGTACGGCAACCACAATCTGCACGGCCTCCTCCAGACCGAGGAGTATGCGCGTGCACTGATCCAGACGTGGCGGCCCGCGTACTCGGAGGACGAGGTGGAGCGAATGGTGGCTGCGCGCATGGCTCGGCGGCCGATCTTCGGCCGGTCCCCAGCCCCCGCGCTCACCTTTGTCCAGGAAGAGGTGACCCTACGCCGTCCCATCGGAGGCAGAATGGTCCTGCGCAAGCAGCTCGAACGCCTGTTGGAGGTAGGCCAGTTGCGGAACGTCGAGATCCAGGTGATGCCGACCGACCGTGACGACCACGCCGGAATGGGCGGTCGGATCCAGGTGCTGAAGTTCAAGGACGGTTCGGCGGTGGGCCACGACGAAGGCCAGCTCACCAGCCGTCCGATCACCGATCCGAGGGAGCTCCGAATCCTTGAGCTGCGCTATGGGATCATCCGGGCCCAGGCTCTCACGCCACGGGAGTCACTGGCCTTTATCGAGAAAGCGCTGGGAGACACATGACCGACAAGCCCTCCGCTGTGGACGGCACCGGGCTGGACTGGTTCAAGAGCAGCTACAGCGACAGCAGCAACGGCAACGACTGCGTCGAGGTCGCGGCCACCCCCGGCACGATCCACATCCGCGACTCCAAGAACCCCCGGGGCCCCCGACTCGCGTTCACCGAAGCCCAGTGGGCGGCTTTCGTGACGTACACGTCCAAGCCCTGACCCGCAGGGGGACCTGAGGGCCCCCGCACGGACAGTCGTTCACGACACGCCCCGTCGTCTCGGTGACGTGCGAGGCCTTCGCACGGGACCGACCGGCTACTCTTCGGCGGCCCTGTTTCGACGGGGCTTGATCTGAGTGAGGTCGAGGTCGACGGGGAAGGGGACGGAGACCTTCATCCGGTCGTGGAAGATGCCGGTGCTGGTGTACGCGCCCGTGGTCGGCTCCAGCTCGAAGACGTAGACGACGGCCTGGCCCTCGTTGTCCTCCACCCGCCAGTAGTGCGGGATCTTGGCCCGTGCGTACTTCACCGGCTTCGTCTCGCGATCCCGGGTCACGGAGTCGGTGGAGACTACCTCGATGGCCAGCATGACGGACTCGGCCGGGAACCGGGTCTGGTCCGATTCCTCGATGGCCTCTCCGCGCACTACGAACACATCGGGCTCCGGCCTGTTCTGCCGGTCGATGTCGATGGTGAATTCCCGGCAGACCTCAAGGTCCTCCGGAACGACCGACTGCAGCTGCCACTCGAAGAAGCTGACCGCGCGCATGTGGAAGACGGTTTGCGGACTCACGAAGACGAGGCTCCCGTCGATCAGCTCCGTGTGCGGAGGCAGGTTCGGAAGCCGGTCCAGGTCGTCGGCCGTCCAGCCACCCACGGGCGGCACGGGCCAGCTGGGCTTCGAGGCCTGGGGTTCGACGCTCATCAGTGCTCCCATGGGACGGAGTCTCGCGGGTCTGATCAGCGTATCCGGAGGGAACGGGACAAGGCCCCCACGCACGTGTGAACGAATCACATGCCGTTGACGCGCCCTGTGCGTCGGCTAGCGTCGGCGACCATGGACGACATCTGGCAGTTGCTGGAATGCGCACACGCGCCCGTCTACTTCGCGCCCGAGACGGGGCCCGTCTATACCGACGCCGGGTCGGGGCTCAAGGGCTTCTGGATGGGGTACTTCGCCTCCCGCGCGGCCGCGCTCGGCGCGGTGCCGCCGGAGGTGGTGACCGCCGCCTTCTACAACTTTGCACCGGCCCGGGTCGCCCGTGCTCTCCCCGATGCCTGGCGCCGCTGCCCGCCCGAGACGGTCCTGGCCGCCCGGCTCGACGTGGCCGACCGGTCTCTGCGCCGACTGCTCGGGGAACTCGCGGACAGTCCGCAGGTGGCCGAAGCCGCGGATCTCGCATGCCGGGCGGTCGAGTCCCTGCCCGCCGCCGGGCGGGTCCTGTTCGCTGCGCACGCCGCGCTGCCCGTGCCCGAGCAGCCCCATCTGGCGCTGTGGTGGGCCGCCACAGCGCTGCGGGAATTCCGCGGTGACGGTCATGTCGCCGCCCTGGTGACCGCCGGGGTGGACGGCTGCGAGGCCAATGTGATCACGGTGGCGCTGGGGCTCGCCCCGCCCGAGCAGCGGCTCAACCGTGGCTGGAGCGAGGCCGAGTGGGAGGCCGCGCTCGCCCGCCTCCGTGAGCGTGGGGTGCTGGCCGAGGACGGCACTCTCACCGACGCGGGCCGTCTTGAGCGGGATGCGATAGAGGCGGCCACGGACCGGCTGGCCCGGCCCGTCGCCGATGTGCTCGGACCGGACGGGACGGGCCGGCTCGTCGCGTGTCTGCGTCCGATCGCGCGGCGGATCGTCGAGGCGGGCGGGGTTCCCTTCCCCAATGCGATGGGGCTCCCGCCGCTCAGGCCGGGGTAGCCGCCCGAGAAGCGTAGGCGCGGACGTCCGCGTCCGGGTCGGTGACCGCGGTGGCGAGCGCGGCGCGGGCGTCCTCGTGGGCGGAGTGCCTGAGCAGGGCCAGCACCGCCTGCTTCCGGACGTCGGCGTTCGTGTCGCCGAGGGCCTTGGCCAGGGCGGGCACGGCGAGTTCGGGATCCGCGCCGCCCAGAGCGGTGGCGGCTCCCGCGCGGACCTGCCAGGACGGATGGGCCAGCGCGGTGACGGCCGCGGCGGCGTACGGGGCGGGGCAGCCGGCGGTGGAGAGCGCGGCGAGTGCCGCCGCGCGGACCAGGATGTCCGGGTCGTGGACCAGGGGCTCCAGGGCCTCCGGGTCGTCCAGGCTGCGCGCCACGGTGACGCGGACCTCGCGGGCCGGGTCGGCGGTGGCGCGGGCGACGACATCGAGGGCGTCGACCGAGACCAGAGCGCGTACGGCCTCGATGCGGACCTCGATGTCCGGGTCGTCGAGCGTACGGGCGTAGGCGGCGGCGTCGCCCAGGCGCAGCGCGCGCAGCACATCGAGTGCGGCGGCCCGGACCCGAGGATCGTCGTTGCCGAGCGCCTCGGTGAGACTTCGGGACAACTCGGCTTCCGGGGGCAGGACTTCGACCAGCTCGCGCAGGGACGCCGCGGCCGCGGTGCGGACGCCGGGATCCGCATCCGCGAGGGTTGCGGCGAGCGCCGGGCCGGTGCCGGGCGGGACGGTCTCGGTGAGTGCGGCGACAGCGGCCGCCCGGACCGCCGGGTCGGCGTCGGACAGGTAGGGCCTCAACTCGGCCAGCGAGGGCTCCTCGTCGGCGAGGGAGAGCAGTTCCAGGATGCGGGGGGAGTGGGAAGCGGCGGTGGCGTCCTGCCGGACCGTGGCGCGGACGCCGGAGCCGACCGGCGCGATGTCCCGAGGGCCCGCCGTGGCGACCTGTTCCGCGTGGACCTCGCCGAGGTGGCGGGACGCGCCGCCGGTGGGGGCGTACTCCTCGACGGGGACGAGATAGGGAGCGACCGGTCGCGCCGTGAACTCCATCGCCCCGGACGGGGATTTGCGCAGGTCCAGGTGGTGCAGCCAGTCCTTGTCGTCGCGCTGCGGATGGTCCGTACGCTCGTGGTAGAGACCCCAGCGGGACTCCGTACGGGCGAGGGAGGAGCGGGCCGCCATCTCGGCGCAGTCGCGGATGAAGGTGACCTCGGCGCAGCGCATCAGCTCGTGCGCGGTCTCCGCGCCCATCTCCGCGATCTCACCGCGCATCCGCTCGAAGTGGTCCACGGCGAGGGACAGCCGGGCGCCGGACTTGGGCGGAGCGACGTAGTCGTTCACGAAACGGCGGAGTTTGTACTCGACCTGGGGTTGGGGCGGCCCTTCCGGGTTGCGGAGGGGCCGGTAGATCAGTTCGTGGGCGTCGCGCAGCTGGTCGGTGGACAACTCGCCCTCGTACGCCCGGTACTGGGACGCGTCGGCGCCCGCCAGATCGCCGAAGACGAAGGCGCCGATCATGTAGTTGTGCGGGACGCAGGCCAGATCACCGGCGGCGTACAGACCGGGCACGGTGGTGCGGGCGTGGTCGTCGACGCGTACGCCCGAGGCCGAGTGGCCGCCGCACAGGCCGATCTCCGAGATGTGCATCTCGACGTCGTGGGTGCGGTAGTCGTGGCCGCGGTTCGCATGGAAGGTGCCGCGGGTGGGGCGCTCGGTGGAGTGCAGGATGCCTTCCAGCGCGCTGATGGACTCCTCGGGAAGGTGGCTGAGCTTGAGGTAGACCGGGCCGCGGTCGGAGGCGAGTTCGTTCGCGAACTCGGCCATCATCTGGCCCGACCAGTAGTCGGAGTCGACGAAGCGCTCGCCGTGCCGGTTGACCTGGTAGCCGCCGAAGGGGTTGGCGACGTAGGCGCAGGCCGGGCCGTTGTAGTCCTTGATCAACGGGTTGATCTGGAAGCACTCGATGCCGGTGAGCTCGGCGCCCGCGTGGTACGCCATGGCGTAGCCGTCACCGGCGTTGGTGGGGTTCTCGTATGTGCCGTAGAGATAGCCGGAGGCGGGGAGTCCGAGGCGGCCGCAGGCGCCGGTGGCGAGAATCACCGCGCCCGCCCGTACCTTCACGAACTCGCCCGTACGGGTGTTGAAGCCGGCGGCTCCGACGGCTTTTCCTTCGGCGGTG
This sequence comes from Streptomyces sp. NPDC048479, assembly GCF_040651435.1. Lineage (NCBI taxonomy): Bacteria > Bacillati > Actinomycetota > Actinomycetes > Kitasatosporales > Streptomycetaceae > Streptomyces > Streptomyces sp. NPDC048479. The sequence continues at coordinate 120,952 of NZ_JBEZKA010000004.1, forward strand.
AGGACCCGTACCGGCATCACCCGGTTCTCGATCCGGATGCGTTCGCGCATCTCGCGGCGGCGCAATTGCCGGTAGAGGACCTTTTTGACGTCCTTGCCCTCGGGCATGGGCAGTACGTACGAGCCGGAGCGGTGCACCTGGCGCACCGCGTACTCGCCGTGTTCGTCCTTCTCGAACTTCACGCCGTACGACTCGAGCCGCTGGACCATGCCGAAGCCGCGGGTCGCCGTCTGGCGGACGGTTGACTGGTCGACGATGCCGTCGTTGGCGCGGGTGATCTCGGCGACGTAGTCGTCGGGTTCGGCGCGGCCGGGGATCACGGCGTTGTTGACGCCGTCCATGCCCATGGCGAGGGCTCCGGAGTGGCGTACGTGTGCCTTCTCCAGGAGGAGGACGTCTGCGCCGTGCTCGGCCGCGGTGAGCGCCGCCATGGTGCCGGCCGTGCCGCCGCCGATGACGAGGACGTCGCAGGTGAGCTCCTCGGCGTCGGAGAGAGCGGGAATCTGCACGGTCGTGCCTTTCAGTCGGTGGTGATACTGCCGAGGGATTCGAGGACCTCGCGGCGCAGGGCGACGGTGGCGGGGTCGGAGTGCGCGGCGCGTTCGCGCGGCTTCGGTACGTCGAGGACACGGCCGGTGCCGAGGAGCGCGACGCGGTCGCCGAGGAAGAGCGCCTCGTCCACGTCGTGCGTGACGAAGACGACGGTGGCGCCGGTGCCGCGCAGCACGTCGACGAGCAGCTGCTGCATCCCGGCCCGGGTCTGTGCGTCGAGCGCGCCGAAGGGCTCGTCCATGAGGACGGCGCGGGGCTCGGAGGCGAGGGCGCGGGCGAGCTGTACGCGCTGCCGCTGCCCGCCGGACATCCGGTGCGGGAGCTTGGGCCCGTGCCCGTCGAGCCCGACGCGCTCCAGCCATGCCTCGGCGCGACAGCGACGCTCGGCACGCGGAACGCCTTTGATCGCGAGGGGCAGTTCGACATTGGCCCGGACGGTGCGCCAGGGCAGCAGCGCGTCGTCCTGGAAGACCAGGGCCCGTTCGGCGCGGGGGGCGGTGATGGGCTCGCCGTCCTGTGCGACCTCGCCGTCCAGCACGGCCAGCAGCCCGGCGAGGGTGCGCAGGAGGGTCGACTTGCCGCACCCGGAGGGCCCGACGACGGTGAGGATCTCCCCGGGCGCGATGTCGAGATCCAGCCTGTCGAGGACGGTGGCTCCGGGGCGGCCGAGGGCTGCGCGGGAGAGGGTGAGACGGGCGCCGCGGGGTGGGGTTTTGGTGGCGGGGGAGAGCGTGTGGGAGGGGGTGGTCATGGGTTACGCCTCCTTGTGCGTGCGTGCGTGCGGAGTGGGATGCGGGTGCGGGTGGGGGCGCCTGCGGCGGGCGACGGGGCTCCGCCCCGGACCCCGCGCCTCAATCGCCGGCGGGGCTGAATTTCAGGGCCCCGCCCCGGACCCCGCGGCTCAAACGCCGGCGGGGCTGAATTTCGGGGCTTCGCCCGGAACACCCCGCGCCTCAATCGTCGGCGGGGCTTGAATTTGCCGCCGGTCGGTCTGAACCCTCAGGCCGACCGGCGGAAATCAAGCCCGTCCGGCGATTGAGGACACGACCGTAGGGCGTTCGGGGGCCTGGGGGCTTGGCCCCACTTACGGGAAGGGGCGGGGTGGGGGAAATTCCCCGGGTCCGCCGGGCCGTGGGCCCGTGCTCCGTGCGCGGGAGCCACCGCGTCACCCGGCGCCCCGCCAGCTCCACCGCCGTCGACGTCAGCCAGCCCAGGACGCCGATCGTCGCCATGCCGACGAACACGCCCGGGTAGTCGACCACCGTGTAGTCCTGCCAGGTCCGGTACCCCACCCCGTACTCCCCGGAGATCATCTCCGCCGAGATCACACAGATCCACGAGACACCGATGCCCACCGAAAGACCCCCGAGGATCCCCGGCAGCGCGCCCGGCAGGACCACCGAGCCCAGTACCCGCCAGCGGCCGCCGCCCATCGTGAGGACCGCCTCCTCCCAGACCGGGGTCAGGGCGCGTACCGCATGGCGGGTGGAGACCATGACCGGGAAGAAGGCCGCGGTGAAGGTGATGAAGACGATGCCTTGCTCATTGCTGGGGAAGAGCAGGATCGCCACCGGGACCAGGGCGATCGCCGGGATGGGGCGCAGCACCTCCAGGACCGGGCCGAGCAGGTCGGAGGCGAGGCGGGAGCGGGCGATCGCCGTACCGACCGTTACTCCCGCGACCGCCGCCAGTGCGAAGCCCGTGACGATACGGGTGAGGCTGTCGGTCAGGTCCTGCCAGTACGGGCCGCTGCCGATCCGTTCCCCGAACTCTCGCGCGACGTCCAGGACCGTCGGGAACTGCTCGAAACGCAGCCATATATTCACGTCGAACGCGGTCAGCAGCTGCCACAGGCCGAGCGCGCCGGCGAGCGAGAGGGCGCGCAGGGCGTACCGGGGCCAGGCGGCGGTCATGACGCCGACGCCTGCTTCAGTGCATCGGCGTACGGGACGGTACGGGCGCCCGGGTGCCCCGCGACAAACGCGGCGGCCGTGGACGGCGCGACGAAGGGCCGCAGTGTCGTGCCGTCCGCCACCCACACCGCCTTGTCGGCGAACCAGAGCGTTCCGGTGGTGGCGTCGGGGACATACGCCGCCCGCACCGCGTCCCGATGAGCGGAGACATAACGCAGCAGCTCCGCAGGGGAGTTGAAGGGCTGAGTGACGGTCTTGCCCGTCAACCACACCTCACTCCTCGCGGCAGCGGACGTGGCGGTGAGCGCCTTCGCATAGCTGTCGCCGTACGCCCGCTTCACATACTGGTCGTCGACGAACGCGTCCACATCCACGTCGCCCACCAGCTTCGCCGACTTCAGCACCGGCACGTCCTTCTTCAGGGCGTCCACCAGCCGCGGCTTGAGCGTCGGGTCGAAGGTGGCGATGCCGTTGGCGCCGTTGTAGAGGTAGACCACCTCGGGCGGCAGCCCGGTCGCCTTGGCCACCGACTCCGCGGCCGCCACCGGCTGCGCACGCAGATACTCCGTCGCGTCGGCCTGCGCCCGCAGGAAGTCCTCGAGCACCGCGGGCCGCTTCTTCGCGAAGTCCTCGCGCGCAGTGACGCCGTGGAAGGTCGGCAGGTTCAGCTCCGCCCCGTCGTACAGCGCCTTCGCCCGGCCCTGGAACGCCAGCAGCCCCGGCCACGCCACGAACTGCGAGAGCGCGTCCACGCTGCCCGCCTGCAGTGCGGAGGCGCCCACCGCCGGCTGCTGGTTGAGCTTGCGGATGTCCTTCTCCGGGTCGATGTCCGCCCGCTGCAGCGCCCGTACGAGCGTGCCGTCGGCCGCCGAACCGACACTTGTCGACACCTTCTTGCCGTGCAGATCCTTCAGCGACGCCACCTTCGAATCCGGTGCCGTCACCACCGTGTTGAGGCCGCCGCGCAGGTTGTAGCCGGTGACCGAGACCAGCCGCGTCGGCCGGTTCAGCTGTTTGCCGCGGGCCGCGTTGATGAGCAGCGGGAAGTCGCCCATCGAACCGATGTCGATCTTTCCGGCGGTCATCTGCGCGGTGATCGGCGCGCCCGTGGCGTAGTCCTGCCACTTCACCTTGTAGGTGACGCCGTCACGCTTGCCGCGTGCGGCGAGCTCCCGCTCGAAGTAGCCGAGCGAGCGCAGCAGCGTGCCGGCCGTGACGGTGTTGATGGTCTTGGACTGGTAGCCGACCGTGACGGTGACGGTCGAGCCGTCGCCCGCCTCCGCGGAGCCGCCGCAGCCGGTGAGCGGCAGCAGCAGGGCGGCGGCGAGGAGAGCAACTGGCTTGCGTGGCATGGGAGTTCGTACCTCTCAGCGAAGCAGATAGGGCATGTTGACGGTGACCGCGTCCGTGGGACACCGGGCCGCGCACGGGCCGCAGTACCAGCACTCGTCCACGTGCATAAAGGCCTTGCCGCTGTCCGGGTTGATCGCGAGGGAGTCGAGCGGGCACATGTCGACGCAGAGCGTGCAGCCGTCGATGCACTTCGACTCGTCGATGGTCACGGGCACGTCGGCGCGCTGGGGTGCCAGAGGCATGGCTGTCTCCAGGAGAGGGGTACGGGGTGAAGGTCAGAGGGAGCGGTGGAGCAGCCCGCTCATGGTGATGCGGTCGCCGCGGAAGCGGATGAACTCCAGGTCCACGGGCCGGCCGTCGGAGAGATGGGTGAGCCGTTCCAGCATGAGTACGGCCGCGCCGCGCGGGGCTTCGAGTACGGCGGCGGAGTGCGCGTCGGCGTTGACGGCCTCCAGGGTGATCTCGGCCGTGCCGAGCGGCTGCCCGGTGAGCGTCTCGAGCAGCCGGAACACATCGGTGTGCTCCAGGTCGCAGCCGAGCAGACCGGTGCCGATGTCCATCGGGATGTAGGTGAGGTCGAGGGAGAGCGGCAGGCCGTTCAGCCGGCGCAGCCGTTCGATGTAGAGCACGTCGGTGTGCTCCGCGAGGCCGAGCCGCCGGGCCACGGGTGCGGGCGCGGCGACCGGACCGACCGTACGGACTTCGTTGGTGACGTCGCCGTGTTCGTGCAGGGTTTCGGCGAGGCCCTGCAGCCGGTCGAGGCCGTGCGAGTACTTCTCGGACACCACGACCGTGCCGACGCCCGGCTGCCGTTCGACCAGCCCCTCCGTACGCAGCAGGTCCAGCGCCTGCCTGACGGTGTTGCGGGACACGCGGTAGTCGTCGCCGATCGCGCCTTCGAGCGGCAGCACGCCACCGGGGAAGCCGCCGGTGCGCGCCTGGTGGCGCAGCAGGTCGGCGAGCTGCCGCGCCTGGTCCGCGCGCAGCCGACGCCGTCGGGCGGCGGCGACCGGCACGGTGTGCTCGCGGATACGTTCGGCTGGCATGCGATGGACCATACCGACGCTGTGTTGTCGGTGGTGTTGCCAGAGTGTTGCGCCACTCAGGGCGTGGATCACACCGCTTTGACCTGCATGTTTGTGGAGGTGGTGGAAAGATCTGCCACCCCGGGGGCGTCAGTCGCCTCCGCCGCCGTCCCCACCGCCGTCGACGGCGCCGCCCCCGTCCCCGAAGCTGCCACTACTGCTCGACTGCTTGTCCTGCTGTACGGCGCGATGCACCGCGTACGGCGCCCACTCCTCCCGTACGAGAACCCGCAGCTGGCCCCGCTCCCGCCAGGACCCGAATCCCGGATACAGCACCCCGGCAAGACCGATCGCCGAGGTGAAGGCAGCCAGCAGCCGGCTGCGACGGTCCGGGAAGCCGACTGTCATCGACTCGGCGTAGCGCCCCCGCGCCCGCGCCGACCAGTCCTCGGCCGCCGCGGGGTAGCGGTGGTACGGGAAGAGCCCCAGAAAGCGGCGCCTCTCCACCCGCAGCGCACCGCGCCCCACCAGTTGGTGCAGGCACAGCTCTTCGACTTCCCGCCCGGTGCGCCTGACCCAGGGCCGGGCCCGTACGCCGTCACCGAACCGGCTCTTGCCCGGGGCCGGGAGGCTCGCCAGGATCTGCGCCGACAGCCGGTCCTGCGGCGGCAGTGGATTGACCACCGTCACCCGGCCGTGTGCCTCGGCGACCCTGCCCTGGAGCTCGAGCTCGGCCAGGGCGGCGCCGGCCAGCCCGTACTGCAGATAGCGCCGACCGCAGTGCCGGCGGCCCGTCACCGGGTCCAGGGCAAGCAGCAACAACTCCTCGGGCAGGGTGAGTTCGGTCATTACCCGGCGCTCGGTACGACCCGGCCGGTCACTTCGCCCAGGCCCACCCGTACGCCGTCCGGGCCCGGTGCCCAGGCGGTCATGGTCACCACATCGCCGTCCTCCAGGAAGGTCCGCTTGCCCTCGGGCAGTTCGAGGGCGTCCCGGCCGTTCCAGGTGAGCTCGAGCAGCGAGCCGCGCTGTTGGACCTCGGGACCGCTGACCGTGCCGGAGCCGAAGAGGTCTCCCGTACGGAGCGAGGCGCCGTTGACCGTCATATGTGCCAGCTGCTGGGCGGCCGTCCAGTACATCGTGGCGAACGGCGGCTCGGCGACCACATGCCCGTTGATCGCCACCGTGATGCGCAGGTCGAAGCCGCCCGGCTCCTCCTCGGCGGAGTCGTCGAGATAGGGGAGCAGATCGAAGTCCCTGGCGGGCGCGGCGGCCCTGGCCGCGTCCAGGGCCTCGAGCGGGGTGACCCAGGCGGATACGGACGTGGCGAAGGACTTCCCGAGGAACGGGCCGAGCGGGACGTACTCCCAGGCCTGGATGTCGCGCGCCGACCAGTCGTTGAGGAGCGAGAGCCCGAAGACATGGTCGCGGAAGTCGCCGAGTGCGACCGGCCTGCCCAGCTCGGAGGGGGTGCCGACGAGGAAGGCCACCTCGGCCTCGATGTCGAGCTTCACGGACGGGCCGAAGAGCGGCGCGGCGTCGGCGGGGGTCTTGCGCTGGCCGGAGGGGCGTACCACGTCCGTGCCGGAGACGACGACGGTGCCGGAGCGGCCGTGGTAACCGATCGGCAGATGCTTCCAGTTGGGCGTCAGCGCGTCCCCGTCCGGCCGGAAGATCTTGCCGACGTTGGTGGCGTGGTGCTCGCTCGCGTAGAAGTCGACATAGTCCGCGACGTCGTACGGGAGGTGCAGCGTGACCGAGCCGAGCGGGTGGAGGAGCGGCTCGATGTCCGGCCGGTGGGCGGGCACCGTGACCCAGGCGGTGAGCGCGCGGCGTACATCGCGCCAGGCGGTGCGGCCCGCGGCGAGCAGCGGATTGAGGCTCGGCTGCGCCAGCAGGGCAGCGTAGGGGGAGCCGAGGGCGTGCGCCGCCGCTCCCGCGTCGAGCACCTGGTCGCCGATGCGGATGCCGAGCCGTCGGCGGTCGGGCTCGTCGGCGGTGGTGAAGACGCCGTACGGGAGGTTGTGCGGGCCGAAGGGATCGCCTTCGGCCAGATCGAGCGGGCTCTGCTCGGGCATCGGTGCTTGCCTCGCTTTCCACGGGTGTGAGTGACACGTTACGTGGACGTTGCCCTGCGGCGGCAGGTCGCCCGCCCGACCCTGTCAGCCCGCCGTGCGCGGGATGCGCTTCTCCCAGGTGCGGTGGAAGACGATCTCGCGGCCGTCCTTGCACACCACCTCGTTCGAGGTGATGAAGTCGGCCGCGTCGCAGCTGATTTCGGAGCGCGTCTCGATCCGGACGTCCCAGGCCAGCTCCGGCCGGTGCAGCCGGACCGTCCAGTCGGAGCGGGTGTGCGCGGAGTGCGGGTCGTTCTCCTGGATCGTGTACGTCTCCAGGGTGTCCTCGGTGAATTCGAGACCGTCCGGATGGACGCGGGTGCCGCCGTGGCGCGGGTCGACCTCGAGACGCCATTCGCCCTTCGCGACATTCCGGATCACCAGCCGCTCCGGGCGCTGCTCGTCGAAGGTCGCCGGGACGCTGACGCCGAGCGGTTCGGACTGTTCGGGCTCCTCGAAGGTGATCTTGTCCGCTGTGTCCTCACGGGTCTCGGTGTTCTCACCGGTCTCGCGTACGGGCAGTTCGAGGCGGGAGCCCGCCGGGTCGAGTGTGAAGCCGGCCGAGCCGGTCTGCGGCCAGATCCAGGGCCAGTACGCGGAGGAGACGGCGAGCCGGATGCGGTGGCCCGGCGGAAAGGACTGGCCGATGGCGTTGAGCTCGAAGGTGACGTCCTCCGTCGTGCCGGGTGGCCAGGCGTTGGCGCGTTCGCGGCCGTGGCGGGCGGAGAGGTTGAGGACGCCGCGGGTCACCAGGGTGGAGGAGCCGTCCGGGGCGACGTCGCAGAGCCGGGCGATCGCCTGACCGTAGGGCACGTCCAGGCGCAGCCGCAGGGTCACCCGGGGGCGGCCGAGGATCTCGATCGGGTCGCCGGTGACCGGGAACTCGAAGCAGGCCGAGCCGGCGTCCTCGTCGCGCTGGTCGGGCGGCAGGTCGGCGTCGTTCCCGGAGGGCAGGAAGCGGCCGGCGTCCAGGCCGGTGTGGAGCGGCGAGTCGACGATCACCGGCGCGCCCTGGAGCGCGTACGGGACGGTGGTGATGTGCGGCGAGGGCCAGGCGTTGTCGCCGACCCAGTGGCCCGGCAGCTCGGCGTACGTCGTCGCGGGCGGATGCGACTCGCTGATCCAGGAGCGCAGCAGGGGTTCGGCCATGATGTCGTTCTCGAGGCCTTTGAGGTGGTGGTCCCACCAGCGCAGGGTCTCCTGCAGAAAGCCGATCGCGGGCCCGGGCGGCCGCCCCCGGTCCGGGTACTGGTGCGACCACGGGCCGATCAGCCCTCGTACACGATCGGGCGGAAGATGCTCCACCAGTCGCAGCACCGTGTCCCGGTACGGGTCGTGCCAGCCGCCCACCGCCAGCACCGCCGCGTCGATCGCCGAGCAGTCCTCGCGGACGCTGCCCTGCTTCCAGTAGTCGTCGCGGATCTGGTGGGCGAGCCAGGTGTGGATGCGGGGTTCGACGGCTTCCAGTCGCTTCAGCCACATCTCGCGCCACTCGTCGCCGACGAAGAGCGGGTCGGGCGGACGGGCGACGGAGGCGAGCAGGGTGGCGGACCAGGCGTGCATGCCGGCGGCGAGCACCGAACCGCCCATGTAGTGCATGTCGTTGTCGTACCCGTCGTCCGCCGAGCAGACCGTGACGACCGCCTTCAGCGGCTCGGGCGCGAGCGCCGCGATCCGGAGCGCGTTGCGGCCGCCCCAGCCGATTCCGAACATGCCGACCCGGCCGGTGCACCAGGGCTGCCGGGCCAGCCAGTTGACGACGGCGACCCCGTCGGCCGGCTCGGTCGTGTCGTAGGCGTCGCCCGGCATGCCCTCGCTGTTGCCGTGTCCGCGGATGTCGACCCGTACCGAGGCGTAGCCGTGGCCCGCGTACCAGGGATGACGCTGGTGGTCGCGCGGCGCGGTCCCGTCGCTGAGCCGGTGCGGCAGATATTCGAGGAGTGCCGGTACGGGCTCGTCGGTGAGCGGCCGCCAGACGCGCGCATACAGCTTCGTCCCGTCCGGGAGCGGGATACGGACATCCTCATGGCCGGTGTCGTACGGGAACTCGGTACGGATGCGCATGGCAGGACCTCGGTTCAGTACAAAAGGCCCACTCATGGGTGTATGAGCTGATCCTGAACATACCGGGGGAGGCGGGAAGGCGCCCACGGTGATCGAAACGCGACCGGATACGCTGACTTGAGTGAATCCAGCGACACATCGACAATCCGTTTGATCGTCAGCAGACAGGAGATCCCCTCGTGACCGTCGTCGGGCCGTTCGGGCTGAGCGTGCGGGACCAGGCTCTTGAGGCCGATGTCCAGACCGGATTGGCGGCTGTCGAGGCGGGGCTCCTCGATGCCACCAAGAGCGAGGTTCCCTTCATCACGGAGGCCGCACAGCACCTCGTACGCGCCGGGGGCAAGCGCTTCCGGCCGCTGCTGGTGATGCTCGCCGCCCAGTTCGGTGATCCGCACGCGCCGGGTGTCGTGCCCTCGGCCGTGGTTGTCGAGCTGACCCATCTCGCGACGCTGTACCACGACGATGTGATGGACGAGGCCGAGGTCAGGCGCGGTGTGGACAGTGCCAACGTGCGCTGGGGCAACTCCGTCGCCGTGCTGACGGGCGACTTCTTGTTCGCGAGGGCCTCGCACATACTGGCCGACCTGGGCCCGGAGGCCGTACGCATCCAGGCGGAGGCCTTCGAGCGCCTGGTCACCGGCCAGATCCTGGAGACCGCGGGGCCGCGCGACGGCCGCGACCCGGCCGAGCACTACCTCGATGTCATCGGGGGCAAGACGGGCTCGCTGATCGCGGTCTCGGGGCGGTTCGGCGCGATGATGTCGGGTGCCGACGAGGGTGTCGTGGACATCCTCACCCAGTACGGGGAGCGGCTCGGCGTGGCCTTCCAGCTCGCCGACGACGTACTCGACATCGCCAGCGACTCGCACGAGTCGGGCAAGACGCCCGGCACGGATCTGCGTGAGGGCATCCCGACCCTGCCCGTGCTGCATTTGCGTGCACGGGCGGCGGCGCACGAGCGGCCCGAGGACCTGGAGCTCGTCGCGCTGCTCGACGGGGATCTGACGGACGACGACCGGCACGCCGAGGCGCTGCGGCTGCTGCGCGCCCATCCGGCCCTCGAGCAGGCCAGGCGGGACACCGTGCGGTACGCGGAGGAGGCGAGGGCGATGCTCGCTCCGCTGCCCGAGTGCTACGCCAGGGCCGCTCTGGAAGAGCTGTGCGACGCGGTGGTCCACCGCGCGGGCTGACCCCGTCCGTTTGCCTGTACGACACCTCCCGTACACCCTCCTGCCGGGTGTACGCACGCCCTCTCGCGATCTGTGACGCGGGTCACATAGTTGGATTGAGTCTAACCTAGGATCCACTCCGTACTCATGCCCAGAAGCTGACGCAGTGGGCGTTGGCATCGTGTACGGGGAGATTTCGTAATGAAGCGGAACGCGACCATCCTTATCGGTACCACCGCCGTCGCCGCCGCGGCCGGCGTCGCCCTCACCGTCCTGCCGGCCTTCGCCGCCGGCAACAGCTCCGCCGCCGGGCACTCGGGCCACGCGGACAGCAGCGTGGGCATCGCCGTACAGAGCGGCGCCGGCAGCCGCTCCGACCGCGGCGCCGCCCTCTTCGTGGCGAGCCTGAACGGCGCGAGCGAGGTGCCGGTCCAGGGCGGGCCCGCCGTCGGTGACCGCGACGGTGCCGCGCTGGAGTTCGTGAAGGTCAAGGGGGACAAGGTGTCCGTCGCCGTGAAGTTTCGCGGCACCGACAAGCCGACCGCCCTCCACATCCACCAGGGCGTGAAGGGCACCAACGGCGGCATCAAGATCGACTTCACCGGCCTGCTGAGCAAGGGCAAGACCAGGAGCAAGGGCTGGACCGGCGCGGTCACCGGCACGGTCAAGGTCACGGACAAGGCCGTGCTCGACGCCTTCAAGACAGACCCGAGCGGTTTCTACGCCAATCTGCACACCACCGAGTTCCCGGGCGGCGCGGTCCGCGGCCAGTTCCACAAGGTGACCAACTCCTTCGCCTTCGACAAGGCGCTCGACAACGTGCAGGCCTCCGTCGTCAAGGGCAAGCAGATCTACGAGTGCAAGAAGGGCGACGACGGCAAGCTCTCCTTCCAGCAGCGTGATGTGCGTGCCGTCCTCGGCGGGCACATCGCCCACTCCTTCATCGCCCCCAACTCCGGCACGCCGCAGTGGATCGCACAGGACCACAGCGCCGTCACCGGCAAGCTGATCAGTAAGACACCGAACGGCGACAAGAACATCGCCGAGCTGGACCTCCAGGCCACCCAGTCCGGCAAGAAGCGGGGGCTGTTGGCGAACACCCAGGAGATCTTCCGGCTGAACACCGTGGGCGGCGTCGCCCCGGCCGGCAGCTGCGAGCAGGGAGCGATCGTGGGCGTCCCCTACGGGGCGGACTACGTCTTCATTCAGAAGTAACCGGTCCTGCAACAGGGCTTACGGCGCTTCCCCCACTGGTTGGGGGAGGCGCCGCGCCTCTACTGTCATCCCAGAGCAGTAGGCCAAGTTGCTCCCGCGGTCTGACGCTTCTGCAGGCCCGGTTTGGTCAGATGAATACACCACGCCTGACCAACCACGGAGGTAGGGCACACCATGGCACCGAACGACAGCGCACAGACCACCGAAGAGGCCCAGGACCTCGCAGCGAGCCGCCGCAAGGCAGCGCGCTACATCGTCCCGGTCGCGGTGGTCGGGGTGGCGGCGGCGACCATCGGGCTCGTCCCGGCGCTCGCTGCCTCCGGTGACCCCGATCTGCCGAAGATCAGCGCGCAGAAACTCATCGAGAAGATGGCCGCGTCGGACACCCAGCAGCTCTCCGGCACGGTGAAGATCAACACCGACCTCGGCATCCCGTCGCTCGGCGGCCTGGCGGGCCTGGGCGGCGGCTCCCTCGGCCCCAAGGGCGGGGAGCCGGACGGGTCGGGCTCGTCCGCCGCTCCCGAGGGCAAGCTGATGGAGCTGGCCTCCGGCTCACACACCCTGCGGGTCGCGGCCGACGGCCCCGACAAGGCGAAGGTGTCGATCCTGGAGGACAGCGCCGAGTACAGCCTGATCCACAACGGCGACGAGGTCTGGGCTTACGACAGCGCCTCGAACGAGGCATTCCACGCCAAGGACGACGGCAAGGGCGACAGCTCCGGCAGGAAGGGCTCCGGCAAGGAGCACAAGGCCCTGCCGAAGGACCTCCCGAGCACGCCCAAGCAGTTCGCCGAAGAGGCGCTCAAGGCCGCGGGCGACACCACCTCGGTGACCGTCGGCGGTACGGCGCAGGTGGCCGGCCGCGATGCGTACCAGCTGGTCATCAAGCCCAAGCAGAGCGGCTCGACGATCGGCTCGATCAAGGTCGCGGTGGACGCCAAGAACGGCGTGCCGCTGAAGTTCACGCTCACCCCCAGCAGTGGTGGCAAGGCCGCGATCGACGTCGGCTTCACCAAGGTCGACTTCTCCGAGCCGGACGCGTCGACCTTCAACTTCACCCCGCCCAAGGGCGCGAAGGTGACGGAGGCCGACGAGCTGAAGCAGGACAAGGGAGCCAGGAACCACGAGGACTTCATGGGCCTGGAGGACTTCCAGGGGCTGAACGTCATCGGCAAGGGCTGGAACGCCATCGCCAAGATCGAGGCGCCGGGCGGCGAGGGCATCACCCCGCCGAAGAAGGACGGCGATGTGCCGCCGGAGGCCAAGAAGTTCCTGGACGCGCTGGGCGACCAGGTCCACGGGAAGTTCGGCTCGGGCACGGTCTTCAAGACCCGCCTGGTCAATGCCCTGATGACGGACGACGGCACGGTCTACGTCGGCGCCGTGACCCAGGACGCGCTCGTGAAGGCCGCGAACGAGACAAAGTAACACCAGGTCAGGCATGACGACGCGCTTACCGTCCGCCCCGCCGTACGCTCCGTACGGTGGGGCGGACCGCTGACCGAGTGAACGGGGGACCGGAATGACAGCCGTCATCGAGACGCATGGGCTCACCAAGCGTTACCGGGGCGGGGAGTTGGCCGTCGAGCGGCTCGATCTCAGCGTGCCCGGCGGCAGCGTCTTCGGGTTCCTCGGCCCCAACGGCTCCGGCAAGACCACCACGATCCGGATGCTGATGGGGCTCATCGAGCCGACCGCAGGCAGCGCCACGGTCCTCGGTCTGCCCATGCCGCGCGCCGTCCGCACCGTACTTCCGCAGGTGGGGGCGCTGATCGAAGGGCCCGCGCTGTACGGGTTCCTGAGCGGCCGCGACAATCTGCTGCGCTACGACTCCGCCGATCCGTGCGCCGATCCCCGAACGCGGCGCACCCGTGTCGCCGCCGCGCTGGACCGGGTCGGGCTGACGCAGGCCGCGGGCAAGAAGGCCAAGGCGTACTCGCTCGGGATGAAGCAGCGGCTGGGGCTGGCCGCCGCGCTGCTGCAGCCGCGGAAACTGCTGGTGCTCGACGAACCGACGAACGGTCTCGATCCGCAGGGCATGCGGGAGATCCGTTCCCTGGTACGGGAGCTGGCGGCCGACGGCACCACGGTCTTTCTCTCGTCCCATCTGCTCGACGAGATCGAGCAGGTCTGCACGCATGCCGCGGTGATGGCCCAGGGCCGGCTTCTCACCCAGGGCCCGGTCGCCGATCTCGCGGCGGGCACGCGCGGGCGGCTGGCCATCACCACCCCCGACCCCGCCGACGCCGCCCGGCTCCTCAAGGAGCTGGGGGTCGCCGATCTGGCCGTGACCGGTGACCGGGTGACGGGCGAACTGCCGGCCAAGGAAATCGAGCTGGCGGAGATCAACGCCGCGCTGGTGCAGGGCGGCGTACGGGTACGAGGCTTCGGCATCGAGCGGGCCTCGCTCGAGGACGCCTTTGTCGCGCTGACCGGAGAGGGCTTCGATGTCGCAGGCTGACACTCTCGTACGCGAAAGGACGAGCAGCCCGCTGTGGACGTTCGGCCTCTTCCGCTCTGAGCTGACCATCACGTTCCGCCGCTGGCGCACGCTCGCGCTGCTGGGAGTGCTGGCCGCCGTACCCGTACTGATCGGCATCGCCATCAGGGTCGAGACGAGCGGCGGCGGGCCGGTCGGCGACGGCAGGGGTGGCGGCCCCGCTTTCATCACCCAGATCACCAACAATGGCCTGTTCCTGGTCTTCGCCGCGCTCGCCGCGACCCTGCCGGTCTTCCTCCCGATGGCGATCGGCGTCGTCGCGGGTGATGCGATCGCGGGCGAGGCGAACTCCGGCACCCTGCGCTATCTGCTGGTCGCCCCGGCCGGACGCAGCCGGCTGCTGCTCGCCAAGTACGCCACCGCCTGCGCCTTCTGCCTGGTGGCGACCCTGGTCGTGGCGGTGTCCGCGCTCGCCGTCGGCTCGCTGCTCTTCCCGCTCGGCGATGTCACGACCATTTCCGGCACCCGGATCTCCTTCGGCGACGGACTGCTGCGCGCCGCGCTGGTCGCGGCCGTCGTCGCCGCGTCGCTGAGCGGGCTCGCGGCGCTCGGTCTCTTCATCTCGACGCTCACCGGCAGTGGCATCGCGGCGATGGCGACGACGGTCGGACTGCTGATCACGGTGCAGATCCTGGACACGATTCCGCAGCTGCACGGAATCCATCCGTACCTCTTCCCGCACTACTGGCTGTCGTTCGCGGACCTGATGCGGGAGCCGGTCTACTGGGACGAGGTGCTGAAGAACCTCGGTCTGCAAGGGGTGTACGCGGCGGTGTTCGGGTCGGCGGCGTGGGCGCGCTTCACGGCGAAGGACATCACCGCGTGAAGAACCTCGCCGGATGAAGAACTCCTTGGCCCGGGCGGCCGCGTCCGTGTCGCTCGCCACCTGACCCGTGCGCGTACTCCAAAGATGACTGCATGCGTGCGCAGTGATTGCACACGCATGCAGCCTGTGGGGGGTGGCGGTCGTGGGACCTCTCAGAAGGTGAGCTTGAAGCTGTTGATGTAGCCGGTGTCCTGCGCCGCCTTGTCCTGGACCCGCAGCTTCCAGGCGCCGCTGGCGACCTCGGAGGAGGCGTTGACCGTGTATGTCGCCTGGACGTTGTCCGCCGAGTCGGAGGAGCTGAACGGCTTCAGGTTGTACACCGTTCCGTCCGGGGCGACCAGGTCGACGACCAGGTCTCCGCGCCAGGTGTGGATGATGTCCACGCCCACCTTGAGGGTGGCCGGGGCGTTGCCCGTACGGCCCGTGACGTTGACCGTCGAGGTGACAGCCGCGCCGTTGTCCGGGATCGCGACGTCCGTCGTGGTCTCGTACACGTCACCCGGCGGTGTGGTCGTCCCGGCGGACAGTGTCCAGATCGCGTGCGCGATCGCATCGCTGTTGCGGTCGAGCGCGGTGTCGTCGATGTTCGACGAGGTGTCGCAGGAGGAGTGGTAGCAGCGGTCGAAGGCCTGGCCGGCCGTGCCGCCCCACTTCTGGGCCTGGGCCGCCGTCTTGGTGTAGTCGGCGCCGGTGAACAGGCCGCCGACGGGGACGCCCGCGTTCTTGAACGGCGCGTGGTCGGAGCGGCCGTCGCCCTCGGTCTCGATCTCGGTCGGGATGCTGAGCCCCGCGAAGTAGTCCTTGAAGGTCTTCTCGATCGTCGGGTCGTCGTCGTACACGAAGTAACCGGGGTTCGGCGAGCCGATCATGTCGAAGTTCAGATAGCCGGAGATCTTCGAACGCTCCGCGGCGGGGAGGTTGTTGACGTAGTACTTCGACCCGACCAGACCCAGCTCCTCGGCACCCCACCAGCCGAAGCGCAAATGCTTCTCCGGCTTGAACTGGGCGCGGGAGACGGCGAGCGCGGTCTCCAGGATGGCCGCCGAGCCGGAGCCGTTGTCGTTGATCCCGGCGCCCGCGCTGACCGAGTCGAGGTGCGAGCCGGCCATCAGAATCTGGTTGGCGTCACCGCCCGGCCAGTCGGCGATCAGGTTGTAGCCGGTCGCGCCGCTGGAGGTGAACTGCTGGAGGGACGTGGTGAATCCGGCCGCGTCCAGCTTGGCCTTCACATAGTCGATGGACGCCTTGTAACCGGCCCGGCCGTGCGCACGGTTGCCGCCGTTGGCGGTGGCTATCGACTGGAGCTGGGTGAGATGCGCCTTGACGTTGGCGAGCGGTATGTCGGGGGCGGCGAGCGCGGGCGCCGGGGTCGCGGCTGCCGGGGACGCGGTCGCTGCGGGCGCGGTGCTGACGAGCAGCCCGGCGAGGGCGAGCGCGGCGGCAGCGGCCGTGCGTCTCGGGACGAAGAGGTTCATGTGTGGGGGCTCCGGATTCCGTACGGGGGCGGGACGGAACGTGCGAGACGCCCTGGGACGGCGGGTCCCAGGGCGTTGGAGCTGTTGGTGCGCAGTGCGTGCTGAAAGTTCAGCGAGAGTTTGACTCACCGTCAAGGGCGGAAACCGGACAGTCGCGTTCGTATATCGGACTGGACGGATCGCGGAATGGTCAATGCCGCGGTGCTGGTCGAGTACGAGGCTCGCAGGTCAGGAGCGGATGGCGCAGTCGGGCCGCAAGCTGTGTGCATGCCCATGCCCGCACCGATGCCCATGCATATGCACATGGACCCGTTCCCCATCCTGGAGGCCCTGGTCCGGCAGGCTCTGCGCGTCGGTGTGGTCACGCTGCTCTTCACCGTGTGCGCGATGGGTCTGCTGGTGGGCGTTCTTGCGCTGGCCACAGGGCGCGTTCGCCGCCGCCGGAGAGAGGCCGAGGAGGAGTGCGGGGGCCTGGAGTCCTTCACCTGGGAGGAACCGGAGTAGGCGGATCCGCCGGCCCACTGCCCCCACCGCCCCACTACTCCACGCAGAACTCATTGCCCTCGGGGTCGGCCATGGTCGACCAGACACCCACCGGCTCGTCCGCGTGGTACAGAACCGTCGCTCCCAGGCCCTCCAGCCGTGCGACCTCCGCCTCGCGCCGCTCGGGGCCGACGTGCAGGTCGAGATGGAGCCGGTTCTTGGTCGTCTTCCCCTCCGGTACGCGCTGGAAGAGGAGCCTGCGCCCGTGGCCCATCCCGCTGTCCTTGTCGAAGGGGTCGTCCGGATGCCGGACGGCGGCGTAATCGCGAAAGGCGTCCCGGCCGTGCGACTGGACCGTCGAGTCGTCCGGCAGTTGACCGGATCCGCGCAGGCGCTCGATGAGGGCGCTGTGGTCCTCGAGCTCGTAGCCGAGGGCCGCGGCCCAGAAGTCGGCCTGCGCGTGCGGGTCGGACGTATCGATGACGAGCTTCCAGTGCAGTGTCATGCTAACCAGTTATATTGGTTACGTGAGCGAGCCTGCAAGAGGACTGACCCTGCGTACGCCGGAAGGGCGGACCTTTCGGTTCGACCCCGGCGCGCTCTGCCTTGAGCTGCTGACCACCGGAGGGCCCGGCGGCTTCGCGCGGTACGAGGTGCTGCACGAGCCCGCCGACCTGGTGCGCTGGGCGGGTGAGAGCCGGCTGCCGGACGGGCTTGAGCCGGTCGTCGCGCCCGACGAGGTGGCGGCTGCCCGTGTGCTCAGGGATGCCCTGTGGCGGCTGACCGCCGACCGGGCACATGGCCGCGCGCTGAGCCCCGCCGACCTGGCCGTGGTCAACGAGGCCTCGGCGCAGACCCCGCTCGCACCTCGGATCACCGACCGGGGCGGCCGCGACTGGGTGCCCGGAGCCACCGGCACCCAGCTGCTGTCGGCCGTGGCGCGCGATGCCGTGGACCTCTTCACCGGTCCGTACGCGCACCGCATCCGCGAATGCGGCGCGCACAACTGCTATCTGGTCTTCGTCGACACCTCACGACCGGGCCGCCGCCGCTGGTGCGCGATGGAACGGTGCGGCAATCGCAGCAAGGTCCGGGCGCACCGCGTCCGCCACGCAGAGCTCGCAGAAGGAGACGAACGATGCCCACAGGACTGACCCGGGGCGCCGGCTGGGAGACCGGCGTCTCCGGGACCCTGCCGCTGCCCATGTCGACCGTGTGGGACTTCTTCGTCAGCCCGGAGGGCGTCGCCCGCCGGCTCGGCAAGGGCGCCCAACTGCCCACCGGCAAGGGGGAGTCGTACGAAACCGGGGACGGCATCGCGGGCGAGGTGCGCAGCTACCGGTCCGGTGACCGCATCCGGCTGACGTACGGCACGACCACCCTCCAGGTCACGGTCTCGGCGTCCGGGGAGGGAAAGGCGTCCGGGGAGGGAAAGGCGTCCGGGGAGGGAAAGACAGTGCTCCGCTTCCACCAGGAGCACCTCGCGGACGCCGAGGAGCGCGAGCGGCAGCGGGCGCACTGGAAGGCTGTGATGGACGAGGTCACCGACGCCCTGGAGGCGGTCTGAGGCGGTTCGCCTGCCGGCGGTCGTCTCCCGCGGTATACGCGCCCCGTGCGAGCGCGTAGCGCACGCCGCGGGCGTCAGGCGGTTCTGCGGGCCGGGGCGCTGCTACGTCACGCCCAAGGAGCACTTGGGCCTGCCGGCATCCCGGGGGCCGTCGCGCCCGCCGGCGCCGGCGGGAGTACGAGAGCGCCGACCCCGAGGAGACCTTCACGCTGATCGACGAACTGTCGCGGCGTGGTGCCGGCCGGCGCCGCGGCCTGCCGCGCAACGCGGGGCTCGGCAGCGGCGCGTGCGCGGCCGCGCGGCAGGCGTCGGTTCCGCCTGCGATGCGGGGGCCGCGGCCCTCGTCGCACCCGCCGGAACGGGGGGACTGGCCGGTCCGGGAGTCCCGCCGTGCGTCAGGCGGTGGGTTCCGTCTGCGGGGCGGGAGCCGAAGCCGAAGCCGGCGCGGGTGCGGCTGCCGCGCTCGCGAGGCGCAGCGCCGCCGCCTTCGTACGCCGAGCCGTCCGCAGCGCGTCCCACGTCAGGCAGGTCAGCGCCAGCCACACCAGCGCGAAGCCCGCCCACCGCTCCGCAGGCATCGCCTCGTGGAAGTACAGGATCCCCAGCAGGAACTGGAAGACCGGAGTCAGATACTGCAGCAGCCCCAGGGTGGAGAGCGGTACCCGGATCGCCGCCGCGCCGAAGCAGACCAGCGGCGCGGCGGTCACCACGCCCGCCGCGGCGAGCAGCGCCGCATGGCCGGTGCCGTGGGTGCCGAAGGTGGCCGAGCCGTCCGCGCCCAGCCAGAGCAGAAAGCCCAGCGCCGGGAGGAACTGGATCGCGGTCTCCGCGGCCAGCGACTCGAGTCCGCCGATGTTGACCTTCTTCTTGACCAGGCCGTACGTGGCGAACGAGAAGGCGAGCGTGAGCGAGATCCACGGCGGCTGTCCGTAGCCGATCGCCAGCACCAGCACCGCCGCGAAGCCGGTGGCGACCGCCGCCCACTGCATCGGGCGCAGTCGCTCCTTCAGCAGCAGTACACCCATCGCGATGGTGACCAGCGGGTTGATGAAGTAGCCGAGCGAGGCCTCGACGACATGGCCCGAGTTCACGGCCCAGATGTAGACGCCCCAGTTGACGGTGATGACCGCCGCCGCGACCGTGATGAGCCCCAGCTTCCGGGGCTGCCGTATCAGCTCACGGATCCAGCCCCACCGCTTCAGCGCCAGCAGCGCGATGCCGACGACGACCAGTGACCAGACCATCCGGTGGGCGAGGATCTCCACCGCACCGGACGGCTTCAGCAGTGGCCAGAAGAGCGGGACCAGGCCCCACATCCCGTAGGCCCCTATCCCGTACAGCAGTCCCGCTCGCTGTTCACCGTCCGACTTCACTGGCCCCTCCTGCCCTGCGCGCATCACCTCGTCGAAGGTACGCGGCGAGGGGGCAGGCTGTCATGTGTGTATCGCTATACGGTCATGACGGAACTTGGTCCGTCATGCCGTGTCGTCCGAGCGGTTCAGACCGTCGCGAGGGCCGCCGCGACCGAGTCGGCGAGCAGGGTCGTAGGGCGGCCGGTCAGCCGGGCCAGGTCGCCCGTCGTGCCGGCCAGCAGGCCGCGCCCGACCGCCGCGTCGACGTCGACGAGGATCTCGGCGAGCGGCCCGGGCAGGCCCGCGCCCGTGAGGATCTGCAGGTGCGTCCCGGCCGGGACGTTGTTGTACGCGATCGTCCGGCCGGTCTGCCGGGACAGCTCGGCGGCGTACTCCTCGAAGGACCAGGCCACGTCGCCGCTCAGCTCGTACGTCTGCGACAGGTGGCCCTCGCCGGTCAGTACGGCGGCCGCGGCCGCGGCGTAGTCCGCGCGGGCGGCGGAGGCTATCCGGCCCTCGCCCGCGCTCGCGACCACGGCGGAGTGCTCCAGCACCGGTGCGAGGTGCTCGGTGTAGTTCTCGGTGTACCAGCCGTTGCGCAGGAAGGTGTACGGCAGCCCGGAGTCCAGGATCACCTGCTCGGTGGCCTTGTGCTCGGCGGCCAGCTGGAAGTCGGCGTCGGGCCCGCCCAGTACGCCGGTGTACGCGAGCTGGGCGACGCCCGCCGCCTTCGCGGCCTCGATCACCGCGGTGTGCTGCGGCACCCGTTGTCCGACCTCGCTGCCGGAAATCAGCAGGACGCGGTCGGCGGCGCGGAAGGCCCCGGCGAGCGACTCGGGCTCGCTGTAGTCGGCGATGCGCAGCTCGACGCCGCGCGCCGCGAGGTCCGCGGCCTTCTCCTTGCTGCGGACGACGGCGGCGATCCGCTCCGCGGGGACCGTGGCCAGCAGCTCGTCGACGACGAGACGGCCGAGGGCTCCGGTGGCTCCGGTGACAACGATGCTCATGGGTGATTTCTCCTTCTTCGATGCGATTCCAGAGCTCACCCTACGTGGGGCACTAACCGTGCGTAAGTACCCACTTTGAAGTAAGGTACTGGTATGGCCGTAAGTAGAGATCCCGACGTCAATCACGCGATGTGCCCGTCGCGTCTGATCCTCGAGCACGTCACCAGCCGCTGGGGTGTGCTCGTTCTCGCCGCCCTGCTGGAGCGCTCGTACCGCTTCAGCGAGCTGCGCCGCGAGGTCGGTGGTGTCAGCGAGAAGATGCTCGCCCAGACCCTCCAGACGCTGGAGCGCGACGGTTTTGTGCACCGCGACGCCAAGCCGGTGATCCCGCCGCGCGTCGACTACTCGCTGACCGCGCTCGGCAAGGAGGCCGCCGAGCAGGTGTGGCGGCTGGCCCGCTGGACGGAACGGCGGATGCAAGAGGTCCTGGTGGCGCGCGCGGCATACGACGAAGCCCGGACCTCCTGACGGGAGATCCGGGCCTCGGACGGTCCGTGGAGCGTCAGCCGACGACGGTCCAGGTGTCGTTCCCGGCGAGCAGCGCGGCCAGGTCGCCCTTGCCGTTCTGCTCGATGGCGGTGTCGAGCTGGTCGGCCATCATCGTGTCGTAGACCGGCCGCTCCACACTGCGCAGCACCCCGATGGGCGTGTGGTGCAGAGTGTCCGGGTCGGCGAGGCGGGAGAGCGCGAAGGCCGTGGTCGGGCTGGCGCTGTGCGCGTCGTGGACCAGGATCTGCGACTCGTTCTCCGGCGTGACGGCGACGACCTTCAGGTCACCCGTCGCCAGGTCCCGTACGACACCCTTGTCGCCGTCGTTCCCGAAGCGGATGGGCTGTCCGTGCTCGAGGCGGATGATCGCCTCCTCCGCCTGCTGCTTGTCCTTCAGTACCTCGAAGGCGCCGTCGTTGAAGATATTGCAGTTCTGGTAGATCTCCACCAGCGCCGTGCCCCGGTGGTCGGCGGCCTGGCGGAGCACTTCGGTGAGGTGCTTGCGGTCGGAGTCCACGGTGCGTGCCACGAAGGACGCCTCGGCGCCGATCGCCAGCGACACCGGGTTGAAGGGCGCGTCCAGCGAGCCCATCGGCGTCGACTTGGTGATCTTGCCGACCTCGGAGGTCGGGCTGTACTGGCCCTTGGTGAGTCCGTAGATGCGGTTGTTGAAGAGCAGGATCTTCAGGTTCACATTGCGGCGCAGCGCGTGGATCAGGTGGTTTCCGCCGATGGAGAGGGCGTCGCCGTCACCGGTGACGACCCAGACCGACAGATCGCGGCGCGAGGACGCGAGCCCGGTCGCGATGGCGGGAGCGCGGCCGTGGATGGAGTGCATCCCGTAGGTGTTCATGTAGTACGGGAAGCGGGAGGAGCAGCCGATTCCGGAGACGAAGACGATGTTCTCCTTCGCCAGGCCGAGTTCGGGCATGAAGCCCTGCACGGCGGCGAGGATCGCGTAGTCACCGCAGCCTGGGCACCAGCGCACTTCCTGATCGGACTTGAAGTCCTTCATGGACTGCTTGGCGTCGGCCTTGGGCACCAGCGAGAGCGCCTCAGTCATTGATGGCCTCCTTGAGAGCTGCGGCGAGCTGCTCGGCCTTGAACGGCATGCCGTTGACCTGGTTGTAGCTCTGTGCGTCGACCAGATATCTCGCCCGGATCAAGGTGGCGAGCTGGCCGAGGTTCATCTCGGGTACCACTACCTTCTGGTAACGCTCCAGAACCTCGCCCAGATTCCTCGGGAACGGGTTGAGGTGGCGCAGATGGGCCTGCGCGATGGGGAGGCCGGCGGTGCGCAGTCGACGTACGGCGGCCGTGATCGGCCCGTACGTCGAGCCCCAGCCCAGGACGAGCGTGGCCGCGCCGTGCGGATCGTCGACCTCGACGTCGGGGACCTCGATGCCGTCGACCTTGGCCTGGCGGGTGCGGACCATGAAGTCGTGGTTGGCCGGGTCGTAGGAGATGTTGCCGGTGCCGTCCTGCTTCTCGATGCCGCCGATCCGGTGCTCGAGTCCGGGCGTCCCCGGAACCGCCCAGGGACGCGCCAGGGTCTGCGGATCACGCTTGTACGGCCAGAACACCTCCGTACCGTCAGCCAGCTCGTGGTTCGGGCCGGTGGCGAACTGCACACGCAGGTCCGGGAGCTCGTCGATCTCGGGGATCCGCCACGGCTCGGAGCCGTTGGCCAGATAGCCGTCGCTCAGCAGCAGCACCGGGGTGCGGTAGGTGAGCGCGATCCGGGCCGCCTCGAGAGCGGCGTCGAAGCAGTCGGCGGGCGTACGGGGCGCGACGATCGGGACCGGGGCCTCGCCATTGCGTCCGTACATCGCCTGCAGCAGATCGGCCTGCTCGGTCTTGGTGGGCAGACCGGTCGAGGGCCCGCCGCGCTGGATGTCCACGATCAGCAGCGGCAGCTCCAGGGAGACCGCAAGACCGATGGTCTCCGACTTCAGCGCCACGCCGGGGCCGGAAGTGGTGGTGACGCCGAGCGCGCCGCCGAAGGCCGCACCCAGAGCCGCGCCGATGCCCGCGATCTCGTCCTCGGCCTGGAAGGTCCGTACGCCGAAGTTCTTGTGCTTCGAGAGCTCGTGCAGGATGTCGGAGGCCGGCGTGATGGGGTACGAGCCCAGGTAGAGCGGCAGATCGGCCTGCTTGCTCGCGGCGACCAGCCCGTAGGAGAGGGCCAGATTCCCGGAGATGTTGCGGTAGGTGCCGGTGGGGAACGCCTTGCTCGCCGGCGCGACCTCGTAGGAGACCGCGAAGTCCTCGGTCGTCTCGCCGAAGTTCCAACCCGCTCTGAACGCCGTGATGTTCGCCTCGGCGATCTGCGGCTTCTTGGCGAACTTGGTGCGCAGGAAGGTCTCGGTGCCCGCGGTCGGCCGATGGTACATCCAGCTCAGGAGCCCCAGCGCGAACATGTTCTTGGAGCGCTCGGCCTCCTTGCGGGAGAGCCCGTACTCCTTGAGCGCCTCGATGGTGAGTGTCGTCAGCGGCACCGGGTGGACGCGGTAGGCATCCAGCGAGCCGTCGTCCAGGGGCGAGGCGTCGTAGCCGACCTTGGCCATCGCCCGCTTGGCGAATTCGTCGGTGTTGACGATGATCTCGCCGCCGCGCGGCACATCGGCGATATTCGCTTTGAGGGCGGCGGGGTTCATGGCGACCAGCACGTTCGGCGCGTCGCCCGGGGTGAGGATGTCGTGGTCTGCGAAATGCAGCTGGAAGCTGGAGACGCCCGGGAGGGTTCCGGCAGGCGCCCGGATCTCGGCGGGGAAGTTCGGAAGTGTGGAGAGGTCGTTGCCGAACGACGCGGTCTCCGAGGTGAACCTGTCACCTGTGAGTTGCATACCGTCACCGGAGTCACCCGCGAAGCGGATGATCACCCGGTCCAGTCGACGGATTTCCTTCTCGGCGGACCTGCGCTGCTCGCCGACGAGAGCCTCATCGGACTCGTCATCGGCCTGCTCGGCTGGGCTACTGACCTGGCTGGTCACTGAACTGGACCTCCCTCGAGGCGGCTGTTCGGGCCCGGTCGGCCCACCGGCCGTCCCAATGCCACCCTACGTCCGTAAGGGTGGCCTTCCCTGGACCGCTCATATGCCGGACGTCTTTTTGAGACGCTCTGATGCCCTGGTTTTGCCATGCTCCGCTCCGCCCCCCGGGTCCGTGGGTAAAGACGCTCCCTGTCCATTATTTGGTTCTGGGTCTGCCGCTCCACTCGATATCTGACAGAGTGTCAGTCAATTAGGAGTTCAGGTAGGTCAGCACCGCCAGTACACGCCGATGATCACCGTCACTGGGGGAGAGTCCGAGCTTCAGGAAGATATTGCTGACATGCTTCTCGACCGCGCCGTCGCTCACCACGAGCTGCTTGGCGACCGCGGAGTTCGTCCGGCCCTCGGCCATGAGGCCGAGTACTTCGCGCTCGCGCGGAGTGAGCCCGGCCAGCACATCCTGCTTACGGCTCCGGCCCAGCAGCTGCGCCACCACCTCGGGGTCCAGCGCGGTACCGCCCCGCGCCACCCGGACCACGGCGTCCACGAACTCACGCACCTCGGCGACCCGGTCCTTGAGCAGATAGCCCACGCCGCGGCTGCTGCCCGCGAGCAGCTCGGTGGCGTACCGCTCCTCGACGTACTGCGAAAGGACCAGTACCCCGACCCCGGGATGTTCCTTGCGCAGCCGCACCGCCGCCCGTACGCCCTCATCCGTATGAGTGGGCGGCATCCGCACGTCCGCGACCACCACATCCGGCAGCGCGTCCTGCGTGGCCAGGTCGGCGACCGTCTTGATCAGCGCATCCGCGTCCCCCACGCCGGCCACGACATCGTGTCCGCGGTCGGTCAGCAGCCGGGTCAGGCCCTCCCGAAGCAGTACTGAGTCCTCGGCGATGACCACCCGCACTCTGTCCTCCACAACCCTGCAGCCCCCATGTCGATGTGCTTCCCACCCCTGCACCTTCCAGCATCCCAGTATTCGGACCGGATTGCGGGGTATTCAGCCTCGTGGGGGACCCCCCGGACGAAGTCTGGGGGAGTCTGGGGTTCGGGGCTTGGGGGCGGGGCTCGGGGCCTCGGGCCGGGCAGCCCCGACGTGGGGCAGGAGCTCTCGGGGTCAGCCGCGCCAGGGAAGCTCGGCCGTCACGGTCGTCGGGCCACCGACCGGTGAGTCCACGGCCAGGATTCCGTCCACGGCGTCCAGTCGCTCGGCCAGACCCGCGAGGCCGGTGCCGACCGAGGTGTCCGCGCCGCCCCGGCCGTCATCCGTGACCTGCAGCATCAGCCGGTCCTGGGAGCGCCAGACATCCACCGTGGCACGGCCTGCCTGCGCGTGTTTGCTGACGTTCTGGAGCAGCTCGGAGACGGTGAAGTACGCGATGCCCTCGATGGCGGGGGCCGGCCTGGCGGGCAGGTCCACCTCCACGCTCACCGGGACTGTGCAGCGTGAGGCGACGGAGGAGAGCGCGGCGTCCAGTCCGCGGTCGGTCAGTACGGCGGGATGGATGCCGCGGGCCAGATCGCGCAGCTCCTGCAAGGCCACCTTCACCTCGCCGTGCGCCTCGTCCACCATGCGGGCGGCAGCGTCCGGATCCTCGAGCAGCTTCTCCTTGGCGAGACCGAGGTCCATGGCGAGTGCGACCAGGCGGGCCTGCGCGCCGTCGTGCAGATCGCGCTCGATACGGCGCAGATCGGCCGCTGCCGTGTCGACGACCATGCCGCGGTCCGACTCCAGCTCGACGACGCGCGTGGCGAGCCTGGAGGGCCCGAGGAGCCCGGCGACCAACACCCGGTCCACGCTCACCAGACCGCGCATGAGCCAGGGGGTGGCGAGCGTGAGGACCAGGCCGATCAGGCTGGTCACGGCGAGCTCGAAGGGCTCGTCCAGGTAGAAGTTGCGCGTGCCGTCGCCGTACACCTGCAGGCCGTCCTGGCCGGCGTACAGCGGGAAGACCCAGTGGTACAGCGGGTAGAGCAGCAGGGTCCAGCCGGTCACCCAGAACGTCAGCGAGACGCAGAAGGCGAAGACCGCCCACGGGAAGTGCAGTACCGCGTAGATCAGATGCCGCCAGGATGCCCCGCTCTTGAGGACCGCGCCGACCCAGGGCATCAGCCCGCTCTTCTTGCCGCGCAGGGGCGCGGGGTCGGCGACGTCGAGGCCCAGCAGGGCGCGGGCCCGAGCGCGCTCCAGCGCGCCGAGCCCGCGGCAGCCGACCAGACCGGCGGCCAGGACCGGGATCCCGAGGAAGGTGACGAGCAGCCCCGCACCGAGCGAGACGGTGGTGATCGCGAAGGTGAAGAACACGATGCTCATCGGGAGGCTCAGCAGCAGATAGCCGAACTCGCGCCAGGTGCGGCCCTCGAGCGGTGCGCGCAGCGCGGGGGGGATGAAGTGGTCCCGGGTCTCCGGTCGGTAATCCGTGGCCATCGATGTCGTCCGTTCTGCGATGCGGGCTGTCATGACTCAAGGCTGCTGCGGCCGCGGGCCGCACACCATGAGGGCGGTTCCCGTCTTGGGGCGGGGGTTTTCCCCACCATGGGGTTATGTGCGGGCGGGTCGGGGCGGAGCGGACCGGTACTCCCGGCACCCCGGCGCTGCCCCGGCACCCGGGCGCTGCCCCCGCGCGCCGGGCCGGCCCCGTCAGCGTTTGCCGCTGCCGCTGCCGCGCTCCCGCCACGGCAGCTCCGCCGTGACGATGGTCGGCCCGCCGACCGGTGAGTCCAGCACGAAGAGCCCGTCCACCGCGCCCAGCCGCTCGGCCAGACCGGCCATGCCCGTACCGCCGTCCAGTGACGCACCGCCGCGTCCGTCGTCCTGGACCTGGATCAGCAGCCGGTCGTCCGCCCGCCAGACATCCACCGAGACGTTCTTCGCCTGCGCGTGTTTGCTGACGTTCTGGAGCAGCTCGGAGACGGTGAAGTACGCGATGCCCTCGATCGCCTCGGCCGGGCGCTCCGCCAGATCGACGGTCACCTTCACCGGGACTGTGCAGCGTGAGGCGACGGAGGAGAGCGCGGCGTCCAGTCCGCGGTCGGTCAGTACGGCGGGATGGATGCCGCGGGCCAGATCGCGCAGCTCCTGCAAGGCCACCTTCACCTCGCCGTGCGCCTCGTCCACCATGCGGGCGGCAGCGTCCGGATCCTCGAGCAGCTTCTCCTTGGCGAGACCGAGGTCCATGGCGAGTGCGACCAGGCGGGCCTGCGCGCCGTCGTGCAGATCGCGCTCGATACGGCGCAGATCCGCCGCTGCCGTGTCGACGACCACACCCCGGTCCGACTCCAACTCGGCGACACGGCGCTCCAGTTCGTCGGAGGGGGAGAGCAGACCGCGCACCATCGCACGGTCGGCGTTGGCCAGTCCGCGTGCGACGAAGGGGAGTACGGGCCAGAGCACAAACAGGCTCACCAGCGTGATCGTGAAGGTCAGCACACCCCAGGGCAGCCGGATGAAGGAGTACAGCACCGACCGCCACGCCACCGGGTCCTTCAGGCCCACCCATAGCCAGGAGACGAGTCCGTCGCGGCGCTGGGATCCGTGCAGGGACCCGTGCAACGGGCTCGGCTCGTCTATCCGTACGCCGAGCAGCGCCCGGGCCCGGGCCCGCTCCGCCTTGCCGAGGCGGCGCGCGCCCGCGAGGCCGAGAGCAAGGAGCGGCAGACCGATCACCGTCACCGACAGTGCCACACCGGTGAAGATCGTGAACGCCACGTAAACAAACCCGATCAGGGCGATCGGCAGATTGGCGAGGAGATGCGCGACCTCCGTCCAGGTGTGGCGGCCGAAGGCGAAGCGCGCGGGTGGCAGCCGGTCGCTGTCGGGAACGGTGATGCTTGCGGTCATACGCCCCACCCTGCCGGGCCGGGTCGCCGCACGCCATGGGGTACATGGGTGGGATGAAGTAGGGATAACCCCACCCGATGCGAGACGCGACTGCTTACGGTCGCTTTAGCAGGGCCTAGACTCGCGTGCGTATAGATCGTCGTACAGATCGTCGAATAGATCACCTGGATCACCTGGATCACCAACGAGGTCAGGGAGCGAGGGGCGGACGTGCCGGAACCGACCGTGGCCGTGCTCGCGGCGGACCACTTCGCCAGCTATTTCGAGAGCTATTCGGTCGTCGGACTGCTCGCGCTGATCGGCGTGCTGTTCGTCGCCGTGGCCTTCGGGGCGGGGCGGCTGCTGCGGCCTGTGGTGCCGACGCCGGAGAAACTGCTGACGTACGAATGCGGAGTGGACCCGGTGGGCGAGGGCTGGGCGCACACCCAGGTCCGCTACTACATCTATGCCTTTCTGTACGTGATCTTCGCCGTCGACTCGATCTTCCTCTTCCCGTGGGCGACGATCTTCGCCGCCGCCGGATACGGCGCGACGACACTCGTGGAGATGTTCATCTTCCTCGGCTTCCTGGCCGTGGGACTGCTCTACGCATGGAAGAAGGGCGTCCTGACATGGGCGTGACCCCGGAGATCTCTTCGAACCCGGAGATCGCTTCGAACCCGGCGAACCCCGCGAACCCGGCGAACCCCGCGAACCCGGCGAACCCCGCGAACCCCGCGAACGCGGCGAACCCGGCGACTCCGGAGCTCCTGCCGGAGCCGAAGCGTCTGGGCGTTCTTTCGCGCCTGGCCCCGGAACCCATGAAGGTGGTCCTCAACTGGGGGCGCCGCTACAGCCTCTGGGTCTTCAACTTCGGGCTCGCCTGCTGTGCGATCGAGTTCATCGCCGCCTCGATGGCGCGCCACGACTTCATCCGGCTCGGCGTGATCCCCTTCGCGCCCGGCCCGCGTCAGGCGGACCTGATGGTCGTCTCGGGCACAGTGACGGACAAGATGGCGCCTGCGGTGAAGCGCCTGTACGAGCAGATGCCCGAGCCCAAGTACGTCATCTCCTTCGGCGCCTGCTCCAACTGCGGTGGCCCGTACTGGGATTCGTACTCCGTGACCAAGGGCGTCGACCAGATCATCCCGGTCGATGTGTACGTGCCCGGCTGCCCGCCCCGTCCCGAGGCGCTGCTGCAGGGCATCCTGATGCTGCAGGAGAAGATCGCGCGCGAGTCGCTCGGCGAGCGGTACTCCGCACGTCCCTCTGCCGCTGCTCTGCAGAGCGGCCTGGTGCAGCCGCCGGCCGCGCCGTCGCCGTCCCCGGCCACGGCTCCGGCTCCGGCTCCGGAGGAGAGTGCCGAGTGACCACCACCGCCTACGACCGCCTTCCGGAAGCCGCCGCCGAGATCTTCGGCGAGGAGACCACCGCCGAGCGGACGTACGACCTGCTCACGGTCGACGTCCCCGTCGGCTCCTGGATCGCCGCGCTCGAGATCGCCCGCGACAAGCTGGGCTGCACCTACTTCGACTGGCTGAGCGCGGTCGACGAACCGGGTACGGGCTTCCGGGTCTGCGCCCATGTCGTGTCTCTCGAGGGCCGGAGCGTACGCCGCCTGCTGGTGCGCACCACGGTCCCGCACGAGGCCCCCGAACTCCCGTCCGCCGTCGAGATCTACGCGGGCGCCGCCTGGCACGAGCGCGAGACGCACGAGATGTTCGGCATCTCCTTTGCCAATCACCCGCACCTGGTCCCGCTGCTCCTGCCGGACGGCTTCGAGGGCCACCCGCTGCGCAAGGACTTCGTCCTGGCGGCCCGGGTCGTGAAGGCGTGGCCGGGCGCGAAGGAGCCGGGGGAGTCGGAGCACGGCGGCCCCAAGCGCCGCCAGATGCTCCCGCCCGGCGTCCCGGACCCGAACGAATGGGGCCCCCTCAAGGGTCAGCTCCCTCCGGCCACTGCCCGCCCGGCGAGGTCGGCGCGCACGGCCGGCGCCGGCGCCACCGGCGACCGCCCGCCTCGTCGTGCCCGTAGCGTCTCGGAGGGCTCGGCGTCCCAGACACCGGAGGCGACGCCGACGACTCCCGAGGCTCCGGCCACGCCTCGTCGTGCCCGGAGCGTGTCGGAGGGCTCGGCGACGCAGCGGAGTGCGACGACGGAGGAGAAGCAGGCGACGGAGGGCAAGCCCGCGACGCCGGAGGCCCCCGCGACGCGCGAGGCTCCCGCGGCGCCCAGCGAGCCCGAGGCGCCCTCCCTGCAGTCGGCGCAGGGGACCCGCAGTTCGGACGCCCCCTGGCACAAGCCGCGCCCCGCCTTCGACGACGCAGCCGCACCCGAGGCTCCCGACTCTGAGGCTCCCGCATCCGAGGCTCTCGCACCTGAAGGCCCGGCACCTGAAGGCCCGGCACCCGAGGGCCCGGCACCCGAGGGCCCGGCACCCGAGGGCCCGGCACCCGAGGGCCTGGCACCCGAGGGCCCGGCACCCGAGGCTCCCGCGGCGGCCGATGAAGCCGCCCCGACCAAGCCCGCCTCGCCCGAACCCACCCCGCCCGAGACCGACGAATCCGCACCCGACTCGGCCGAACGCCCCGGAGGAGACGCGTGAACGACGCTCTCGACGTCGCCACCCGGCTGGTCATCATCCTCGCCGTGTTCCTCGTCCTTCCTCTTGTCATCGGGCAGACCGAGCACAAGGTGATGGCCCATATGCAGGGCCGCCTCGGCCCCATGTACGCGGGCGGTTTCCACGGCTGGGCCCAGCTCGTCGCGGACGGCGTGAAGTTCGCGCAGAAGGAGGACGTGGTCCCGGCCAACGCCGACCGCCGGATCTTCCAACTCGCCCCCGCCGTCGCCCTCCTTCCGTACCTCCTCGTACTGGTCGCGATCCCGATCGGCCCGAGCGAGGGCGCGGTCGGGATGGTCGTCGACGCGGGCATCTTCTTCGTGCTCGCCGTGATGGGTGTCGGGGTGCTCGGCTCGCTGATGGCGGGCTGGGCTTCGGCCAATAAGTTCTCCCTCCTCGGCGGTCTCCGTACCGCCGCGCAGCTGCTGGCGTACGAGCTGCCGATGCTGCTGACCGCCGCCTCCGTCGCCATGGCGGCCGGCACCGTCTCGCTGCCCGGCATCCTGAACGCCTTCGAGTGGTGGTGGCTGCCCTGGCAGATCGTGGGCGCCCTGGTCTTCTTTGTCGCGGGCCTCGCCGAACTCCAGCGACCGCCCTTCGACATGCCGGTCGCCGACTCCGAGATCATCTTCGGTGCCTACACCGAGTACACCGGCCTCCGTTTCGCGCTGTTCCTGCTTGCCGAATACGCGGGCATCGTCGTCCTGTGCAGTCTGACCACCGTCCTTTTCCTGGGCGGCTGGCACGGCCCGTTCGGGGCCGACGGCCTCGGCTGGGTCTGGACCCTGCTCAAGACGGCCGTGCTCGCCTTCGTCGTCATCTGGCTGCGCGTGACCTATCCACGCATGCGCGAGGACCAGCTGCAGAAACTCGCCTGGACCACGCTCGTCCCGCTCGCCCTCGCCCAGATCGCCCTCACCGGCATCGTGAAGGTGGTGATCCAGTAATGCCTCCGATCCCCGGATCCGGCCTCGCGAAGGGCCTCGCCGTCACCCTGCGGACGATGACGAAGAAGACCGTCACCGCGCAGTACCCGGACACCCAGCCCGAACTGCCGCCCCGCACCCGCGGCGTGATCGGTCTGTTCGAGGAGAACTGCACGGTCTGCATGCTCTGCGCCCGTGAGTGCCCCGACTGGTGCATCTACATCGACTCCCACAAGGAGACGGTCCCGGCCGCGGCCCCCGGCGGCCGCGAGCGCAGCCGCAATGTCCTCGACCGGTTCGCCATCGACTTCGCGCTCTGTATGTACTGCGGCATCTGCATCGAGGTCTGTCCTTTCGACGCGCTGTTCTGGTCCCCGGAGTTCGAGTACGCGGAGACGGACATCCGCGAGCTCACTCACGAACGCGACAAGCTCCGCGAGTGGATGTGGACGGTGCCCGCGCCGCCCGCGCTCGACCCGGCCGCCGAGGAGCCGAAGGAGCTCGGCGCCGCCCGCAAGGCGGCCGAGAAGCTCGCGGCCGCGCAGGCGGAGGCCAACGAGGCACCGGCCGACCCGTCCGACGGCACGACCCGGACCGACGGCACCACCACCCGGGGGGCCGGGGGCACCCTGCCGTCCGACGGCACCCCACCGGCCTCGCCGCCCGCGGGCGAGGGGGGCCCGGCATGATGCTCGCCGTAGCCGAGACCCACGGCTTCCTCTCCCCGACCGGCGTCGAGATCCTCTTCGCCCTCGTTGGCCTCGCCACCCTCGGCGCGGCCGTCATGGCCGTCGCGACAAAGCAGCTGGTGCACGCAGCCCTCTGGCTGGTCGTGGCGCTCGGCGGCCTCGCCGTCGAATACCTGCTGCTGACGGCGGAGTTCATCGCCTGGGTGCAGGTCCTGATCTACGTCGGTTCCGTGGTCGTCCTCCTTCTCTTCGGGCTGATGCTCACCAAGGCCCCCATCGGCCGCTCCCCGGACGCCGACTCCGGAAACCGCTGGGTCGCCCTCTCCGTGGCCGTCGCCGCCGCGGGCTCCCTGGTCTGGGTCGTCGTGGACGCGTTCCGTACGACCTGGATCGACCTGGACGGACCGGCCCAGGGCTCCACCCAGGTGGCCGGCCAGATCCTCTTCCGGCACTGGGTACTGCCTTTCGAGGCGCTCTCCGTACTGCTGCTCGCCGCCCTCGTCGGCGCGATCGTCCTGTCCCGCAAGGACACCAAGGACCCCGAGGGGAAGAGCTGATGCACCTCGCCTATCCCGCCGTGCTCGCCGTCCTCCTTTTCAGCGTGGGGCTTTACGGAGTACTCGCACGGCGCAACGCGATCCTTGTCCTGATGTCCGTCGAGCTGATGCTCAACGCCGTCAACCTCAACCTCGTCGCCTTCGACGTCTGGCTGCGCGACACCCTGCACGCCGGCCAGGCACTCACCCTCTTCACCATCGCCATCGCCGCCGCGGAGATCGGCATCGGCCTGGCGATCGTCCTGACGGTCTACCGCAACCGCGGAAGCTCGGACGTCGACAGACTCCGCGACACCGCCGAGGGCCCCGACGACACTCCTGACGCCTCCGACGCCTCCGACGCGACCGCCACTGCGAAGAAGGCGGAGGCCACCGCGTGACCACTACGACCCTCGCCGTCCTCGTCCCCCTCCTTCCGTTCCTGGGCGCCGCTGCCGGACTACTGCTCGGCCGCACCGCCCCCGGTTTCGTACGGCCCCTGGCCGTCCTGCCGACACTCGCCGCAGCCGCCATCGCCGTCGTCGTCGCGATCCGCCAGGGTGGGGGGAAGGCGATCGACGCCTCGACCCAGCTCACGCCCACTGGGTCGGTCCCGATCGACCTCGCCCTGCACCTCGACGGATTCGCGGTCCTGGTCGCTGTGCTGGTCGGGGTCGTCGCGTCCTGTGTGCAGATCTACTCGACGGGCTATCTCCGCGACGACCCGCGCTATCCCTCGTACGCGGCTCTCGTCTCCCTCTTCACCTCCGCGATGCTGCTCGTCGTCTACTCCGGCGACCTGATGGTGCTCCTGGTCGGCTGGGAGATCATGGGCATCTGCTCGTACTTCCTCGTCGGCCACTACTGGGAGACGCCCGAGGCACGAGCCGCCTCCCTCAAGGCCTTCCTGGTCACCAAGCTCGGCGATGTCCCCTTTCTGTTCGGTCTGTTCGCACTCGCCACCGACGCCGGCACGTTCCGGATCACCGGGATCCTCGGCGCCGTCGCGGCCGGTGGCATCCAGCACCCCACCCTCGTCGCGCTGCTGCTCCTCGCGGGCGTGGCAGGCAAGTCGGCGCAGTTCCCGCTGCACACCTGGCTGCCCGACGCGATGGCGGGCCCCACTCCCGTCTCCGCGCTGATCCACGCCGCGACGATGGTCGCGGCCGGTATCTACTTCGTGGCCCGCCTCCTTCCCGTCTTCGCCGCCTCCGCGGCAGCTCTCACCGTCCTCGCCGTGATGGCCGCGGTCACCATGGTCGGCTCGGGGCTCGCGGCCCTCGCCCAGGACGACATCAAGCGCGTCCTCGCCTACTCGACGATCGGCCAGCTCGGCTATATGTCGGGTGCCCTGGCCGTCGGTGACCGTGGTGCCGCCGTCTTCCACCTCATGTCTCACGGAGCGTTCAAGGCACTGCTCTTCCTTGCCGCCGGCGTGATCATCCACGCCTCCGGCACCAACTCGCTCGCCACCATGTCCCGGATGAGCGGCCTCGCGAAGCGCGTTCCCGACGCCTACTGGACGATGACCGTCGCCCTGCTCGCGCTCGCCGCGATCCCTCCCTTCGCCGGCTTCTTCTCCAAGGAAGCCGTCCTCGTGGCCGCCGAGCACGCCGCGCTCGGCGAAACCGACATCGCACCCGGGGCCGCGGGCTGGCTGGTGCTCGTCGCCGGACTGCTGACCGCCCTCCTCACCGCCGCATACGCGACCCGCCTCTGGCTGCTCACCTTCCGCGGCCGTGGAGTCGAAGCCCCCGGCCACGGCCGACAGCCCATCACCATGAACGCCGTGCTCTGGGTTCTCGCCATCCCCTCACTCGGTTTCGGGCTGACCTTGACCTACATCGACGGCTGGTTCGACGGCCACAGCCTCACCCCGACCGTCACCACCGCCGTACTCGGCACCGGTGTCGCGCTCGTCGGCGGACTGATCACCTACGGCACCTGGCGCGCCGTGCAGTTCCGGCAGGACGCCGCCCGGACGCCCATGGGTGTAGTCGCCGCCCACCCGGACGCCGCGCCGTTCGTTTCCGAGGCCGAGGCCATCGCCTCCCACGCCGCTGCGTTCGGCGATCCCGCGACGGCCCCCGATCCGAGCGACCCTGGCCGCCTCCTGCTCGGCCCGCTCCACCGCCACGCCGCAGCCGGCTTCCACCTCGACGCCGTCTACTCCGCTCTGTTCGTACGTCCCGTCCGGGCTGCCGCCCAGCTGGTCCGCTTCCTCGACCGCGAGGTCGTCGAGACGTACGTACGCGGCGCGGGCACCGGCCCCCGCTGGCTCGGCGCCGCCGTCCGCCGCGCCCAGACCGGAAATGTGCAGACCTACCTCGGTGCGCTGCTCGCCGGTTCCGTCGCCCTGGCGATCGCCGCCGTCGTCCTTGCCAACGTCAACGCCGGATCGTGAGCCGTGATCGATATCAGCGAGTCCGTGATGCAGTTCCTTCTCGCGTTCATCGTCGTCGGCCCGCTCGTCGGCGCCGCGGCCGCGCTTCTGCCCGCCCCGCCCGGGCTGCGCGGCAAGAGCCCGGACCAGGCGGTCCTGCGCCACGGCGTGACCGTCACCGGCGTGATCCTCGTCGCCGCGATCGTCCTGGCCCTCGGCTTCGACCATGACCACCCGTCCAAGATGCAGGCCACGACGGACATCAGCTGGATCGCCGCACTCGATGTGCGGATCCACTTCGGCATTGACGGCATTTCACTCCCCCTTGTCGTCCTGACCGCGCTGCTGACCTTCCTCTGCGCGCTGTACAGCTACTTCAAGATGCCTTCGGGCCCGTCCCCGAGGGCCTTCGTCGCGCTGCTGCTCGTCCTCGAATCCGGGACTCTCGCGACCTTCGCCGTCCTCGATCTGCTGCTCTTCTTCCTGGCCTTCGAGATGGTCCTCATCCCGATGTACTTCCTCATCGCCCGCTGGGGCGGCGAGGCGCGGCAGTCCGCCGCCTGGAAGTTCATCCTCTACACGCTGCTCGGCTCCGTCGTGATGCTGCTCGGCCTGCTGCTGATCGGGCTGAAGACCGGCACCTTCGACATGGTGGCACTCGCCACTGACAACGGCCGTGGGCTGAGCGTATCCGTGCAGGTCATCGCGGTTCTGGCGATCGGGATCGGCCTCGCCGTGAAGACTCCGATGTGGCCGCTGCACAGCTGGCTCCCGGACGCCCACACCGCGGCGCCGACCGTCGGCTCCGTCCTCCTCGCCGGCGTGCTGTTGAAGATGGGTACGTATGGATTTGTCCGTATCGTGCTCCCCATCGCCCCCGACGGCATGCAGACCTTCGCGCCGTATCTCGCCGCCTTCGCCGTCGCCGGTATCGTCTACGGATCCCTCGCCTGCCTCGCACTCGCCAAGCAGGGTGCCGGCGGCGATCTCAAGCGCCTGATCGCATATTCCTCCGTCGGCCACATGGGCTTCGTGCTCCTCGGCATCGCCACGTTGACCCCCACCGGCGTCAACGGCGCGCTCTTCGCCAACATCGCCCACGGCCTCATCACCGGCCTGCTCTTCTTCCTGGTCGGAGCGCTCAAGGACCGCTACGGCACGGCCGACCTCGACACTCTCGCCGGCGCAACCGGCGCCGCGCTCTACGGTCGCGCCCCGCGCCTCGGTGGCTTCCTCGCCTTCGGCGCCGTCGCCTCTCTCGGGCTCCCGGGCCTGGCCGGATTCTGGGGCGAGATGCTCGCGATGTTCGGTGCCTTCCACCCCGCCGACGGGCTCAGCCGCTCCGCCTTCCTCACCTTCATGGCGATCGCCGGCTTCGGCACGCTGCTCACCGCCGCGTACCTCCTCGTCGTCGTACGCCGTGTCTGCATGGGCGCGAAGCCCGCCGAGGAGACGCCGGAGCTCGCCGACATCCAGACGTACGAATTCGCCGCCTGGACCCCGCTCGTCGCCCTCACCGTCCTCGCCGGACTGTGGCCCGCGGTCCTCCTCGGCCTCACCGACCCGGCCGTGCAGAAGCTCCTCGCAGGAGGCAAGTCGTGACCGTGGCAGCCGACAGCGTCACCAGCCTCGTCCAGTCCGTCGACTGGCTCACGATCGCGCCGCCCACCATCACCGCGGTGGTCGCCCTGATCGTGCTCGTCGCCGACCTCTTCGTACCCGAGAAGCGCAAGCCGCTGCTCGGCGTCGTCGCGATCGCCGGCCTCGTCGTCGCGCTCATCACCCTCCTGCCGCTGCGCAAGGGCAACCGCGCGACGTTCTGCCTCACGACGGACGCCGACGCCTGCAGCTACACCGCCGATCACTTCACGCTGGTCATCCAGTTCCTGGTGCTCGGGGGCGCACTGCTCACCGGGCTGCTGTCGTTCCATGACACCGGGAGGAAGCTCCCCGCAGGGGAGTTCTGGTTCCTGCTGCTCTCATCCGCGGCCGGCGCCGCCCTGCTGCCCGCCTCGCGCGACCTTGCCACCCTCGTCGTGGCCCTCGAGGTCGCCTCGCTGCCCGCCTTCGCGCTCGTCGGCCTCAGGCGCGGAGACCGGCTCTCCAGCGAAGCAGCCCTGAAGTTCTTCCTCTCCTCGGTCACCGCGACTGCTGTGATGCTCCTCGGCGTGAGCTTCGTGTACGCCGCGACGGGCACCCTCCACCTCACGCAGGTCGCCGCCGGACTCGACAACGTCCCCGGTCAACTGGGCACCCTCGCCAAGGCAGGCGTCGCCCTGACTCTCGTCGGCTTCGCCTTCAAGACGGCCGCGGTCCCCTTCCACTTCTGGGTCCCCGACACCTATGTGGGCGCCCCGCTGCCCGTCGCCGCGTATCTCTCCGTCGTCGGAAAGGCGGTCGGGTTCTCCGGCCTCATCCTGGTGACGGTCATCGCGTTCCCCGCCTACGCGGACGTCTGGGGTCCGGCCATCGCCGTCCTCGCCGGTCTCACCATGACGGCGGGCAATGTCGCGGCGCTGCGCCAGTCGGCCACGCGCGCGTGGAGCGCGGTACGCCTGCTGGCCTGGTCCTCCGTGGCGCAGGCCGGCTACCTCCTGGTGCCGATCGCAGCCGCGGCGTACTCCAGCGACGACCAGATCGGCGCGACCGTCGCGTACGCCCTGATGTACGCCGTGGTGAACCTCGGGGCCTTCGCGGTCGCGGCGCTCGTCGCCCGTACGAAGCCGCTGAACCGGATCTCCGACTACCGCGGCCTCTACGCCACCCGACCGCTCGTCGCCCTCGCCATGGGCTTCTTCCTGCTCTGCCTCGCCGGTCTGCCGCCCGGCATCATCGGCCTGTTCGCCAAGGTGACCGTCTTCTCCTCGGCCGTCGAAGCGGGCCTCGGCTGGCTGGCCGTCGTCATGGCCATCAATGTCGTGATCGCCCTCTACTACTACCTGCAGTGGACGGCGATCCTCTTCCGCGCCCCGGAGGCTGTCGCGGAGACCGCCGAAGAAGGTGCCGAGACGGCCGAACCGGTCCGCAGCAGCACCCCGACGCCGGTCACTGTCGCCATCGTCCTGACCGCCGTCGTCGGTGTCGTCCTCTCCGGCTACCCCCAGCTGGTTCTTCGCTTCGCTGCGAGCAGCCTGTTCTGAGCGCCACCCGAACGGCCCAGCCCAGGGCCGAGCGCACAAGGGAACTCGCCTCCTTCGCCTGGCGTTGACCAGTAGAGAAGGGTCCACTGAAGAGTGGAGCAGCACCACGCAAAGGGTCCCCTGCCGCACCATTTGGAGGGCGTACCGTGCACCGCCGGCACAATGGGCTGAAGACCGCCGTACTCCTCGGGGGACTGTCCGCACTCATCCTCGTCATCGGCAGCTTCTTCGGCCGTACGGGCCTGCTCGTCGCGCTCCTCGTGGCGCTCGGCACCAATGCGTACGCCTACTGGAACAGCGACAAGCTGGCGCTGCGGGCCATGCGCGCCCGCCCCGTCAGCGAATTCGAGGCACCCGCGCTCTACCGCATCGTCCGCGAGCTGTCGACCGCCGCCCGCCAGCCCATGCCCCGCCTCTACATCTCGCCGACCCAGGCCCCCAATGCCTTCGCCACCGGCCGCAACCCGCGCAATGCCGCGGTCTGTTGCACCGAGGGGATCCTGCGGATCCTCGACGAACGCGAGCTGCGCGGCGTCATCGGCCACGAGCTGAGCCATGTCTACAACCGCGACATCCTCATCTCCTCGGTCGCCGGCGCGCTCGCCTCCGTGGTGATGTTCCTGGTGAACTTCGCCTGGCTGATCCCCATCGGCCGCTCCGACGACGACGAGGGCCCGGGCCTCGTCGGCATGCTGCTGGTCGTGATCCTGGGCCCGCTGGCCGCTTCCGTGATCCAGCTCGCCGTCAGCCGTTCGCGCGAGTACGAGGCCGACGCTTCGGGCGCTCAGCTCACCGGCGACCCGCTCGCCCTGGCGAGCGCCCTGCGCAAACTCGACGCCGGTACGAAGCAGTTGCCGCTGCCGCCCGAGCCGCGGCTGGAGACTGCGAGCCATATGATGATCGCGAATCCCTTCCGTCCAGGCCAGGGGCTGTCCAAAATGTTCTCCACCCACCCACCCATGGCGGAGCGCATCGCCAGACTCGAGCAAATGGCAGGTCACCGACCGTGAAGACAATCCTGAACGTCATATGGCTGATCCTGTGCGGCTTCTGGATGTTCCTCGGCTACCTGTTCGCCGGACTGCTGCTGTGCATCACCATCATCGGCATCCCCTTCGGCCTGGCCGCGTTCCGTATCGGTGTCTACGCTCTCTGGCCCTTCGGCTACACCGTGGTCGAGCGCCGCGACGCCGGCGCGCCGTCCTGCGTCGGCAATGTGCTGTGGTTGGTCCTGGCCGGCTGGTGGCTGGCGCTGGGCCACATCGTCACCGGCATCGCCCTGTTCATCACGATCATCGGCATCCCACTGGCCATCGCCAACTTCAAGCTGATCCCGGTCTCCCTGCTGCCCTTCGGCAGGGAGATCGTCCGCACGGACCAGCCGTTCACCTCTCGGTAGGCCGCGGAACGGCCCTTCGCCGACCCGCCCTCCTCGCCCGGGCCGTGCCGGGCGGATTTCCGCGCCCGAACGTGAGGCCTCAGAGCCGCCGAACCCCGTACACCGCCGCACCCACCGCCAGCACTGCCGCGCCCGCGGCCACGGACGACAGCGGTAGCGCGAAAGCCAGCACCAGGCAACCCACAAGGCCAGTACTCGCCACTACCCGGCGCCGGGAACTCAGCGTCCAGGCCGAGGCGTTGGCGATTGTGTAGTACACCAGCACTCCGAACGACGAAAAGCCGATCGCCCCACGCACATCCGCCGTCGCCGCCACCACCGCGACGACCGCCCCCACGGCCAGCTCCGCACGGTGCGGCACCTGGAACCGCGGGTGCACAGCGGCCAGCGCTCCCGGCAGATGGCCGTCCCGGGCCATCGCCAGCGTCGTACGGGAGACGCCGAGAATCAGCGCGAGCAGAGACCCGAGCGCCGCCACCGCGGCCCCCACCCGAACGACGGGCGCCAGCCAATGGGCGCCCGCCGCCCGTACGGCATCGGCGAGCGGAGCTGTCGCCCGCCCCAAATCGCCGGCTCCCAGCACTGAGAGGACGGAGACCGCGACGCACACATACACCACCAGAGCGATGCCCAGCGCCAGCGGGACGGCGCGCGGGATGGTACGTGCCGGATCGCGCACCTCCTCGCCCAGCGTGGCGATCCGCGCGTACCCGGCGAAGGCGAAGAACAGCAGCCCCGCCGCCTGCAGCACCCCGTCGGCCGAGGCGTCCGCGCCCACGTCCAGCCGTCCGAAGTCCGCAGCCCCCGACCCGAGGGAGACCACCACGACCGCAGCGAGGACCGCCAGCACCACAGCCACGATCGCCCGCGTCAGCCACGCCGACTTCTGAACGCCCCCGTAGTTCACGGCAGTCAGCGCCACCACCGCGGCGACCGCCACCGCGTGTGCCTGCCCCGGCCACGCATAGGCCCCGACCGTCAGCGCCATCGCCGCACACGATGCCGTCTTCCCCACGACGAACGCCCAGCCCGCCAGATACCCCCAGAACGCGCCGAGCCGCTCACGTCCGTACACGTAGGTCCCGCCGGATGCCGGATACAGGGCGGCGAGCCTTGCCGACGACATGGCGTTGCAG
Source organism: Streptomyces sp. NPDC048479 (assembly GCF_040651435.1). Taxonomy (NCBI): domain Bacteria; kingdom Bacillati; phylum Actinomycetota; class Actinomycetes; order Kitasatosporales; family Streptomycetaceae; genus Streptomyces; species Streptomyces sp. NPDC048479. Next base: position 161,707 of record NZ_JBEZKA010000004.1, read on the forward strand.
TACGCGACCACCGCGGCCAGCGCCAGGCCGAGCAACAGCCCCGACCCGGCAGCACTGGCCGCCGGGCCCAGCGCCACGAAGATGCCCGCCCCGACCATCGACCCCAGCCCGATCACGACCGCGTCGAAGACCCCCAGTGACCGCCGCAACCCTTGTGCCATGCGTCGCAGGCTACTGATCTCCGCAACCACGTCGCATCCGGCCTGCGTCCTCCACGACAACACCGTACGAAAGGCAGGTTCACGGCATGGGAATCATCAGCTGGCTCATCCTCGGACTGCTTGCCGGGGCCATAGCCAAGATCCTGCTCCCGGGACGCGACCCGGGCGGCCTGATCGGCACCACTCTCATCGGTATCGCCGGCGCCTTCACCGGCGGCTGGATATCGGCCCGCTTCCTGGACCGGCCGATCACCAATGAGTTCTACGACGGCCCCACTTGGGCCGCGGCCATCGGCGGCGCGCTCGTCCTACTGATCGCCTACCGGATCCTGTTCGGCCATTCCCGCTCGCGCTAGCCGGCGCCGCCCGGGCCCTGCACGGTCCGCGTCCGGACGTGGGCCCGGACGCGGACGCGCACCATGGACTCGGACCCGGCTCGAACCGGAGCCCGCCCCGGCTCCGCTCAGTCCGGCAGTCCGGTCTCCCGCAGGGTGATGTTCAGGCGTCCACCGCTCATCCCCGTCGCCGGGTCGGCCGTCCCCGCGTACACCTTCGGCACCCCGTGGTACGCGAAGCGCGACGGGCCTCCGAAGACGAACAGGTCCCCGGAAGCCAGCTCCACATCCGTGTACGGCCGCCCCCGCGTCTCGGTGTTCCCGAACCGGAAGACGCAGCTGTCGCCGATGCTCAGCGACACCACCGGTGCACCGGACCGTTCCTCCTTGTCCCGGTGCATGCCCATCCTCGCCGTGCCGTCATAAAAGTTGATCAGCGCAGTGTCGGGGATGTACTCGGCGGGGGAGTAACCCTGGTCCTCCCCATACGCCCCGACCAGCGCCCTACGCCCCAAGTCCACCAGCCAGTCCGGGAATACGGCGACCCGTGCGCCGTTCACGTCGTCCGCGGTACGGGAGTACCGGTACGGCTGCCAGTGCCATCCGACGCACACGGTCTGTACGGACATCACGCCGCCGCCCGGCAGAGCGGTGTGCCGGAGCGGTACGGGACCGCGCGCCCAGCTCCGGCATGCCTCGACCAGTTCCCGCTGCCGGTCCACGGGGAGCCACCCCGGCACATGCACGGCGCCGGGGGCGACGACCGCCCGTTCCCTCGGGAACAGGGTTCCGCTCACGATGCCGCCAGGGCGCCTTCGAGCCCGAGGAGCCGCTCCTTGCGCTCAAGCCCGCCCGCGTACCCCCGAAGCGCCCCGTCCGCCCCGATCACCCGGTGGCACGGCCGTACGACCAGCAGCGGATTGCGACCGATCGCCGTCCCCACGGCGCGCACGCCCACCGCCGATGTGCCCACCCGCGCGGCGATCTCCCCGTACGTCGCCGTCTCCCCGTACGGAATCTCCTCCAGTGCCTGCCACACGCGCCGCTGGAACGCCGTCCCGCCGCCGACGTACTCGATCTCGAAGTGCGTCAGCCGGCCCCCGAAGTACGACGTGAGCTGGGTGACGATCTCCTCGAAGGACTCCGGGGCACGCCGCCACCCGTCCTGGACGACGGCGGCGCCCTTCTGTCCGGGCAGTGAGAGCGAGGCGAGTGCGGTGCCGCCCTTCGCCGTGGCGGACGCCTCGCCGACCAGCAGCAATGCGCCCAGCGGGCTGTCGATGGTCGCGTAGACCGTCATGGCTTGTTCCTTCCCTCGCAGCGTGTCCTACGCCCTACGCCTACGAGTCTGCGACCCCGGCCCCGCCGAAGCTGGCGGGATTCGGACGTCACACCCGCACAGGGCGAGGGCGGAGCGACCGAGCCGCTCCGCCCCCGGTCCGCCCGGCGCGCCCCGCCGGAGTCAGCGGTAGTTCACGAACTGCAGGGCGAACTCGAAGTCCTGCCCCTTCAGCAACGCCTGCACGGCCTGCAGGTCGTCCCGGCTCTTCGAGCTGACCCGCAGCTCGTCGCCCTGGACCTGCGCCTTGACGCCCTTCGGGCCCTCGTCACGGATGATCTTCGCGACCTTCTTGGCGTTCTCCTGGGAGATGCCCTCCTCGATCGAGGCGAAGATCTTGTACTCCTTGCCGGACAACTGCGGCTCGCCCGCGTCCAGCGCCTTCAGCGAGATCCCGCGCTTGACCAGCTTGGACTGGAAGACGTCGAGGATGGCGGCGACCCGCTCCTCGGAGTTGGCCTGCATAAGGATCTTCTCGCCGGACCAGGCGATCGACGCCCCGACGTTCTTGAAGTCGTAGCGCTGCGAGATCTCCTTCGCGGCCTGGTTGAGGGCGTTGTCGACCTCCTGCCGCTCGACCTTCGAGACGATGTCGAAACTGGAGTCGGCCATGTCCTGTGGCTCCTTGTATCGGGTGCGTGGAGGCGCGGCCGGAACTGCCCGGACCGCTCCCGCAAGCCTAGCCACCCGCACCCGCCCCGAGTGCTGATCAATCCGGTAGCGAAGCACCCCCGGGCATCAGGTATCGTTTACGTCGTTGCCACGGAGCACCACCCCACAGCGGGTGACTTTCACGGCGACATCCCATGGCGGTGTGCCCGAGTGGCCAATGGGAACGGACTGTAAATCCGTCGGCTTAGCCTACCCAGGTTCGAATCCTGGCGCCGCCACGTGATGACGATGGCCCCCGATCTGCGAAACGCGGACCGGGGGCCATCGGCGTATTCAGGATCGAGCCCGAAGCAGCAGCCCGACGTACGCCGGTCAGCCGCTCACCCCGGCGCACCTCCCCGTGGACGGCAGGCTGCTCGGCGACCACGCCCCCTCAGTCCGCCAGCCGGAACGCGAGCTCGATCTCCCATTTGGACATGTCCGGCTCCACCCGCGGGTCCGTCAGATACGACTCGATACGGCAGGCCCAGCGCTCAACACCGTCCACCACCGTCATGTCCCACTCCAGGCCCTCCCGCGCCGCCCACTCCCGCAGCTCCGTGATGGTCGCGAACAGCCGGTCGGGATGGCCGGTGTGGGTGACCGTCACATAGCGGCCCGCGGGCAGTACCGCGATGCCGATGTCGCCCTCCGGCTCCGGCGCGGAGACGACGGGCATCCCCGCTTCGACCTCCGACTCCCCGTCCATGTCGATGGCGTTGAAACGGAAGAACGGGGCCCCGTTGAACTCCGCCCCGCGGCTGGTCAGCCAGCCGATCAGTTCCGGCAGCCGGTCCGCGATCACGGCGAAGGCGTCCATTCGTACGGCCCCGCGGACGAAGGCGTACAACTGCTCCCCGCGTTCCACGATCGTCGGCTGGATCTCAGACATCTGTTTCCTCATGGCATCAAGGACTGTGCGGCGACCGGGAATTCATCGGAACAGCACCCCGCCGGTCAGTTTCCGGCGACGTCTTTGACCGCGACGGTCACCGGCACCGAGCCGCTGATCAGTTCCAGCGTCAGCCCTGCCGTTGCCGGCGACTCCACGAGCTCCGCGAGCACGGCCGCCACATCGTCACGCGGCACTGTTCCAGGGCCCGTCGAGGCTTTCAGCTGTACGAGACCGGTGCCCGCGTCGTTCGTCAGCATGCCAGGCCGCAGAATCGTCCACTCGACGCCGGACTTGGACCGTACGTAGTCGTCCGCGGCGCCCTTCGCCCGCAGATAGACGTCGAACTCCGAGTCGCCCGGGTGCTGGGCGTCGGCGCCCATCGACGACACCACGATGAACCGCCGTACGCCTGCTCGTTCCGCCGCGTCCGCGAAGAGCACCGCGGCGCTGCGGTCCACCGTTTCCTTGCGTGCGGCGCCGCTGCCCGGGCCCGCGCCCGCCGCGAACACTGCCGCTTCGGCGCCCTGCAGCACCGCCGCGACCTCCTCGACCGAGGCCGACTCCAGGTCCAGGAGGACCGGTTCGGCCCCCGCTTCCCGCAGGTCGGCGCCTTGTTCCGGCTTGCGGATGATGCCCGCGACCTCGTGTCCGCGCGCCGAGAGCAGACGCTCAAGACGGAGCGCGATCTGACCGTGTCCTCCAGCGATGACAATGCGCATGACTACGACGGTACGTCCGAAGCGCGGCGCTCGCTCACGGACCGGCGTCCGGTCGCGGCTCAGGGACCGGTGTCCGGCCGCCCCTGCCGCGGCAGTTCGAGAGCGACGGCGACCGCCGAGTCGCAGTACTCACGCACCGCGCTGGTACGGGCCACCACCCGCCCGCGGTGAATGACGATCCGGCTGTACGCCAGCGACAGCACGCCCGAGATCCGCTCGCCGCGCACCGCCAGCAGCTCCGCCGGGAAACCGGCCTCCACCCGCACCTCGGGCAGCCCCATCGCCTCCCGGGCGGCCCCGGCCACGGCCCGGTAAGCGTCCTTGGACCGCATCCGGCCCTGCGAGGCCAGCAGATACGCCGCCTCCAGCGGATCCCCGCGGCCCACCGGGTTCGACACGTCCCGCAGCGCCCCGCTGCCCGCCGCGACCCGCACTCCAGCCGCGCGCAGCAGCCGCACCGGTGCGTTGCCCCGGTGTTCCACGGCCGCGCAGCCGCCCTGCGGCACACAGACCACCGTGACGCCGGCCGCCGCGAGCTGGTCGGCGGCCCTGGATGCCGACTCGCGCGGCTGTCGAGCGAGCCCCGCGCACGGCCCGATCACCACTCCCGACCGCAGCCCGCCCGCCATTGCCGCCAGCCGTGCGAGCCGCGCCGGATCGTCGCCGTGGGTGTGCAGGTCGACGGGGCAGCCGTGCTCGGCGGCGACCTCCAGCACTGCCTCCGCGTACCCGGTCGGATCGGGGTCGGCGTCCGGACAGCCGCCCACCACCCCGGCGCCCATCTTCATCGCGTCGCGCAGCATCGCCAGACCGTCAGCCCCGGCGACGCCCGTGAGCAGCCCGGGCACCGCGACGGCCGTCAGATCCGCCAGCCCGCGCAGTGAGCGCCGAGCCTGGAGCACTGCCTCCAGCGGGCCGAGACCCTGCACATCTCCGATGCGTACGTGCGAGCGCAGCGCCGTCGCACCGTGCCCGAGCTGCAGCAGCGCGGCCTCGGTGGCCCGCCGCTGGACATCTTCGGTCTCGTACGAGACGGGGCCGGGGGAGTCGGCGGTGAGCGCGGTGTCGCCATGGGCGTGCGGCTCGGCCGGGGCGGGCAGCAGCAGATAGCCGCGCAGGTCCACGCGGGCGGAGTGCGGGGTGAGGCTGCCCGCGGTGCCGACCGCCTCGATGCGTCCGCCACTGAGCCGTACGTCGACGGTGCGGCCGTCCGTGAGCCGGGCGCTGCACAGGAGCAGCGCAGTGGTGTCCGCGGTGGCGCCGTCGTGGGGCTGCGGCTGGCTGTCGGGCATCGCGCTCCTGCGTGGGGCGGTGGGGCTCGGGCGGCGCGACGAAGGGCAGGATCACGCAGCGTGAGTGAGCCTAGGGGCGCTCGGAGCGCGCTTCGAGGAGGAGCGCAATAGTCGTACCGGTGTGGCCACGAGTGGCGTACGGGACGGGCGGGGCGGAAGCCGGGCTGAGGACCGGGCAGCGGGCCACGAAACGGATTTGGGCGATCGGCGACCGACCGTGTAATGTCTTCATCGCTCGCCCCAATAGCTCAGTCGGTAGAGCGTCTCCATGGTAAGGAGAAGGTCTACGGTTCGATTCCGTATTGGGGCTCTGATGTCGGAGACCCTCACCTTCGGGTGAGGGGATCCGGTATCGAAGCGGTGTAGCTCAGTCGGTAGAGCAAGCGGCTCATAATCGCTGTGTCACCGGTTCAAGTCCGGTCACCGCTACATACAGTAGCCGATTGTGGGGTCGGTCCTCCGATCGGCTACTCTTTTATGCGTTCATCCGTCCATCCGTCCAAGGAGCACTCACGTGGCTGCCACCGACGTCCGCCCGAAGATCACGCTGGCCTGCGTGGAGTGCAAGGAGCGGAACTACATCACCAAGAAGAACCGGCGTAACAACCCGGACCGTCTTGAGATGAAGAAGCACTGCCCGCGCTGCAACTCGCACACGGCGCACCGCGAAACCCGCTGAATCAGGCTCGTACACGAGGCCGTCCCCACTGGGGGCGGCCTCGTGTCGTTTGTAGTGGCCAAATCCCGGCAGGGCCAATCCAATCCGGCTCAGCAGGGTCAATCCATCAGGAGGGAGCCAGTCCATGGCGCTCGACCAGTCCTTCGTGGGGCGGACCTATCCGCCCACCTCGCCTTACGAGGTCGGCCGGGAAAAGATCCGGGAGTTCGCCGAGGCGGTGGGTGACGCCAATCCCGCGTACACCGACCAGGAAGCCGCCAAGGGGCTCGGCCACGCCGATGTGATCGCTCCGCCGACCTTCGCCTTCGCGATCACATTCAAGGCTGCGGAACAGGTCATTCAGGATCCGCTGTTGGGACTGGACTACGACCGTGTGGTGCACGGCGACCAGAAGTTCGCGTACACGCGGCCGGTGCGGGCGGGTGACCGGCTGACGGTCACCTCGACCATTGAGGCCATCAAGTCCCTTGCCGGCAACGACATCGTGGATATCCGCGGTGAGGTGCGCGACGAGTCGGGCGAGCACGTCGTGACCGCGTGGACGAAGCTGGTGGCGCGCGCCGCCGAGGAGGCGTGATGACGGCGAAGATCTCTTACGCGGACGTCGAGGTCGGCACCGAGCTGCCGGCCCAGAACTTTCCCGTGACGCGCGCCACGCTGGTGCAGTACGCGGGCGCCTCCGGGGACTTCAACCCGATCCACTGGAACGAGAAGTTCGCCACCGAGGTGGGGCTTCCGGATGTGATCGCGCACGGCATGTTCACCATGGCCGAGGCGGTCCGGGTGGTGACGGACTGGGTCGGCGACCCGGGCGCGGTCGTCGAGTACGGCGTTCGCTTCACCAGGCCCGTCATCGTTCCGAACGACGAGCAGGGCGCGCTGATCGAGGTCAGCGGCAAGGTCGCGGCGAAGCTGGACGACAACCGGGTGCGCGTCGACCTGACGGCGATGAGCGCCGGGCAGAAGGTGCTGGGGATGTCCCGGGCCGTGGTCCGGCTCGCCTGAGGTACGAAGACCGGTAGGAGAGATGTGTAAGGGGCACCCGGCATGGCGGGTGCCCCTTACGCCGTCTTCGTCCGGTGCCCCGTGCCGCCTCGCCCCGCGCCGACTCTTGACTTAGTTAGTGATTGGACACTAACTTACTCGCATGGCCAGGATGAGCGCAGACGAACGACGCGAGAGCGTCATCCGCGCCGCGATCACCGAATTCGCGCGCGGCGGCTACAACGGCACCTCCACCGACGCGATCGCCAAGCGGGTCGGCGTATCGCAGCCGTACCTCTTCCGCCTCTTCAAGAACAAGCGGGAGCTGTTCCTCGCTGCGGCGCTCCGCTGTCTGGAGGAGACCCCGAAGGCGTTCGCCGACGCCCTGGAGCGGCGTCCCGACAGCTCACCGCTGGAGGCGATGGCGGCGGCGTACATGGAGCTCATCGGTGACGGCGACAAGCTGCTGATGCAGATGCAGACGTATGTCGCCGTGGCCTCCGCCGAGGCGGCGGGGGATCACGAGTTCGGTGAGCGGATCAGAGCCGCCTGGGCCGAGATCTGGGACCAGGGGCAGGCCGCCTTCGCCGGGGACGTGAACGAGACGACCGACTTCCTCGGTTGCGGCATGCTGATCAACGTCCTGGTGGCGCTGGGCTTCCCGGAGGATCACCGGGTGTGGGCCGGGCTCGACATGTCCGACATCAGGGCTTCGCGCTAGTTGCAGGATCTCGCTTCCTCGGGGGTGGGGAGAGTTTTGCCCGTGAAAGTTAGTAATTAATAACTAACCCTCTGGGGGAGCAGTGAACCAGCTAACAGTCCGCCGCGGCAGCGCCGCCTGGGCCCTCGTCATCACCAGCGTCGCCAGCTTCATGGCGGCCCTCGACAACCTTGTCGTCACCACCGCGCTCCCCTCCATCCGCAAGGATCTCGGCGGTGCGCTGGAGGACCTCGAATGGACGGTGAGCGCGTACACCCTCACCTTCGCCGTACTGCTGATGTTCGGGGCGGCCCTCGGTGACCGCTTCGGCCGCCGGAAGCTCTTCATCGTCGGCCTCACGATCTTCACCGGTGCCTCCGCCGCGGCCGCGCTCGCACCCGGTATCGATGCCCTCATCGCCGCCCGCGCCGTCCAGGGCGTCGGCGCCGCGGTCATGATGCCGCTCACCCTGACCCTGCTCACGGCGGCCGTGCCCGTCGCACGCCGCGGCGCGGCCCTCGGCATCTTCGGCGCCGTCACCGGCCTCGCCGTCGCCAGCGGCCCTCTCATCGGCGGCAGTCTCACCGAACACATCTCGTGGCAGTGGATCTTCTGGCTGAACGTCCCGATAGGCGTGGCTCTGCTGCCGCTCGCCCGGCTGCGCCTCGACGAGTCGTACGCCCCGAACGCCCGGCTCGACGTCCCCGGCACCCTCCTCGTCAGCGGCGGCCTCTTCGGCATCGTCTACGCGCTGGTCAACGGCAACGCCGACGGCTGGACCAGTACCCCGATCCTCGCCGGTCTGATCGTGGGCACGGCGCTCCTCGCCGGCTTCGTCCACCACGGCTTCAACAACAAGAACCCCATGCTCCCCATGCGGCTCTTCCGCAGCCGCGCCTTCTTCGGGATCAATATCGCGAGCCTGCTGATGTTCCTGGGGATGTTCGGCTCGATCTTCCTGCTCAGCCAGTTCCTGCAGGGCGTCGCCGGCTATTCGCCCACCGAGGCGGGCCTGCGGATGCTGCCCTGGACCGGTATGCCGCTGATCGTCGCGCCCATCGCCGGATACCTCTCCGACAAGATCGGCGGCCGCCCGGTCGTCGTCACCGGCCTCGCCCTCCAGGCGATCGGCCTCGGCCTCTTCGCCCTGGTCATCGAGCCCGGTGTCTCGTACCCGGCCCAGCTTCCCGGCCTGATCCTCGGCGGTATCGGCATGGCGCTCTACTTCGCCCCCGCTGCCAGTGTGGTCATGTCCAGCGTCAGTCCCGCCGAGCAGGGCATCGCCTCCGGCGCCAACAACGCCCTGCGCGAGGTCGGCGGAGCCCTCGGTGTGGCGGTCCTCGGCGCGGTCTTCGCGGCCCAGGGCGGCTACGAGTCCGCCGACGCCTTCACCGACGGCACTGTCCCGGCACTGTGGATAGGCGCCGGAGCGGTGGCTCTCGCGGCACTGATCGCCCTGTTGATCCCGGGCCGCCGCCGTACGGTCGAGGCAGTTCCCCAGGAGGCGTCCCCGGCCGCCGAGGAGCGCGAGTCCATCGCCGTATGACGGCCGGAGTACGCAGACGGTCCGTGGCCCCGCCCGAGCGGTGGGCCACGGACCGTACCCTTGTGCCCGTGCAGGAACTCCACGACGCTCCCCTCGCCCCCCTGACCACCTTCCGGCTCGGCGGCCCCGCGACGCGCCTCGTCACGGCCACCACCGACGACGAGGTGGTCGCCGTCGTACGCGAGGCGGACGCCGCCGGCGCCCCGCTGCTGATCATCGGCGGCGGCAGCAATCTGGTCATCGGGGACAAGGGCTTCGACGGCACCGCGCTCCGTATCGCGACGCGGGGCTTCGAACTCTCCGGTACCAAGCTGGAGTTGGCGGCCGGTGAGGTCTGGACGGACGCGGTCGCCCGCACCGTCGAGGCGGGGCTCGCGGGCATCGAGTGCCTGGCCGGCATCCCCGGATCGGCCGGTGCGACGCCGATCCAGAACGTCGGCGCGTACGGCCAGGAGGTCTCCAGCACCATCACCGAGGTCGTCGCCTACGACCGCCGCACCGGCGAGACGGTCATCGTCCCGAACGCCGAGTGCGCCTTCTCGTACCGCCACAGCCGCTTCAAGCAGCACCCCGAGCGCTATGTCGTGCTGCGCGTCCGCTTCGAGCTGGAGGACGCGGACGGCCTGTCCGCGCCCCTGAAGTACGCCGAGACGGCCCGCGCCCTCGGCGTCGAGGCCGGCGACCGCGTCCCGGCCGCCGCCGCCCGCGAGACCGTACTCAAGCTGCGTGCAGGCAAGGGCATGGTGCTGGACCCCGAGGACCACGACACCTGGTCCGCCGGGTCCTTCTTCACCAATCCGATCCTCGAGCAGGCCGCGTACGAGTCCTTCCTGGCACGCGTCCACGACCGCCTCGGCCCGGACATCGCGCCGCCCGCCTTCCCGGCGGGGGAGGGACGCACCAAGACCTCGGCGGCCTGGCTGATCGACAAGGCCGGTTTCACCAAGGGATACGGCACCGGGCCCGCGCGTATCTCCACCAAGCACACGCTGGCCCTCACCAACCGCGGCGAGGCCACCACCGAGGATCTGCTGGCGCTCGCCCGCGAGGTCGTGGCGGGCGTGCGCGAGAACTTCGGCGTCACGCTGGTCAACGAGCCGGTGACGGTCGGCGTCAGCCTGTAAAGCTGACGGTCGGCATCAGGCTGTAAAAGCTGATGGAACCCGCCGGGGTCCAGCGTTGCCCGGGTCCGCCCGGCAGCCGGTTCGTCCTCGATCTCCCCCAGGGCCTAGTACGCCACCCCGACTCCCTGCTTCACCGTCGCCGGGTCGTCGACCATCGCCAGCATCGCGTGTGCCACATCCGCCCGGCCGATCATCCTGCCGCGGCGCGGACTGCCGCCGACGACCGTCCGGTAGGAGCCCGTCAGCGGCTTGTTCAGCAGCCGCGGCGGGCGTACCGAAGTCCAGTCCGTCGTGCTGCGTGCCAGCTCCTCCTCCATGGTCCGGAGGTCGTCGTACACAGCCTTCAGCGCCGTGTTGACGGCCGCCAGCATCGTGCGGTCCAGCAGCGGCTGGCGCTCCGGGACCGGGCCGAGCGGGGCCGCGCTCACCACCAGCAGCCGACGTGTCCCCTCTGCCTCCATCGCCCACAGCACCGAGCGGGTCAGCTTCGCCGCGATCCCGGCGTCCGCGCGCTTGCGTGCGCCGAGACCCGAGAGCACCGCGTCGCGCCCGGCGACGGCCTCCCGCAGCGACTCGCCCTCCTTCAGATCCGCACGGAAAACCTGCAGGCCGGGGCCCGTGACCGTGAACCGCGCCGGATCGCGAACCACCGCCGTCACCTCGTGCCCCGCCGCCAGTGCCTGCGTGACGATCTCCTGCCCGATGCCGCCGGTCGCGCCGAAAACGGTGAGTCTCATGGTCCGCACCTCCATGGTGGGTAAGTATTCACTCACCTCTAGAGTGGGTAAGTGCTCACTCACCCGTCAAGTGCCTTTCGGAGGTTCCATGCAGAGACCGGCCCGCGCCCGCATCCTCGACGCCGCGCATGAGCTCCTGCTCACCATCGGCCTCGCCCGTGCCACCACCAAGGAGATCGCCAAGGCGGCCGGCTGCTCGGAGGCGGCGCTCTACAAGCACTTCGCGAGCAAGGAGGAGCTCTTCGTGACCGTGCTGAAGGAGCGGCTGCCCAGGCTCACCCCGCTGCTGGACACACTCGTCGCCGACCCTGCGCGGCGCACCGTCGAGGAGAACCTCACCGAGATCGCCCGCGAGGCCGCGCTCTTCTACGCCCAGAGCTTCCCGATCGCCGCTTCGCTCTACGCCGACCCCCGGCTCAAGCAGCGCCACGACGCGGCCCTGCGCGAGCTGGGCGCAGGCCCGCACATGCCCATCCGGGGCCTCGACGCGTATCTGCGCGCCGAGCAGGACGCCGGCCGGGTGCACGCCGACGCGGACACCTACGCGGGCGCGTCCCTGCTTCTCGGTGCCTGTGCACAACGGGCCTTCGCGTACGACATGACCGCGGACGGAAAGCCCCCACAGCCGCTCGACGAGTTCGCCGCGGGAATCGCCCGCACGCTGCTGCGCGGAATCAGTTAGCCGGCCGGTCGGTCAGCCACTCGTCGATGCCGGCCAGCAGCTTGTCCCTGATCTCCTCAGGCGCCGCCGAGCCGCGCACGGACTGCCCGGCCAGCTCCGCGAGCTCCGCGTCGGTGAAACCGTGGTGCGTCCGCGCCAGCTCGTACTGCGCCGCCAGCCGGGAGCCGAAGAGCAGCGGGTCGTCCGCCCCGAGCGCCATCGGCACCCCGGCGTCGTACAGCGTCCGAAGCGGTACGTCCGCCGGCTTCTCGTACACGCCCAGCGCCACATTCGACGAGGGGCACACCTCGCAGGTCACCCCGCGCTCGGCCAGCTTCCGCAGCAGCTGTGGGTCTTCCGCGGCCCGTACGCCGTGGCCGATCCGGGAGGCGCGCAGATCGTCCAGGCAGTCCCGTACGGACGCGGGTCCGGTCAGCTCGCCGCCGTGCGGCGCCGCCAGCAGGCCGCCGTCCCTGGCGATCGCGAAGGCGCGGTCGAAGTCCCGTGCCATGCCCCGGCGTTCGTCGTTGGAGAGACCGAATCCGACGACCCCCCGGTCCGCGTACCGCACCGCGAGCCGCGCCAGCGTGCGCGCGTCCAGCGGATGCTTCATACGGTTCGCCGCGACCAGCACCCGCATACCGAGACCGGTCTCCCGTCCGGCGCGCTCCACCGCGTCCAGGATGATCTCCAGCGCCGGAATCAGCCCGCCCAGCATGGGGGCGTACGAGGTCGGGTCGACCTGTATTTCAAGCCACCCCGAGCCGTCCCGCACATCCTCCTCGGCCGCCTCGCGCACCAGCCGCTGGATGTCCTCGGGCGAGCGCAGACAGGACCGGGCGATGTCGTAGAGCCGCTGGAAACGGAACCAGCCGCGCTCGTCGGTCGCCCGTAGCTTGGGCGGTTCGCCGCTGGTCAGGGCATCGGGCAGATGGACGCCGTACTTGTCGGCGAGCTCGAGCAGGGTGGTGGGTCGCATCGACCCGGTGAAGTGCAGATGCAGATGGGCCTTCGGCAACAGCCTGAGGTCTCGTTCAGCGGCTCCGCCGCGGGCACGAACTTGCTCCATTGAAGGATCTTGCCGCACCTGCCCGCCGTCCGGAGCCCCTTTCCCCGATCGGGTCCTTGCCCGAACGAAGAAACGGAACGGAAACGGGCCCCCGGCAGAAGCCGGGAGCCCGCCAGCCCACTCAGTGAGCAGATTCAGTCGCGCGCCTCGGCCAGCAGCTTCTGGATCCGCGAGACACCCTCGACCAGGTCCTCGTCGCCCAGCGCGTACGAAAGCCGCAGATAGCCCGGCGTACCGAAGGCCTCGCCGGGAACCACCGCCACCTCGACCTCGTCCAGGATCAGCGCGGCCAGCTCGACCGAGGTCTGCGGACGCTTCCCGCGGATCTCCTTGCCCAGCAGCGCCTTCACCGAGGGGTACGCGTAGAACGCGCCCTCGGGGGTCGGGCAGAGCACACCGTCGATCTCGTTGAGCATCCGCACGATGGTCTGGCGGCGCCGGTCGAAGGCGGTCCGCATCTCGGCGACCGCGTCCAGGTTCCCAGAGACGGCAGCCAGCGCCGCGATCTGCGCGACATTGGAGACGTTCGACGTGGCGTGCGACTGCAGGTTGGTCGCGGCCTTGATCACGTCCTTGGGGGCGATCATCCACCCCACGCGCCAGCCGGTCATGGCGTACGTCTTGGCGACACCGTTGACGACGATGCACTTCTCGCGCAGCTCGGGGACGAGCGTGGGGAGCGAGGTGAACTTCGCGTCGCCGTAGACCAGGTGCTCGTAGATCTCGTCGGTGAGGACCCACAGGCCGTGCTCCGCGGCCCAGCGGCCGATCGCCTCGGCGTCGGCCTCGCTGTAGACCGCGCCCGTCGGGTTCGAGGGCGAGACGAAGAGGACGACCTTCGTACGCTCCGTGCGCGCCGCCTCCAGCTGCTCGACGGAGACCAGGTAACCGGTGGTCTCGTCGGCCACGACGTCAACGGGTACACCGCCCGCGAGGCGGATCGACTCGGGGTAGGTCGTCCAGTACGGAGCCGGCACGATGACCTCGTCGCCCGGGTCCAGGATCGCCGCGAACGCCTCGTAGATCGCCTGCTTGCCACCGTTGGTGACCAGGATCTGGGAGGCGTCGACCTCGTAGCCGGAGTCGCGCAGCGTCTTCGCGGCGATGGCGGCCTTGAGCTCGGGGAGCCCTCCGGCCGGGGTGTAGCGGTGGTACTTCGGGTTGCGACAGGCCTCGATCGCGGCCTCGACGATGTAGTCGGGTGTCGGGAAGTCCGGCTCACCCGCGCCGAAGCCGATCACCGGACGGCCGGCGGCCTTGAGGGCCTTTGCCTTGGCGTCGACGGCGAGGGTCGCGGACTCGGAGATCGCGCCGATGCGGGCGGAGACCCGGCGCTCGGTGGGAGGGGTTGCAGCGCTCATACGGGCCATCGTCCCAGACCGCAAACGGACCCGGTACACGTGTTTCGAGTAGCGGACAGGAACCGGCCAGGAGCTATCTGTTCGACGCCGGGCCTGCAACCACGTACACTCACTCGTCGTTGGCCCTCGCCAACCACATCTACGGATGGGGTAGGTTGGGGAAACCACAAAGGGTCGTAGCTCAATTGGTAGAGCACTGGTCTCCAAAACCAGCGGTTGGGGGTTCAAGTCCCTCCGGCCCTGCTACACACACCTTCGCCAGGTTGTGTGCGCATGTACGTACATTCAATGAACCGCCGTGCGGCTCCACCGGGCGCGGCGCGGCCACGACCCGGAATCAGGTGAAAGATCGTGACGGACGCCGTGGGCTCCATCGACATGCCTGATGCCGATGACGAGGCGCCGGAGTCGAAGAAGCGGACCCGCAAGGGCGGCAAGCGCGGGAAGAAGGGCCCTCTGGGCCGTCTCGCGCTCTTCTACCGACAGATCGTCGCCGAGCTGCGCAAGGTCGTCTGGCCCACTCGCAGTCAGCTGACGACGTACACCACAGTGGTGATTGTCTTCGTAGTCGTCATGATTGGTCTGGTGACCGTGATTGACTATGGGTTCCAGGAAGCCGTCAAGTACGTCTTCGGCTGATCCCGCGGAGGGCGCCGGCAGCGGCGCCCCTTTCGCATGTTCCACCCCATCTGTATCCAGGAAGAAGCAGCCACCGTGTCTGACCCGAACCTGAACGACGCCGTCGAGCCCGTGGAGGGCGAAGAGACTGCGGCGACGGCCGAGGCGGCCGAGGCTGCGCCGGACACGGTCGACATCGACGCGCTCGACGACGACGCGCTCGACATCGTCGAAGGGGCCGACGAGGTCGACCTCGCCGAGGCTGCCGACGCCGCTGCGGGCGAGCCGGCCGAGAAGGCCGCGATGCACGTCGAGGACGAGGCCACCGCGGTGGCCGAGGTCGAAGAGGACGAGGCGGCCACAGCCGACGTCGAGGACGCCGAAGAGGCCGCCGGCGCCGAGGACGAAGAGCCCGCAGAGCCCGAGGCCCCTGCCGACCCGGTCGCCGCCCTCCGCGACGAACTTCGCGGACTGCCGGGCGAGTGGTACGTCATCCACACGTACGCCGGGTACGAGAAGCGCGTGAAGGCGAATCTGGAGCAGCGTGCCGTCTCGCTGAACGTCGAGGACTTCATCTACCAGGCCGAAGTGCCCGAGGAAGAGATCGTCCAGATCAAGAACGGCGAGCGCAAGAACGTCCGCCAGAACAAGCTTCCCGGCTACGTCCTGGTCCGCATGGACCTGACCAACGAGTCCTGGGGCGTCGTCCGCAACACCCCCGGCGTCACCGGCTTCGTGGGCAACGCCTACGACCCGTACCCGCTGACCCTGGACGAGATCGTCAAGATGCTCGCCCCGGAGGCCGAGGAGAAGGCCGCCCGCGAGGCCGCAGAGGCCGAGGGCAAGCCGGCTCCGGCCCGCAAGGTCGAGGTCCAGGTGCTGGACTTCGAGGTCGGCGACTCGGTCACCGTCACCGACGGCCCGTTCGCGACGCTGCAGGCCACGATCAACGAGATCAACGCCGACTCGAAGAAGGTCAAGGGCCTCGTCGAGATCTTCGGCCGCGAGACCCCGGTCGAGCTCAGCTTCGACCAGATCCAGAAGAACTAGTTCGTTCTGGAACATACGCCTCCGAACAGGTCAGAACGGCTCTCGCAGCCGCTCTGACCTGCTCGGTTTTTGGCCGCGCAGCTGTACCCGTTATCGTTGTGCGGTATGCCTCCATCCGGATGACTGGATGGAGCGCTGAAAACTCTCACTAGGACCCGGAGAGAGCAATGCCTCCCAAGAAGAAGAAGGTCACGGGGCTTATCAAGCTCCAGATCCAGGCCGGCGCGGCCAACCCGGCTCCGCCGGTCGGCCCCGCGCTCGGTCAGCACGGCGTCAACATCATGGAGTTCTGCAAGGCCTACAACGCCGCGACCGAGTCGCAGCGTGGCATGGTCGTGCCGGTGGAGATCACGGTCTACGAGGACCGTTCCTTCACCTTCATCACCAAGACTCCGCCGGCCGCCAAGCTGATCCTCAAGGCCGCGGGTGTGGACAAGGGCTCCGGCGAGCCGCACAAGACCAAGGTTGCCAAGCTCACCGGCGCCCAGGTCCGCGAGATCGCCACGGTCAAGATGCCCGACCTGAACGCCAACGACCTGGACGCCGCGTCGAAGATCATCGCCGGCACCGCCCGTTCCATGGGCATCACGGTCGAGGGCTGACAGCTCAGCTCCCTGTACGACCTCTCAGTGGTAGGACCAAGCGCTGGTCCGCACCACGACTCCACCCCTGAACCTCAGGAGCAGAAGTGAAGCGCAGCAAGACTCTCCGCGCTGCGGACGCCAAGATCGACCGGGAGCGCAACTACGCCCCGCTCGAGGCCGTCCGTCTCGCCAAGGACACCGCCGCCAGCAAGTTCGACGGCACCGTCGAGGTCGCCTTCCGCCTGGGCGTTGACCCGCGCAAGGCCGACCAGATGGTCCGTGGCACCGTCAACCTTCCGCACGGCACCGGCAAGACCGCCCGGGTCCTGGTCTTCGCGACCGGTGACCGTGCTGCGGCCGCGGAAGCCGCGGGCGCCGACATCGTCGGCTCCGACGAACTGATCGACGAGGTTGCGAAGGGCCGGCTGGACTTCGACGCCGTCGTCGCCACCCCGGACCTCATGGGCAAGGTCGGCCGCCTCGGCCGCGTGCTCGGTCCGCGTGGTCTGATGCCGAACCCGAAGACCGGCACCGTCACCCCCGATGTCACCAAGGCTGTGAACGACATCAAGGGCGGCAAGATCGAGTTCCGCGTCGACAAGCACTCGAACCTGCACTTCATCATCGGCAAGGTCTCCTTCGACGAGACGAAGCTGGTCGAGAACTACGCCGCGGCGCTGGAGGAGATCCTCCGTCTGAAGCCGTCCGCCGCGAAGGGCCGCTACATCAAGAAGGCGACCCTGACCACGACGATGGGCCCCGGCATCCCGCTGGACTCCAACCGCACCCGCAACCTCCTCGTCGAGGAGGACCCGGCTTCCGTCTGAATCTGACGGCAGCCGCGGGTCTCGCGTACTGAAGCCGGTCCCCGTACCTCTCACCGAGGTGCGGGGACCGGCTTTCTTCGTACGCGCTGTCGTAGGGCTGCGTTACGGTTCTGTGAGTTCGCTGAGACACAAGGGGTGGGGTTTATGAGCACGTCTGGATTCAGGCGCGCGGGTGTTGCGCTGACGGCGGTCGCCGTGATCGCCGGAGCCGCAGGCTGTCAGGGCGGCGGCAGCGGCAGCGGAGGCGGGACGAAGGCCGGGAGCGGGGGTGTGGCCGCGGTCAGCCCGATCGCCGCGCTGCGCACCGTCGAGCAGAAGACCAGCGGAGCCCACTCCGCAAAGGTCGACGGCACGATGGTGATGGGCTCTGCCATGACCGTGACGATGAACGGGGCCCTCGACTGGGCGGACGGCATCACCGGCGCCATGGAGATGAAATACACCGGCGGCACCATGGCGGACGCCATGAAGAAGGCCGGTGGCAACGGAGCCGTGAAGGCCCGCTATCTGAGCGACGCGTACTACGCGAACCTGGGCGACGCCCTCGCCGCGCAGACGGGCGGCAAGCACTGGATCCGGTACGGCTACGCCGATCTGTCCAAGCTGATGGGCGCCTCCGGCGACGTCATGAAGGACCAGATGCAGAACGCCACTCCGGACAAGGGAGTGAAGGCCCTGCTCGCCTCGGGCGATGTGAAGAAGGTGGGCGAGGAGAAGGTACGGGGCGTCTCCGCCACGCATTACTCCGGCACGGTCGACGTCGCGAAGCTGTCGGAGAAGAACGCCGCGCTCAGCGCCGACCAGCTGAAGGCCTTCAAGGAGCAGCTCGGCAAGGCCGGCGTCACCACCGAGAAGGTCGACATCTGGGTCGACAAGAACGACCTGCTGGTGAAGAAGTCCGAAAGCGGTCAGCTGAAGACCGGCGCGTTCAACTCGACGGTCTTCTACTCCGACTACGGCATTGCGGCGTCGGTCGAGGCGCCGCCGGCCGCTGACACGGTTGACTTCACCAAGCTCATGAACCGGCAGGCGGCGGGGGCCTCGTAAGCGGCGATTTGCCTGACGCGGAACCATTCGCGTACTCTTCCACAGAAGCCAAAGACCGCTGGTCGTTGCTGTGTCCTCGCAAGAGGGTGCGGTGGCCGAAGGATCCGCTGACTGCGGACGTCCTGCGCAGGTGACTGTGGACAGTTCCCGGACTCGCTCCGGTAGAGCTACGCCCCGTGCGCCTGCGCCGGGGCGTTTCGTTTTGTTCAGCCCCTTCTGAGCGGTCCTCATCACCCGGAAGGAGGCCGACGCTCTATGGCAAGGCCCGACAAGGCTGCCGCGGTAGCCGAGCTCGCGGACCAGTTCCGCAGCTCGAACGCCGCCGTGCTGACCGAGTACCGGGGTCTCACCGTGGCCCAGCTCAAGCAGCTGCGCCGTTCGCTCGGTGAGAACGCCCAGTACGCCGTGGTGAAGAACACGCTGACCAAGATTGCGGCCAACGAGGCCGGGATCAACACGCTCGACGACCTGTTCAACGGTCCGACAGCGGTTGCCTTCGTCACCGGTGACCCGGTGGAGTCGGCGAAGGGTCTTCGTGACTTCGCCAAGGACAACCCCAACCTCATCATCAAGGGCGGTGTCCTTGACGGTAAGGCGCTGTCCGCCGATGAGATCAAGAAGCTTGCGGACCTCGAGTCCCGCGAGGTTCTGCTCGCCAAGCTGGCGGGCGCCATGAAGGGCAAGCAGTCCCAGGCTGCCGCGCTCTTCCAGGCGCTTCCCTCGAAGTTCGTCCGCACCGCGGAGGCGCTTCGTGCCAAGAAGGCCGAGCAGGGCGGTGCCGAGTAATTCGGCTCGCGCATTGACCGTCGCCGCGTAATGCGGCCGGTCGCAGCGGGCCGATGTACGCCCGCCGACATATACATCCGGCACCAGCCGAATTAGTGGAAGGACCGCCATCATGGCGAAGCTCACCCAGGACGACCTGCTTGCGCAGTTCGAGGAGATGACCCTCATCGAGCTCTCCGAGTTCGTGAAGGCCTTCGAGGAGAAGTTCGACGTCACCGCCGCCGCCCCGGTCGCCGTTGCCGCTGGTGGCGCCGCTGCCGCCCCGGCCGAGGCCGAGGCCGAGCAGGACGAGTTCGACGTCATCCTCACCGGCGCCGGCGAGAAGAAGATCCAGGTCATCAAGGTCGTGCGCGAGCTGACCTCCCTGGGTCTCAAGGAGGCCAAGGACCTCGTCGACGGCACCCCGAAGCCGGTCCTCGAGAAGGTCGCCAAGGAGGCCGCTGAGAAGGCTGCCGAGTCCCTCAAGGCCGCTGGCGCGTCCGTCGAGGTCAAGTGACCTTCTGAGTCTCTGCCGCGCGCCGGAAGGCGCATAGCGGCAACAGCCGGTTCCGCTTAGGGGCCGCTGGGGACACAGCGAAGGGCGATCACCCATTCGGGTGGTCGCCCTTCGGCGTTCCCGCGAGGCCTGCCTTGCTCTTCCGTTTTCGGGGGGTATCGTGATCTTCGCCGTGCGCCCCTGACGCTGGTCAGTGACGATCCCAGCAGCCAGTCTGAGTGGGGGGGTCTTGACGAACCGCACGGAGCGCGCAATTCTCAGGACGCGTCGTCACAACGATCCGGATCCGAGGCATGGATCGACGACCGAACGGGCAGTATCGATGTGCGCCACATGGCGCGAGGGCTTGCCGCGGAGTTGAGAACAACGAGGGTCTCGAAAACCCGCACTGGACATCAGTGTGCCAAGTGGCTACACTGACCCTTTGCGCTGCCTGTTAACTGCCTCCTGCCCGTCACCAGGGGCATCCCCACGCACGAGCACCGTTGATCGAATCATCCCTCACCTGGGATTTCTATCTCCGTGCCCAGCATGGGACCGGTACGCGCGTAGTGAGTCCGAGCCCTCGGAAGGACCCCCTCTTGGCCGCCTCGCGCAACGCCTCGACCGCGAATACGAACAACGGCGCCAGCACCGCCCCGCTGCGCATCTCCTTTGCAAAGATCAAGGAGCCCCTCGAGGTTCCGAACCTCCTCGCGCTGCAGACCGAGAGCTTTGACTGGCTGCTCGGGAACGCCGCTTGGAAGGCTCGTGTCGAGGCGGCTCTGGACAGCGGACAGGACGTCCCCACCAAGTCCGGTCTGGAAGAGATCTTCGAGGAGATCTCTCCGATCGAGGACTTCTCCGGGTCGATGTCGCTTACTTTCCGCGACCACCGCTTCGAGCCTCCGAAGAACTCCATCGACGAGTGCAAGGAGCGCGACTTCACGTACGCTGCCCCGCTCTTCGTCACCGCCGAGTTCACCAACAACGAGACCGGCGAGATCAAGTCCCAGACGGTCTTCATGGGCGACTTCCCGCTCATGACCAACAAGGGCACCTTCGTCATCAACGGCACCGAGCGTGTCGTGGTGTCCCAGCTGGTCCGCTCGCCGGGTGTCTACTTCGACTCCAACATCGACAAGACGTCCGACAAGGACATCTACACGGCCAAGATCATCCCGTCCCGGGGTGCCTGGCTCGAGATGGAGATCGACAAGCGCGACATGGTCGGTGTCCGCATCGACCGCAAGCGCAAGCAGTCCGTCACCGTCCTGCTCAAGGCTCTCGGTTGGACCACCGAGCAGATCCTCGAGGAGTTCGGCGAGTACGAGTCGATGCGCGCCACCCTGGAGAAGGACCACACCCAGGGCCAGGACGACGCGCTGCTCGACATCTACCGCAAGCTGCGTCCGGGTGAGCCCCCGACGCGCGAGGCCGCTCAGACGCTGCTCGAGAACCTCTACTTCAACCCGAAGCGCTACGACCTCGCCAAGGTCGGCCGCTACAAGGTGAACAAGAAGCTCGGCGCGGATGAGCCGCTGGACGCCGGCGTGCTCACCACCGACGATGTCATCGCGACCATCAAGTACCTGGTCAAGCTGCACGCCGGTGAGACCGAGACGGTCGGCGAGAGCGGCACCGAGATCGTCGTCGAGACCGACGACATCGACCACTTCGGCAACCGTCGTCTGCGTAACGTCGGCGAGCTCATCCAGAACCAGGTCCGTACGGGTCTGGCTCGTATGGAGCGCGTCGTGCGTGAGCGCATGACGACCCAGGACGTTGAGGCGATCACGCCGCAGACCCTGATCAACATCCGGCCGGTCGTCGCCTCCATCAAGGAGTTCTTCGGCACCAGCCAGCTGTCGCAGTTCATGGACCAGAACAACCCGCTGTCGGGTCTCACCCACAAGCGCCGTCTGTCGGCGCTCGGCCCGGGTGGTCTCTCCCGTGAGCGGGCCGGCTTCGAGGTCCGTGACGTGCACCCGTCCCACTACGGCCGCATGTGCCCGATCGAGACCCCTGAAGGCCCGAACATCGGTCTGATCGGCTCGCTCGCCTCCTACGGCCGCGTCAACGCGTTCGGCTTCGTCGAGACGCCGTACCGCCGGGTCGTCGACGACCAGGTGACCGACGACGTCGACTACCTGACCGCCGACGAGGAGGACCGGTTCGTCATCGCGCAGGCCAACGCCGCGCTCACCGACGACCTGCGGTTCGCCGAGAACCGGGTGCTGGTCCGCCGCCGTGGCGGCGAGGTCGACTACGTGCCCGGCACGGACGTGGACTACATGGATGTCTCGCCGCGCCAGATGGTGTCGGTCGCGACCGCCATGATCCCGTTCCTCGAGCACGACGACGCCAACCGTGCCCTCATGGGCGCGAACATGATGCGTCAGGCGGTGCCGCTGATCACGTCCGAGGCGCCGCTGGTCGGCACCGGCATGGAGTACCGCTGTGCGGTCGACGCCGGCGACGTCATCAAGGCGGAGAAGGAAGGTGTTGTCCAGGAGGTATCCGCGGACTACATCACCGTCGCCAACGACGACGGCACGTACACCACGTACCGCATCGCGAAGTTCTCCCGCTCCAACCAGGGCACCTCGGTCAACCAGAAGGTTGTCGTGGACGAGGGCGCCCGGGTCGTCGAGGGCCAGGTCCTCGCCGATGGTCCTGCCACCGAGCAGGGTGAGATGGCGCTGGGCAAGAACCTGCTGGTCGCCTTCATGCCGTGGGAGGGTCACAACTACGAGGACGCGATCATCCTGTCGCAGCGCCTCGTGCAGGACGACGTCCTCTCCTCGATCCACATCGAGGAGCACGAGGTCGACGCCCGTGACACCAAGCTCGGCCCGGAGGAGATCACCCGGGACATCCCGAACGTCTCCGAGGAGGTCCTCGCCGACCTCGACGAGCGCGGCATCATCCGTATCGGTGCCGAGGTTGTCGCCGGCGACATCCTGGTCGGCAAGGTCACGCCCAAGGGCGAGACGGAGCTGACCCCGGAGGAGCGTCTGCTCCGCGCGATCTTCGGTGAGAAGGCGCGTGAGGTCCGTGACACCTCGCTGAAGGTGCCGCACGGCGAGATCGGCAAGATCATCGGCGTCCGCGTCTTCGACCGCGAGGAGGGCGACGAGCTGCCGCCGGGCGTGAACCAGCTGGTTCGCGTCTACGTCGCGCAGAAGCGCAAGATCACCGATGGTGACAAGCTCGCCGGCCGTCACGGCAACAAGGGCGTCATCTCGAAGATCCTGCCGATCGAGGACATGCCGTTCCTGGAGGACGGCACCCCGGTCGACATCATCCTCAACCCGCTGGGTGTCCCGTCCCGAATGAACCCGGGACAGGTTCTCGAGATCCACCTCGGCTGGCTCGCCAGCCAGGGCTGGAAGGTCGAGGGCAACGAGGAGTGGATGGAGCGGCTGAAGGCGATCGGCGCGGACGAGGTCCAGCCCGGTACGAACGTCGCGACGCCGGTCTTCGACGGTGCGCGCGAGGACGAGATCGCCGGTCTCTTCGAGGCCACGATCCCGAACCGCGACGGCAACCGGATGGTTCAGCCGTCCGGCAAGGCCAACCTGTTCGACGGCCGCTCCGGCGAGCCGTTCCCGGACCCGGTTTCGGTCGGCTACATGTACATCCTCAAGCTCCACCACCTGGTCGACGACAAGCTGCACGCTCGTTCGACCGGTCCGTACTCGATGATCACCCAGCAGCCGCTGGGTGGTAAGGCCCAGTTCGGTGGCCAGCGATTCGGTGAGATGGAGGTGTGGGCGCTGGAGGCTTACGGCGCCGCGTACGCCCTCCAGGAGCTGCTGACCATCAAGTCCGACGACGTCACCGGCCGCGTGAAGGTCTACGAGGCCATCGTCAAGGGCGAGAACATCCCCGAGCCCGGCATTCCCGAGTCCTTCAAGGTGCTCATCAAGGAAATGCAGTCGCTCTGCCTCAACGTGGAGGTGCTGTCCTCGGACGGTATGTCCATCGAGATGCGCGACACGGACGAGGACGTCTTCCGCGCTGCGGAAGAGCTCGGTATCGACCTGTCCCGGCGCGAGCCGAGCAGCGTCGAAGAGGTCTGACGGGTCTGGTCGGGACCTCCTCGTGAGGTCCCGACCCTGCCCCGGACCCGTACAGACCATGATTTAGCGCCCGATATCTCGCTTCACAGCGAGGGGCACGAACCCCTGAGAGGGATTGACGCATAGTGCTCGACGTCAACTTCTTCGACGAGCTGCGGATCGGCCTTGCGACCGCGGACGACATCCGACAGTGGTCCCACGGCGAGGTCAAGAAGCCGGAGACCATCAACTACCGCACGCTCAAGCCCGAGAAGGACGGACTCTTCTGCGAGAAGATCTTCGGTCCGACCCGGGACTGGGAGTGCTACTGCGGTAAGTACAAGCGTGTCCGCTTCAAGGGCATCATCTGTGAGC
Organism: Streptomyces sp. NPDC048479; assembly: GCF_040651435.1. NCBI lineage: Bacteria > Bacillati > Actinomycetota > Actinomycetes > Kitasatosporales > Streptomycetaceae > Streptomyces > Streptomyces sp. NPDC048479. The sequence continues at coordinate 185,786 of NZ_JBEZKA010000004.1, forward strand.
GCTGTGGCGTCGAGGTCACCCGCGCCAAGGTGCGCCGTGAGCGGATGGGTCACATTGAGCTGGCCGCGCCTGTCACCCACATCTGGTACTTCAAGGGCGTCCCGTCGCGCCTCGGCTACCTGCTCGACCTCGCGCCGAAGGACCTCGAGAAGGTCATCTACTTCGCCGCGTACATGATCACGTTCGTGGACGAGGAGCGCCGGACGCGCGACCTGCCCTCGCTGGAGGCCCATGTCTCCGTCGAGCGCCAGCAGGTCGAGAACCGCCGTGACGCCGACCTCGAGGCCCGCGCCAAGAAGCTCGAGACCGACCTGGCCGAGCTCGAGGCCGAGGGCGCCAAGGCCGATGTGCGCCGCAAGGTGCGCGAGGGCGCCGAGCGTGAGATGAAGCAGCTGCGTGACCGTGCGCAGCGCGAGATCGACCGTCTCGACGAGGTGTGGAGCCGCTTCAAGAACCTCAAGGTCCAGGACCTCGAGGGCGACGAGCTGCTCTACCGCGAGCTGCGTGACCGCTTCGGCACGTACTTCGACGGCTCGATGGGTGCCGCCGCGCTGCAGAAGCGCCTGGAGTCCTTCGACCTCGAGGAGGAGGCCGAGCGTCTCCGCGAGATCATCCGTACCGGCAAGGGCCAGAAGAAGACCCGTGCGCTCAAGCGCCTCAAGGTCGTCTCCGCGTTCCTGCAGACCAGCAACAGCCCCAAGGGCATGGTGCTGGACTGCGTGCCGGTCATCCCGCCGGACCTGCGTCCGATGGTGCAGCTGGACGGTGGCCGCTTCGCGACCTCCGACCTGAACGACCTGTACCGCCGTGTGATCAACCGCAACAACCGCCTCAAGCGTCTCCTTGACCTCGGTGCCCCCGAGATCATCGTGAACAACGAGAAGCGGATGCTGCAGGAGGCCGTCGACGCGCTGTTCGACAACGGCCGCCGCGGTCGCCCGGTGACCGGTCCCGGTAACCGCCCGCTGAAGTCCCTCAGCGACATGCTGAAGGGCAAGCAGGGTCGTTTCCGTCAGAACCTGCTCGGTAAGCGAGTCGACTACTCGGCCCGTTCCGTCATCGTCGTCGGCCCGCAGCTCAAGCTGCACCAGTGCGGTCTGCCGAAGGCCATGGCGCTGGAGCTCTTCAAGCCGTTCGTGATGAAGCGTCTGGTCGACCTCAACCACGCGCAGAACATCAAGTCGGCGAAGCGCATGGTCGAGCGCGGCCGCACGGTCGTGTACGACGTCCTCGAAGAGGTCATCGCCGAGCACCCGGTTCTGCTGAACCGTGCGCCCACGCTGCACCGCCTCGGCATCCAGGCCTTCGAGCCGCAGCTGGTCGAGGGCAAGGCCATCCAGATCCACCCGCTCGTCTGCACCGCGTTCAACGCGGACTTCGACGGTGACCAGATGGCCGTGCACCTGCCGCTCTCCGCGGAGGCGCAGGCCGAGGCGCGCATCCTGATGCTCTCCTCGAACAACATCCTGAAGCCGGCCGACGGCCGTCCGGTCACCATGCCGACCCAGGACATGGTGCTGGGCCTGTTCTTCCTCACGACCGACGAGGAAGAGCGCAAGGTCATCGGCGAGGGCCGGTCCTTCGGCTCCACGGCCGAGGCGATCATGGCGTTCGACGCCCGCGAGCTCTCGCTCCAGGCGAAGGTCGACATCCGCTTCCCGGTGGGCACCATCCCGCCGCGCGGCTGGACCCCGCCGGCCCAGGAAGAGGGCGCTGCGGACATCAGCGGCTCCGGCGCGGGCGAGTGGCAGCAGGGTGACAGCTTCCGGCTGCGTACGAGCCTGGGCCGCGCGCTCTTCAACGAGCTGCTGCCCGAGGACTACCCGTTCGTCGACTACTCGGTGGGCAAGAAGCAGCTCTCCGAGATCGTCAACGACCTCGCCGAGCGCTACCCCAAGGTCATCGTGGCGGCGACGCTCGACAACCTGAAGGCGGCCGGCTTCTACTGGGCGACCCGTTCCGGTGTCACCGTGGCCATCTCCGACGTCGTGGTCCCCGAGGCCAAGAAGGCGATCGTCGCGGGCTACGAGGCGCAGGACGAGAAGGTCCAGAAGCAGTACGAGCGCGGTCTGATCACCAAGGACGAGCGCACTCAGGAGCTCATCGCGATCTGGACCAAGGCGACCAACGAGGTTGCCGAGGCGATGAACGCGAACTTCCCGAAGACGAACCCCATCTTCATGATGGTTGACTCGGGTGCCCGAGGAAACATGATGCAGATGCGTCAGATCGCCGGTATGCGTGGTCTGGTGTCGAACGCCAAGAACGAGACCATCCCGCGGCCCATCAAGGCGTCGTTCCGTGAGGGTCTCACCGTGCTGGAGTACTTCATCTCCACCCACGGTGCCCGTAAGGGTCTGGCGGACACCGCCCTGCGTACCGCGGACTCGGGTTACCTGACCCGTCGTCTGGTGGACGTCTCGCAGGACGTCATCATCCGCGAAGAGGACTGCGGCACCGACCGCGGCCTCAAGCTGCGGATCGCCGAGCGCGGTGCCGACGGTGTGCTGCGCAAGGCGGAGGACGTCGAGACGTCCGTGTACGCCCGCATGCTCGCCGAGGACGTCGTCGTCGACGGCAAGGTCATCGCGCCGGCCAATGTCGACCTGGGCGATGTGCTCATCGACGCGGTCGTCGCCGCGGGCGTCGAGGAGGTCAAGACCCGCTCGGTCCTGACCTGTGAGTCCGCGGTCGGCACCTGTGCGTACTGCTACGGCCGTTCGCTCGCCACCGGCAAGCTGGTGGACATCGGTGAGGCGGTCGGCATCATCGCCGCCCAGTCCATCGGTGAGCCCGGTACCCAGCTGACGATGCGTACCTTCCACACCGGTGGTGTGGCCGGTGACGACATCACCCAGGGTCTGCCCCGTGTCGTCGAGCTCTTCGAGGCTCGTACGCCCAAGGGTGTCGCCCCGATCTCGGAGGCGAAGGGCCGCGTCCGTATCGAGGAGACCGAGAAGACCAAGAAGCTCGTGGTCACGCCGGACGACGGCAGCGAGGAGACGCCGTTCCCGATCTCCAAGCGCGCCCGTCTGCTCGTGGGCGAGGGCGACGCGGTCGAGGTGGGCCAGAAGCTCACCGTCGGTGCCACCAACCCGCACGACGTGCTGCGGATCCTCGGTCAGCGCGCGGTCCAGGTCCACCTGGTCGGCGAAGTCCAGAAGGTCTACAACTCGCAGGGTGTGTCGATCCACGACAAGCACATCGAGATCATCATCCGGCAGATGCTGCGCCGTGTGACGATCATCGAGTCCGGCGACGCGGAGCTGCTGCCGGGCGAGCTCGTCGAGCGCTCGAAGTTCGAGACCGAGAACCGTCGTGTGGTCACGGAAGGCGGCCACCCGGCCTCCGGCCGTCCGCAGCTGATGGGTATCACCAAGGCCTCGCTCGCCACCGAGTCGTGGCTGTCGGCGGCGTCCTTCCAGGAGACGACCAGGGTTCTGACCGACGCGGCGATCAACGCCAAGTCGGACTCCCTGATCGGCCTCAAGGAGAACGTCATCATCGGTAAGCTCATCCCGGCCGGTACGGGCCTGTCCCGTTACCGCAACATCCGGGTGGAGCCCACCGAGGAGGCCAAGGCCGCGATGTACTCGGCCGTCGGCTACGACGACATCGACTACTCGCCGTTCGGCACCGGCTCCGGCCAGGCCGTTCCGCTGGAGGACTACGACTACGGTCCGTACAACCAGTAAGGCAGTAGCAACGCCACAGGGCGGTCATTCCTCGCGGATGGCCGCCCTGTGGCGTATCTTGCAGGGTGGTGTGTCCTGCGCGTGTGCATTTGTTTTGACCGGAGCCGATGCGGTAGGTACGCTCTGACCTTGTGCCTGGGGTGTGCCTGGGCTCGTGTGCGTGTCCTCAACCGCACGGCGAGTCCGAAAATGGCCACCGCAATCTGCGTTCTCTCCCTTCGCGGGGGAGCCTGCAGCATTCGACACACCCGACCGCGTGGGTCGGCGACGTTCCAGGTTAGTTTCACATACGGCACACAGAAACCGGAGAAGTAGTGCCTACGATCCAGCAGCTGGTCCGGAAGGGCCGGCAGGACAAGGTCGAGAAGAACAAGACGCCCGCACTCGAGGGTTCTCCTCAGCGCCGCGGCGTCTGCACGCGTGTGTTCACGACCACCCCGAAGAAGCCGAACTCGGCCCTGCGGAAGGTCGCGCGTGTGCGTCTGACCTCCGGCATCGAGGTCACGGCCTACATTCCGGGTGAGGGACACAACCTGCAGGAGCACTCCATCGTGCTCGTGCGTGGTGGCCGTGTGAAGGACCTGCCGGGTGTTCGTTACAAGATCATCCGCGGTTCCCTCGACACCCAGGGTGTCAAGAACCGCAAGCAGGCCCGCAGCCGCTACGGCGCCAAGAAGGAGAAGTAAGAATGCCTCGTAAGGGCCCCGCCCCGAAGCGCCCGGTCATCATCGACCCGGTCTACGGTTCTCCTCTTGTCACGTCGCTGATCAACAAGATCCTGCTCAACGGCAAGCGTTCCACTGCCGAGCGGATCGTCTACGGCGCCATGGAAGGCCTCCGCGAGAAGACCGGCGCTGACCCGGTCATCACGCTGAAGCGCGCCCTCGAGAACGTCAAGCCGTCTCTCGAGGTCAAGTCCCGCCGTGTCGGTGGCGCCACCTACCAGGTGCCGATCGAGGTCAAGCCCGGTCGCGCCGCCACCCTCGCGCTCCGCTGGGTCGTGGGTTACTCCCGCGCCCGTCGCGAGAAGACCATGACCGAACGCCTCATGAACGAGCTGCTCGACGCCTCCAACGGCCTCGGCGCTGCGGTCAAGAAGCGTGAGGACACGCACAAGATGGCCGAGTCCAACAAGGCCTTCGCGCACTACCGCTGGTAGTCGCTACCCACATCGAGACCGAGAGAAGATTGAGCCTTATGGCCACCACTTCGCTTGACCTGGCCAAGGTCCGCAACATTGGGATCATGGCCCACATCGACGCGGGCAAGACGACGACCACCGAGCGCATCCTGTTTTACACCGGTGTGAGCTACAAGATCGGTGAGGTCCACGACGGCGCTGCCACGATGGACTGGATGGAGCAGGAGCAGGAGCGCGGCATCACGATCACGTCCGCCGCGACGACCTGTCACTGGCCGCTCGAGGACGTCGATCACACCATCAACATCATCGACACCCCGGGTCACGTCGACTTCACGGTCGAGGTGGAGCGTTCGCTCCGCGTGCTCGACGGTGCCGTCACGGTGTTCGACGGTGTCGCCGGCGTTGAGCCGCAGTCCGAGACTGTGTGGCGTCAGGCGGACCGCTACGGCGTTCCGCGTATCTGCTTCGTCAACAAGCTCGACCGCACCGGTGCCGAGTTCCACCGCTGCGTCGACATGATCGTGGACCGCCTCGGCGCGACCCCGATCGTGATGCAGCTGCCGATCGGTGCCGAGGCGGACTTCAAGGGCGTCATCGACCTCGTTCGTATGAAGGCACTGCTCTGGTCCGCCGAGGCGACCAAGGGCGAGATGTACGACGTCGTCGACATTCCGGGCACGCACACGGAGGCTGCCGAGGAATGGCGCGGCAAGCTCCTTGAGGCCGTTTCCGAGAACGACGACGAGATGATGGAGCTGTACCTGGAGGGCCAGGAGCCCACCGAGGAGCAGCTCTACGCCGCGATCCGTCGTATCACCATCGCGTCCGGCAAGGGCGGCGGCACCACCGTCACCCCCGTCTTCTGCGGTACCGCGTTCAAGAACAAGGGCGTTCAGCCTCTGCTCGACGCGGTTGTGCGCTACCTCCCCTCCCCCCTCGACGTTGAGGGCATTGACGGCCACGACGTCAAGGACCCGGAGAAGGTCGTCACGCGCAAGCCGTCGGACGACGAGCCGCTGGCCGCGCTGGCCTTCAAGATCGCGAGCGACCCGCACCTGGGCAAGCTCACCTTCATCCGGATCTACTCCGGCCGCCTGACGTCCGGCACCGCGGTGCTGAACCCGACGAAGGGCAAGAAGGAGCGCATCGGCAAGATCTACCGTATGCACGCGAACAAGCGTGAGGAGATCGAGTCGGTGGGCGCCGGTGACATCGTCGCCGTCATGGGCCTGAAGCAGACCACCACCGGTGAGACGCTGTGCGACGACAAGAACCCGGTGATCCTGGAGTCCATGGACTTCCCGGCGCCGGTCATCCAGGTCGCGATCGAGCCCAAGACCAAGGGTGACCAGGAGAAGCTGGGTGTCGCCATCCAGCGTCTCGCGGAGGAGGATCCCTCCTTCCAGGTTCACTCGGACGAGGAGACCGGCCAGACCATCATCGGTGGTATGGGTGAGCTTCACCTCGAGGTGCTCGTCGACCGCATGCGGCGCGAGTTCCGCGTCGAGGCGAACGTCGGCAAGCCGCAGGTCGCGTACCGCGAGACGATCCGCAAGGCCGTCGAGCGTATCGACTACACGCACAAGAAGCAGACCGGTGGTACCGGTCAGTTCGCGAAGGTGCAGATCGCGCTGGAGCCCATCGAGGGCGGCGACGCGACCTACGAGTTCGTGAACAAGGTCACCGGTGGCCGCATCCCCCGTGAGTACATCCCTTCGGTGGACGCGGGTGCGCAGGAAGCCATGCAGTTCGGCATCCTGGCCGGCTACGAGATGGTGGGCGTCCGCGTCACCCTTCTCGACGGTGGTTACCACGAGGTCGACTCCTCCGAACTCGCGTTCAAGATCGCTGGTTCGCAGGCGTTCAAGGAGGGTGCCCGCAAGGCGTCCCCCGTGCTCCTCGAGCCGATGATGGCCGTCGAGGTCACCACGCCCGAGGACTACATGGGCGATGTGATCGGCGACCTCAACTCCCGCCGTGGCCAGATCCAGGCCATGGACGAGCGCAGCGGTGCTCGCGTCGTGAAGGGCCTTGTGCCCCTCTCGGAGATGTTCGGCTACGTCGGAGACCTCCGCAGCAAGACCTCGGGTCGCGCAAGCTACTCGATGCAGTTCGACTCCTACGCCGAGGTTCCGCGGAACGTCGCCGAGGAGATCATCGCGAAGGCCAAGGGCGAGTAACTCTTCGGAGTTCACGCTTTAGGCTTGTCACCGGTGCCTGGACGGGCGTCCGGCGCAGAGCGAGAGCAATGCGGCGGACGCCCCCGGGCCCCGGCATCCCAGCAAAGATCACCTGGCGCCGATGAAGCAAGGCGTACAGAACCACTCCACAGGAGGACCCAGTGGCGAAGGCGAAGTTCGAGCGGACTAAGCCGCACGTCAACATCGGCACCATCGGTCACATTGACCACGGTAAGACGACCCTCACGGCCGCCATTACCAAGGTGCTGCATGACGCGTACCCGGACCTGAACGAGGCCTCGGCCTTCGACCAGATCGACAAGGCTCCTGAGGAGCGCCAGCGCGGTATCACCATCTCCATCGCGCATGTCGAGTACCAGACCGAGTCGCGTCACTACGCGCACGTCGACTGCCCCGGTCACGCGGACTACATCAAGAACATGATCACGGGTGCGGCGCAGATGGACGGCGCCATCCTCGTGGTCGCCGCCACCGACGGCCCGATGCCGCAGACCAAGGAGCACGTGCTCCTGGCCCGCCAGGTCGGCGTTCCGTACATCGTTGTCGCCCTGAACAAGGCCGACATGGTGGACGACGAGGAGATCCTGGAGCTCGTCGAGCTCGAGGTTCGTGAGCTCCTCTCCGAGTACGAGTTCCCGGGCGACGACCTGCCGGTCGTCAAGGTCTCGGCGCTCAAGGCGCTCGAGGGTGACGCCGAGTGGGGCCAGACCGTTCTCGACCTGATGAAGGCCGTTGACGAGTCGATCCCGCAGCCCGAGCGTGACGTCGAGAAGCCGTTCCTGATGCCGATCGAGGACGTCTTCACGATCACCGGTCGTGGCACCGTCGTCACCGGTCGTATCGAGCGTGGTGTCCTCAAGGTCAACGAGACCGTCGACATCGTCGGTATCAAGACCGAGAAGACCACCACCACGGTCACCGGCATCGAGATGTTCCGCAAGCTGCTCGACGAGGGCCAGGCCGGTGAGAACGTCGGTCTGCTCCTCCGTGGCATCAAGCGCGAGGACGTCGAGCGCGGCCAGGTCATCATCAAGCCGGGTTCGGTCACGCCGCACACCGAGTTCGAGGCCCAGTCCTACATCCTGTCGAAGGACGAGGGTGGCCGTCACACCCCCTTCTTCAACAACTACCGCCCGCAGTTCTACTTCCGTACCACGGACGTAACGGGCGTGGTGACCCTTCCCGAGGGCACCGAGATGGTCATGCCGGGTGACAACACCCTCATGAACGTCACGCTGATCCAGCCGGTCGCCATGGAGGAGGGCCTCAAGTTCGCCATCCGTGAGGGTGGCCGGACCGTCGGCGCCGGCCAGGTCACCAAGATCATCAAGTAATTCCTGATCTGACCTGGTAGCTCCCCGGAGCATCAGCAAGGGCCCCGCACCACTGGTGCGGGGCCCTTCGCGTTGCGCTGTCGCCTGCGAGGCCGTGGCTAGCCGGCAGTTCCTGCCTCGGGTGACCAGGTCCAGGGGTGCGCGTCCGCCCCCAGGCCCACGACGGTGGCTCCCGAGCCGCCCATGTGCAGGGCCGGTGCGTCCAGCGACGGCAGTGTGCCGTTCTTGCGGGTCAACACCTTTCCTGCAACCTGCAGTTGGAGCTGCCCCTTGAGGTCCTTGCCGAGGAGTACCGGGCCGCGCGGGGCGGCCGCCGCGCTCACCGGACCGTGGCCGTCGAAACGGACGGCGGGTATGCGGACGCCGTCGGGGCGTACGGATGTCAGCGCGGGTTCGGCCGTCCCGGGTCCTTCGGACTTTGCGACACGCTCCACGCGGTACAGCAGTTCCACGGTGCCGTTCTTGCCGGCCACCGCGGCGGGGCCGTCCACGGGGACCGGCAGCGGCCCGGCCCGCCGGTGGGCGAGCGGCTGTCCCGGTGCGTCCTGTGTCCAGTGGTGCACGCTGTCGTGCCCGGCACCGAAGACATGCACCCGTCCGGTGCTGTCCACCACCGTGGACAGTCCGTCCTGAATCTCGCCACCCTCCAGGTGCTGCCAGCGGTCCCAGTGGCCCTCGGTGTCACGGATCCGCGTGCTGATGCCCTGGTCCGCGTTGCGTACGAAGAGATGGACGCGGCCGTCGGGGGCCGTGACCGCCACCGGAACGCCGATCCGCCGGCCCCGGTCGTCGCCGCGCTCCGGATTGCCCAGCCCTTGCCAAGGCAGGAAGGGGCCGCCCGCGGAGCGCTGCTCCAGCAGCACGACCTCCCTCCTGTTGACGCCGCCGTGGCCGCCGAGCGCCGAGAAACGCAGCCCGAAGAGCAGCTGCCGGCCGTCCTGCAGCGCCGCCGCGCCGAGCGTGGGCGCGAGCGGGCCGCCGCCGAGGTCGTCCGGGTCGCCCCACCGGCCGCTGCCGCGCTCGCTCTCGCGCCAGCGCACCGCGCGCAGCCCCAGCACTCCGTAGGCGGCGAGCCTGCCGTCCGGCTCGGTGGCCACCGCCGGGCGCGTGCCCGGGTAGCGGTAGTGGGTGGAGCGCACCCAGCCCTTCTTGTTGGTCAGCGGACGCTTGCCGCCGACGTTGTAGTCGCCGCAGCCCGCGGCATTGCCGCACTTCCAGTCGGGGGCGCCGCCGTACGGGACCAGATGGGCGGCCTTCTGCCCGAGCACGCCCTCCGGCAGGTTCTTGGGCCAGTGGCGGTTGTAGTAGCCGCGGAAGGACGTGGCGACGAAGGCAGGCACCTGGCCGCCCTCCTGGGTCGCCTCGGCCACCCAGCGCACCAGGGCTACCCAGCTGAAGGAGGCCACGGCGGTGTGGTCCGCATGGTCCGAGTAGCCGTGCTGCTCGCTGTCGTTCTTGCGGGTCGCCTCGTCGCTGTGCTGGATGTCCGGGTCGGGGTCCAGGGTCTGCACGACCGTGGGCCGGTAGCGGTCCAGCAGCCCCACGAGTACGTCGATGAGCTGGTCGTAGTCGTACGAGCCCGCCTTGCGTACGGGGGAGTCGTGGGCGACGACGGTCCGCAGATTCTGCTCCCGGTCCTTCCACAGGGCGGGCAGGCCCATGCGGCCGCCGCGCGTCGTGTGCATCGCGAGGTTGAGGAAGATCAGCTCGACCCGGCGGGAGCCGTTGGCAAGAGTGTTGATCTCGGCCCGCTGGTCGCCGCGCAGCGTGGCGACGCCTTTCTGCCAGTCGGTGAACCGGGGCAGCCCGAGCAGTGTCGCGTACGCCTGGCGCAGCCCCTGGTGGCGTGCGGAGGAGTACGCCGTCTTGTCGGCACCCGGATGCGGCCGGCCGGGCGCCTTGTTGACGCCGTCGGCCTCGCCGGCGGTGACATAGACGCAGACCAGCGGAACCCCGGCGTCCAGCATCCGCTGGGTGTCGGGGTTCATGAAGTACAGATCGTCGTCCGGGTGGGCCAGGATCTGCATCAGCTGCGCCCGCCGGGAGCTGGAGATGGGCATGCCCGGCGCGGGGTCGGCCGTCGGGACGGCGCGCCGCGGTGCGGGCACGGAACACGAGCTGAGGGCCGCCGCCGCGGCGACGGCGGCTGTGGCGGCGACCACATTTCGTCTGCTCAGGCCGGTGGAACGCGCGGCAGCCTTCCCCAGGGCATGCGCGATCTGCATCTGTTGTGCTCCGTCCGCTCCGCTCGCAGCGGGCAGACAGGCGCCCCCGTGCTGCGTACCGTTGATCTCCGATAATGGCGGAGGGGCTGGTCAGAGCCGGTCCGCGCTCAACTAGACGGCGATTCGACGTGCGAGGTTGCCTGAGCGTAGGCAGCATGTGCGTGTGGAGCAGGCCGGTGGGGTACGCTCTCCGGCTGCGATTGGCCAGGGCTCTGCCCCATATGGCACACTAGCCAGGTTGCTCGGTTGAGTGCCGATGCTGCGCGCCTCCCGTCGGGAGGACCGGAAGCGAGTCCCACAGTACTCGTCGTCTCATCTGCCGTAAGGCAGCGCTGAGGCGGACGTACGGGAATCTTTCGGGAAGTGTCAGCGGGGTGCGAACCAGGCACCCGGTGGGTGTTTTCCCCCGGCTCGCGGTCTCAGGCCCGCACCCCTTGGTTGGGAAATCCTTCGGGAGATCTTCGTAGAGGGAATGCGACACGCCCGACCGCGTGGGTCGGAGAAAACGGCGCTTGTGAAGAGCGCAGCCATCCGGGTTCCAGAGCGTTTCGAGAGACAGGACTACTAGTAGCCATGGCGGGACAGAAGATCCGCATCCGGCTCAAGGCCTACGACCACGAGGTCATCGACAGCTCGGCGAAGAAGATCGTCGAGACGGTGACCCGCACTGGTGCGTCGGTCGCGGGCCCGGTGCCGCTGCCCACTGAGAAGAACGTGTACTGCGTCATCAAGTCGCCGCACAAGTACAAGGACTCGCGCGAGCACTTCGAGATGCGCACGCACAAGCGCTTGATCGACATCCTCGACCCGACGCCCAAGACCGTTGACTCGCTGATGCGCCTGGACCTTCCGGCCGGCGTTGACATCGAGATCAAGCTCTGAGAGGCGCGGAGAAGATGGCAAAGCAGATCAAGGGCGTCCTGGGCGAGAAGCTCGGCATGACCCAGGTCTGGGACGAGAACAACCGCGTCGTCCCGGTGACCGTTGTCAAGGCCGGGCCCTGCGTCGTTACCCAGGTCCGTAAGAACGACATCGACGGCTACGAGTCGGTCCAGATCGCCTTCGGCGAGATCGACCCGCGCAAGGTGAACAAGCCCCTCAAGGGTCACTTCGCCAAGGCCGACGTAACCCCGCGCCGCCACCTGGTGGAGCTCCGTACCTCCGACGCCAGCGAGTACACGCTCGGCCAGGAGATCACTGCCGAGGTGTTCGAGTCCGGCGTCAAGGTCGACGTCACGGGCAAGAGCAAGGGCAAGGGCTTCGCCGGTGTCATGAAGCGTCACAACTTCAAGGGCCTCGGCGCCGGTCACGGTACCCAGCGCAAGCACCGCTCGCCCGGTTCCATCGGTGGCTGCGCCACCCCTGGGCGTGTCTTCAAGGGCATGCGCATGGCGGGCCGCATGGGTAACGAGCGGGTCACCACCCAGAACCTGACCATCCACGCGGTTGACGCGGAGAAGGGCCTGCTGCTCATCAAGGGCGCGGTTCCTGGTCCGAACGGCGGCCTCGTCCTCGTCCGCACTGCGGCCAAGGGGGTCTGAGGACTATGAGCACCATTGACATTCTGTCGCCCTCCGGCGACAAGTCCGGGACTGTCGAGCTCCCGGCCGAGATCTTCGACGCCAAGGTCAGCATCCCGCTGATCCACCAGGTCGTCGTGGCGCAGCTGGCCGCCGCCCGTCAGGGCACGCACAAGGTCAAGCGTCGTGGCGAGGTCCGTGGTGGCGGTAGGAAGCCTTACCGCCAGAAGGGCACCGGCCGCGCGCGTCAGGGTTCGACCCGTGCGCCGCAGTTCGCCGGCGGTGGCGTTGTCCACGGCCCCACGCCGCGTGACTACTCGCAGCGGACCCCGAAGAAGATGAAGGCCGCCGCCCTGCGCGGTGCCCTCACCGACCGGGCCCGTAACTCCCGTATCCACGTCGTCTCCGGCGTGGTCGAGGGCGAGATCTCCACGAAGGCCGCCAAGTCCCTGCTGGGCAAGGTCAGCGAGCGCAAGAACGTGCTCCTGGTTGTCGAGCGCTCGGACGAGGCCGCGTGGCTCTCCGCCCGCAACCTGCCCCAGGTGCACCTCCTGGAGCCGGGCCAGCTGAACACGTACGACGTGCTCGTCTCCGACGACGTGGTCTTCACCAAGGCCGCCTTCGAGTCCTTCGTGTCTGGCCCCAAGGCCGACGAGACCGAAGGGAGCGACGCCTGATGTCCGAGGCGACCGTAACCAGCAAGACCTTCTCGGACCCGCGTGACGTTCTCGTCAAGCCGGTTGTCTCCGAGAAGAGCTACGCCCTGCTCGACGAGAACAAGTACACGTTCATCGTCGCGCCCGGCTCCAACAAGACCCAGATCAAGCAGGCCGTCGAGGCGGTCTTCTCGGTCAAGGTCACCGGGGTCAACACGATCAACCGTCAGGGTAAGCGCAAGCGCACCAAGACCGGTTTCGGCAAGCGCGCCAACACCAAGCGCGCCATCGTGACCCTCGCTGAGGGCGACCGAATCGACATCTTCGGCGGCCCGACCTCCTGACGGAGGTCGAGTCGTCCGGAATCGGACGAGGACTGAGAAATGGGTATCCGCAAGTACAAGCCGACGACCCCGGGCCGTCGTGGCTCCAGCGTCGCCGACTTTGTCGAGATCACGCGGTCCACGCCGGAGAAGTCGCTGGTCCGCCCCCTGCACAGCAAGGGCGGCCGTAACAACACCGGTCGTGTGACCGTCCGTCACCAGGGCGGTGGCCACAAGCGTGCCTACCGCGTGATCGACTTCCGTCGTCACGACAAGGACGGCGTGCCGGCCAAGGTCGCTCACATCGAGTACGACCCGAACCGCACCGCGCGCATCGCGCTTCTGCACTACGCAGACGGCGAGAAGCGCTACATCATCGCGCCCAAGGGCCTGACGCAGGGCGACCGTGTCGAGAACGGCCCGGCCGCCGACATCAAGCCCGGCAACAACCTGGCGCTGCGCAACATCCCGGTCGGTACGACCATCCACGCCATCGAGCTGCGGCCCGGCGGCGGCGCGAAGTTCGCCCGTTCCGCGGGTGCCTCCGTGCAGCTGCTGGCGAAGGAGGGCACGATGGCCCACCTTCGTATGCCTTCCGGTGAGATCCGGCTGGTCGACGCCCGCTGCCGCGCCACCATTGGCGAGGTCGGCAATGCCGAGCAGTCGAACATCAACTGGGGCAAGGCCGGCCGTCTGCGCTGGAAGGGCGTTCGCCCGACCGTCCGCGGTGTCGCGATGAACCCGGTCGACCACCCGCACGGTGGTGGTGAGGGCAAGACCTCCGGTGGTCGCCACCCGGTCAGCCCGTGGGGTCAGAAGGAGGGTCGTACTCGCTCGCCGAAGAAGGCATCGAGCAAGTACATCGTCCGCCGCCGCAAGACGAACAAGAAGCGCTAGGAGCGGGTTTAGATGCCGCGCAGTCTCAAGAAGGGGCCCTTCGTCGACGGACACCTCATCAAGAAGGTGGATGTCCAGAACGAAGCAGGCACCAAGAACGTCATCAAGACCTGGTCCCGTCGCTCGATGATCGTCCCGGCCATGCTCGGCCACACGATCGCGGTGCACAACGGCAAGATCCACGTCCCGGTGTTCGTCACCGAGTCGATGGTCGGCCACAAGCTCGGCGAGTTCTCGCCGACTCGCACCTTCCGCGGCCACGTCAAGGACGACCGGAAGTCGAAGCGCCGCTAACGCGGGGTGACTGACTATGACTTACACCGAAGGGACAACCATGGAAGCCAGGGCCCAGGCGCGGTACATCCGCGTCACGCCCATGAAGGCCCGCCGAGTGGTGGACCTCATCCGTGGCATGGATGCCACGGAGGCTCAGGCGGTCCTGCGTTTCGCCCCGCAGGCCGCGAGCGTGCCGGTTGGCAAGGTGCTTGACAGCGCCATTGCCAACGCTGCACACAACTACGACCACACCGACGCCTCTTCGCTGGTCATCAGCGAGGCGTACGTGGACGAGGGCCCGACCCTGAAGCGGTTCCGTCCGCGTGCTCAGGGCCGTGCCTACCGGATCCGTAAGCGGACCAGCCACATCACCGTGGTCGTCAGCAGCAAGGAAGGAACCCGGTAATGGGCCAGAAGGTTAACCCGCATGGGTTCCGGCTCGGCATCACCACGGACTTCAAGTCCCGCTGGTACGCCGACAAGCTGTACAAGGACTACGTCAAGGAAGACGTCGCCATTCGTCGCATGATGACGAAGGGCATGGAGCGAGCCGGCATCTCGAAGGTTGAGATCGAGCGCACCCGCGACCGCGTCCGCGTTGACATCCACACCGCTCGTCCGGGCATCGTCATCGGCCGCCGCGGCGCCGAGGCGGACCGCATCCGCGGCGAGCTGGAGAAGCTGACCGGCAAGCAGGTTCAGCTGAACATCCTCGAGGTCAAGAACCCCGAGGTGGACGCTCAGCTGGTGGCCCAGGCCGTCGCCGAGCAGCTGTCCTCCCGTGTCTCCTTCCGTCGCGCCATGCGTAAGAGCATGCAGGGCACGATGAAGGCCGGCGCCAAGGGCATCAAGATCCAGTGCGGCGGCCGTCTCGGCGGCGCCGAGATGTCCCGCTCGGAGTTCTACCGCGAGGGCCGTGTGCCCCTGCACACGCTCCGTGCGAACGTCGACTACGGCTTCTTCGAGGCCAAGACGACCTTCGGCCGTATCGGTGTGAAGGTCTGGATCTACAAGGGCGACGTCAAGAACATCGCCGAGGTCCGCGCCGAGAACGCTGCGGCCCGTGCGGGTAACCGCCCGGCCCGTGGTGGCGCCGGCGACCGTCCGGCCGGTGGCCGTGGCGGTCGTGGTGGCGAGCGGGGCGGCCGCGGTGGTCGCAAGCCGCAGCAGTCTGCGCCGGCAGCCGAGGCCCCCAAGGCCGAGGCTCCCGCCGCTGCCGCTGCTCCGGCTGCTGAGAGCACCGGAACGGAGGCCTGACCGAAATGCTGATCCCCCGTAGGGTCAAGCACCGCAAGCAGCACCACCCCAAGCGCAGCGGTATGTCCAAGGGTGGTACGCAGGTTGCGTTCGGCGAGTACGGCATTCAGGCCCTCACTCCGGCGTACGTGACCAACCGCCAGATCGAGGCGGCTCGTATCGCGATGACCCGCCACATCAAGCGTGGCGGCAAGGTCTGGATCAACATCTACCCGGACCGTCCGCTGACGAAGAAGCCTGCCGAGACCCGCATGGGTTCCGGTAAGGGCTCCCCCGAGTGGTGGATCGCGAACGTCAAGCCCGGTCGGGTGATGTTCGAGCTGTCCTACCCGAACGAGAAGATTGCGCGTGAGGCGCTTACCCGCGCTGCTCACAAGCTTCCGATGAAGTGCCGGATCGTGCGGCGCGAGGCAGGTGAGTCGTGATGGCGGCCGTTACTAAGGCGTCCGAGCTGCGCGAACTGGGCGACGAGGAGCTTGTTGCCAAGCTTCGCGAGGCCAAGGAAGAGCTGTTCAACCTCCGCTTTCAGGCGGCGACTGGTCAGCTCGAGAACCACGGCCGGCTGAAGGCCGTCCGCAAGGACATCGCGCGGATCTACACCCTGATGCGTGAGCGCGAGCTGGGCATCGAGACGGTGGAGAGCGCCTGATGAGCGAGAGCAACGTGACCGAGAACAAGACCGACCGCGGTTTCCGCAAGACCCGTGAGGGTCTGGTCGTCAGCGACAAGATGGACAAGACCGTCGTCGTCGCTGTCGAGGACCGCGTCAAGCACGCGCTGTACGGCAAGGTCATCCGCCGTACGAACAAGCTCAAGGCGCACGACGAGCAGAACGCTGCCGGCGTCGGCGACCGCGTCATCATCATGGAGACGCGTCCGCTGTCGGCGACCAAGCGCTGGCGCATCGTCGAGATCCTCGAGAAGGCCAAGTAATTACTTGAAGGGGTAACCCTTCAAGTCAGTTCCGCCAGGCTCGGCGGGGGCTGTGCTGTGACATTCAGAAGCAGCCGGCCCCCGCCGGGAACCGGCAGACGATCAGGAGATAGACGTGATCCAGCAGGAGTCGCGACTGCGTGTCGCCGACAACACTGGTGCCAAGGAGATCCTTTGCATCCGTGTTCTCGGTGGTTCCGGTCGCCGCTACGCGGGCATCGGTGACGTCATCGTCGCCACCGTCAAGGACGCGATCCCCGGTGGCAACGTGAAGAAGGGTGACGTCATCAAGGCGGTCATCGTTCGCACCGTCAAGGAGCGTCGTCGTCAGGACGGCTCGTACATCCGCTTCGACGAGAACGCCGCCGTCATTCTGAAGAACGACGGCGACCCTCGCGGCACCCGTATCTTCGGCCCGGTGGGCCGTGAGCTGCGCGAGAAGAAGTTCATGAAGATCATCTCGCTCGCGCCGGAGGTGCTGTAAGCATGAAGATCAAGAAGGGCGACCTGGTTCAGGTCATCACCGGTAAGGACAAGGGCAAGCAGGGCAAGGTCATCGTGGCCTACCCCGTTGAGAACCGTGTCCTCGTCGAGGGTGTCAACCGGGTCAAGAAGCACACCAAGGCCGGCCAGACCGCTCGCGGTTCGCAGACCGGTGGCATTGTGACGACCGAGGCCCCGATTCACGTGAGCAACGTTCAGCTCGTCGTGGAGAAGGACGGCAACAAGGTCGTCACGCGCGTCGGTTACCGCTTCGACGACGAGGGCAACAAGATCCGCGTTGCCAAGCGGACGGGTGAGGACATCTGATGGCTACCACCACCACTCCGCGTCTCAAGACGAAGTACCGCGAGGAGATCGCGGGCAAGCTGCGTGAGGAGTTCTCGTACGAGAACATCATGCAGATCCCCGGTCTCGTCAAGATCGTGGTCAACATGGGTGTGGGCGACGCCGCCCGCGACTCCAAGCTGATCGATGGCGCTATCCGCGACCTCACCACGATCACTGGCCAGAAGCCGGCCGTCACCAAGGCCCGGAAGTCCATCGCGCAGTTCAAGCTGCGTGAGGGTCAGCCGATCGGCTGCCACGTCACCCTCCGTGGTGACCGCATGTGGGAGTTCCTGGACCGTACGCTGTCGCTCGCGCTGCCGCGTATCCGTGACTTCCGTGGTCTGTCGCCGAAGCAGTTCGACGGCCGTGGCAACTACACCTTCGGTCTCACGGAGCAGGTCATGTTCCACGAGATCGACCAGGACAAGATCGACCGGGTCCGGGGCATGGACATCACCGTGGTCACCACGGCGACCAACGACGACGAGGGTCGTGCCCTCCTTCGTCACCTCGGCTTCCCGTTCAAGGAGAACTGACCGTGGCGAAGAAGGCTCTGATCGCTAAGGCCGCCCGCAAGCCGAAGTTCGGTGTGCGCGCGTACACCCGCTGCCAGCGCTGCGGCCGGCCGCACTCCGTCTACCGCAAGTTCGGCCTGTGCCGCGTGTGCCTTCGTGAGATGGCTCACCGTGGCGAGCTGCCGGGCGTGACCAAGAGCTCCTGGTAATTCCCTACTTGGGAATTACCGGAGGCTCTCGGTAAGTATCTGGTCGGCGGGAGCCCTCCCTCACATGCCGTAGGCTTGTGGGGTTGGGCGCCTGCCGCCCTGACCGACTTACTACGCCGTAGGTCCCCGCACCGCACCCGTCCCGCCTATGAGTGGGGAGAGGGATGGCGCATACAGGAAACCCCGGCGAGAGAGGCCGAAGGCCAATTCATGACCATGACTGATCCCATCGCAGACATGCTCACGCGTCTGCGTAACGCGAACTCGGCGTACCACGACTCCGTCGTGATGCCGCACAGCAAGATCAAGTCGCACATCGCGGAGATCCTCCAGCAGGAGGGCTTCATCACCGGCTGGAAGGTCGAGGACGCCGAAGTCGGCAAGAACCTCGTCCTGGAGCTGAAGTTCGGCCCGAACCGCGAGCGTTCGATCGCCGGCATCAAGCGCATCTCCAAGCCGGGTCTGCGCGTGTACGCGAAGTCCACCAACCTGCCGAAGGTCCTTGGCGGCCTGGGCGTGGCGATCATCTCCACGTCCCACGGTCTTCTGACCGGTCAGCAGGCAGGCAAGAAGGGCGTAGGTGGGGAAGTCCTCGCCTACGTCTGGTAGTAGGGAACGGAGGAAAAGCTAATGTCGCGAATCGGCAAGCTCCCCATCCAGGTTCCCGCCGGTGTGGACGTCACCATCGATGGCCGTACGGTCGCCGTGAAGGGCCCCAAGGGTTCCCTCTCCCACACCGTTGCCGCGCCGATCGAGATCGTTAAGGGCGAGGAGGGCGTTCTCAACGTCACCCGTCCGAACGACGAGCGTCAGAACAAGGCCCTCCACGGCCTGTCCCGCACGCTGGTGGCGAACATGATCACCGGCGTGACCCAGGGTTACGTCAAGGCGCTCGAGATCAGCGGTGTCGGTTACCGCGTCGCCGCGAAGGGCTCCAACCTGGAGTTCCAGCTCGGTTACAGCCACTCGATCCTGGTGGAGGCGCCCGAGGGCATCTCCTTCAAGGTCGAGTCGCCGACCAAGTTCTCGGTCGAGGGCATCGACAAGCAGAAGGTCGGCGAGGTCGCCGCGAACATCCGCAAGCTGCGTAAGCCCGACCCGTACAAGGCCAAGGGCGTCAAGTACGCGGGCGAGGTCATCCGCCGCAAGGTCGGAAAGGCGGGTAAGTAAGCCATGGCATACGGTGTGAAGATTGCCAAGGGCGACGCGTACAAGCGCGCTGCCATCAAGCGCCGCCACATCCGCGTCCGCAAGCACGTCTCCGGTACGCCGGAGCGTCCGCGCCTGGTCGTGACGCGCTCCAACCGCAACATCGTTGCGCAGGTCATCGACGACATCGCGGGCCACACGCTCGCGTCGGCGTCGACCCTGGACACCTCGATCCGTGGTGGCGAGGGCGACAAGAGCGTCCAGGCCCAGCAGGTCGGCGCGCTTGTCGCCGAGCGTGCGAAGGCTGCCGGCGTCGAGGCTGTCGTGTTCGACCGTGGTGGCAACAGGTACGCCGGGCGCATTGCCGCTCTGGCTGACGCCGCCCGCGAAGCCGGGCTGAAGTTCTAGGCCCCGGTTCCGGGACTAACGGACGTAACAGAGAGAGGTAAATCCAATGGCTGGACCCCAGCGCCGCGGAAGCGGTGCCGGTGGCGGCGAGCGGCGGGACCGGAAGGGTCGCGACGGTGGCCCTGCCGCCGAGAAGACCGCATACGTTGAGCGCGTTGTCGCGATCAACCGCGTCGCCAAGGTTGTCAAGGGTGGTCGCCGCTTCAGCTTCACCGCGCTGGTCGTGGTGGGCGACGGTGACGGCACCGTAGGTGTCGGATACGGCAAGGCCAAGGAAGTTCCCGCGGCCATCGCCAAGGGCGTGGAAGAGGCCAAGAAGAGCTTCTTCAAGGTCCCGCGTATCCAGGGCACGATCCCTCACCCGATCACGGGCGAGAAGGCTGCGGGCGTCGTCCTGCTCAAGCCGGCTTCCCCCGGTACCGGCGTTATCGCCGGTGGCCCGGTGCGCGCCGTGCTCGAGTGCGCAGGCGTCCACGACATCCTGTCGAAGTCGCTCGGCTCGTCCAACGCGATCAACATCGTGCACGCGACCGTGGCGGCCCTCAAGGGCCTGCAGCGTCCCGAGGAGATCGCGGCTCGCCGTGGTCTGCCCCTCGAGGACGTCGCCCCCGCGGCTCTGCTTCGTGCACGTGCGGGAGCGGGTGCGTAATGGCTCGCCTCAAGATCACGCAGACGAAGTCGTACATCGGCAGCAAGCAGAATCACCGCGACACCCTGCGTTCGCTCGGGCTCAAGCGCCTGCACGACGTGGTTGTCAAGGAGGACCGCCCCGAGTTCCGCGGAATGGTGCACACCGTCCGCCACCTCGTGACGGTTGAGGAGGTCGACTGACATGGCGGAGCAGAACCCGCTGAAGGTCCACAACCTCCGTCCTGCCCCGGGCGCCAAGACCGCCAAGACCCGTGTGGGTCGTGGTGAGGCGTCCAAGGGTAAGACCGCAGGTCGTGGTACCAAGGGCACCAAGGCCCGTTACCAGGTTCCGGAGCGCTTCGAGGGTGGGCAGATGCCCCTCCACATGCGTCTCCCGAAGCTCAAGGGCTTCAAGAACCCGTTCCGCACCGAGTACCAGGTCGTGAACCTGGACAAGCTCGGCGCTCTCTACCCCGAGGGTGGAGAGGTCACGGTGGCCGATCTGGTCGCCAAGGGCGCGGTGCGCAAGAACAGCCTCGTCAAGGTCCTGGGCCAGGGCGAGATCTCCGTGGCGCTGCAGGTGACGGTTGACGCCGTCTCCGGCTCCGCCAAGGAGAAGATTGCCGCTGTCGGCGGCACCGTCACCGAGCTCGTCTGAGACGAGTTCAGTGGCTGAAAGCTGAAAACCGACCGGGGATGCCTCCCAAAAGGGGCATCCCCGGTTGGTCGTTCCTAGGGGGGCACTGTCGCCGGTAAGGTGGCGTGCACTGTTGCTGTAAACAAAGGGGGTTCTGCCCCCGGGCCGCTCGGTCTGTCCGATCAAGATCGTGCGGGTTTGCTGATACGTATCCGTCGATCCTCAATACCGTCACCTCTGACGCAGTAGCGCGGGGGTCGCAGGAGGCACCGTGCTCACCGCGTTCGCCCGGGCGTTCAAGACGCCCGACCTGCGCAAGAAGCTGCTCTTCACACTCGCCATCATCGTGCTGTACCGGCTCGGGTCACATATCCCGGTCCCGGGCGTGAATTACCAGAACGTACAGATCTGTGTGGAAGCGGCCCAGAAGGGCAACAACAGTCTGTTCGGCCTGGTGAACATGTTCAGTGGCGGGGCGCTGCTGCAGATCACCATCTTCGCGCTCGGCATCATGCCGTACATCACGGCGAGCATCATTCTGCAACTGCTGACCGTGGTCATTCCGCGGCTCGAGGCCCTCAAGAAAGAGGGTTCGTCCGGTACGGCGAAGATCACGCAGTACACGCGTTACCTCACGGTGGCGCTCGCCGTACTGCAGGGCACGGGCCTGGTGGCCACCGCCCGCAGCGGTGCACTCTTCAGCGGCTGCCAGGTGGCCGACCAGATCGTTCCCAACCGCTCGATCTTCACCACCATCGTCATGGTGGTGACCATGACCGCGGGCACCGCGGCCGTCATGTGGCTCGGTGAGCTCATCACCGACCGTGGCATCGGCAACGGCATGTCGATCCTGATGTTCATCTCGATCGCCGCCGGCTTCCCGGGCGCCCTGTGGGCCATCAAGCAGACCGGCAAGCTCGCCCACGGCTGGATCGAGTTCGGCACGGTCATCCTGATCGGCTTCGTGATGGTCGCCCTGGTCGTCTTCGTCGAGCAGGCCCAGCGCCGTATCCCGGTGCAGTACGCGAAGCGCATGATCGGGCGGCGGTCGTACGGCGGTACGTCCACATACATCCCGCTCAAGGTCAACCAGGCGGGTGTGATTCCCGTCATCTTCGCATCGTCGCTGCTCTACATCCCGGCGCTGGTCGCCCAGTTCTCCAACTCCCAGGCGGGCTGGAAGACCTGGATCCAAACGCACTTCGTCAAGGGTGACCACCCGTACTACATCGCCACGTACTTCCTCCTGATCGTGTTCTTCGCCTTCTTCTATGTGGCGATTTCGTTCAACCCCGAGGAAGTCGCTGACAACATGAAGAAGTATGGTGGCTTCATCCCGGGCATCCGGGCTGGTCGTCCTACTGCCGAGTATCTGAGCTACGTGCTCAACCGGATCACTTGGCCGGGCTCGCTGTACCTGGGTCTGATTGCTCTTGTCCCGACGATGGCGTTGGCAGGCTTCGGAGGCGCGAACCAGAACTTCCCGTTCGGCGGGACGAGCATCCTCATCATCGTGGGTGTGGGTCTGGAGACCGTGAAGCAGATCGAGAGCCAGCTCCAGCAGCGTAATTACGAAGGGTTCCTCCGCTGATGCGAATCGTCCTCGTCGGACCGCCCGGTGCCGGCAAGGGAACGCAGGCTGCGTTCCTTGCCAAGAACCTGTCGATCCCGCACATCTCCACGGGCGACCTCTTCCGCGCCAACATCAGTCAGGGCACGGAGCTCGGGAAGCAGGCCAAGGCGTACATGGACGCCGGCAAGCTGGTACCCGACGAGGTCACCATCGGGATGGCCAAGGACCGTCTGCAGCAGCCGGACGCCGAGAACGGCTTCCTGCTCGACGGCTTCCCGCGCAATGTCGGGCAGGCCGAGGCGCTCGACGACTTCCTCAAGAGCGCGGGCCTGAAGCTGGACGCCGTGCTCGACCTGGAGGTCCCCGAGGACGAGGTCGTGAAGCGGATCGCAGGCCGTCGTGTCTGCCGCAACAACAGCGCGCACGTCTACCACGTGTCGTACTCCCCGCCGAAGGCCGAGGGTGTCTGCGACGAGTGCGGCGGCGAGCTGTACCAGCGCGACGACGACTCCGAGGAGACCGTGCGCACGCGGCTCGAGGTCTACCACACGCAGACCGAGCCGATCATCGACTACTACAGGGCCCAGGGCCTGGTGGTCACCATCTCCGCGCTCGGCAAGGTCACCGATGTGACGGCCCTGGCGATGGAAGCACTGCAGGTGGACCGGGCCGCGCAGGCCTGAGCAGTCCCCACAAGTACGGCCGCGGTGTCCTCAGGGCGCCGCGGCCGTATTGTTGAATAGCCCTTCTACCGAGTCGACCCAGAAAGGCGCCTGCCGCAATGGTGCAGATCAAGACCCCCGAGCAGATCGCGAAGATGCGTGAGGCGGGGCTGGTCGTCGCCGCCATCCACGCGGCCACCCGTGAGGCAGCGGTGCCGGGCGCCACCACCAAGGATCTGGACGAGGTCGCCCGCAAGGTGATCGCCGACCACGGCGCGAAGTCCAACTTTCTGGGGTACGGCGGGTTCCCCGCGACGATCTGCACCTCGGTCAACGAGGTTGTCGTCCACGGCATCCCGGACGAGAAGACCGTCCTCAAGGACGGCGACATCATCTCCATCGACGCCGGCGCGATCATCGACGGCTGGCACGGTGACGCCGCGTACACCGCCTTCGTCGGCACCGGCCATGCGCCGGAGCTGATCGAGCTCTCCCGGGTCACCGAGGAGTCGATGTGGGCCGGCATCGCCGCGATGAAGAACGGCAACCGGCTGATCGACGTCTCCCGCGCCATCGAGACGTACATCCGCCGTCAGCCGCGTCCCGCGACCGGCAAGTACGGGATCATCGAGGAGTACGGCGGCCACGGCATCGGCACCGAGATGCACATGGATCCGCATCTGCTGAACTACGTCTCGAAGAAGCGCGGCCGCGGCCCGAAGCTGGTCCCCGGCTTCTGCCTGGCGATCGAGCCGATGGTCTCGCTCGGCACCCCGCACACCGAGGTCCTGCAGGACGACTGGACCGTCATCACGACGGACGGCACCTGGTCCTCGCACTGGGAGCACTCGATCGCGCTGACCGAGGAGGGCCCGCTGGTGCTGACGGCGCCGGACTGCGGCCGGGCGAAGCTGGCGGAGCTGGGAATCACGGCCGCGCCCGACCCTCTTGCCTCGGCTTAAGGATCTCCGTGGGTGGGCAAACTTGCCGGATTCGTCTTTTCGAGTGGCCTGTCGTAGACTGATGCGTCGGCTCTCGTGTATCCGTGTGTCTGCATACGGTAGCGCGAGTCGATCAAGGTAGCCGATTCGAAAGGCGAAGCGTGGCCAAGAAGCAAGGTGCCATCGAAATTGAGGGCACCGTGATCGAGTCCCTCCCGAACGCCATGTTCAAGGTGGAACTCCAGAACGGTCACAAGGTCCTCGCGCACATCTCCGGCAAGATGCGGATGCACTACATCCGTATCCTCCCGGACGACCGGGTTGTCGTGGAGCTGTCTCCGTACGACCTGACGCGTGGCCGGATCGTCTACCGATACAAGTAGATCTTGCCTGCACCCCGTTTCGGCGTGGGTGGGTGGCACTGACCCGGAGAACCTCACCCCATGAAGGTCAAGCCGAGCGTCAAGAAGATCTGCGACAAGTGCAAGGTGATCCGCCGTCACGGCCGGGTCATGGTCATCTGCGACAACCTGCGCCACAAGCAGCGCCAGGGCTGAAGCACGACCTGCACCTCGCAGTTCTTCGCGCGACGCACGTAAAACGTACATACGCAGAGCCCGCCTGGCCCTAGGGCCGGCGACACCTCCGGCGGAGGCCGGGGACCTGGTCCGTACCACCCTCCTTTTTCGGGTCGGCGGCCACGGGACGGCTCTGCGGAAGACCTCCGAAATCAACAGGAGCCATGAATGGCACGCCTTTCCGGCGTTGACCTCCCGCGCGAAAAGCGCGTTGAGATCGCCCTCACCTACGTCTTCGGTATCGGGCGTACCCGGTCCAAGGAAGCCCTTGCGGCCACCGGTGTCGACCCCAACACCCGCGTTCGTGACCTGCCCGAAGAGGACCTGGTCAAGCTCCGCGAGTACGTGGACGCCAACCTCAAGACCGAGGGTGACCTCCGTCGCGAGGTCCAGGCCGACATTCGCCGCAAGATCGAGATCGGCTGCTACCAGGGTCTGCGGCACCGCCGTGGCCTGCCGGTCCACGGTCAGCGCACCAGCACGAACGCTCGTACCCGCAAGGGCCCGCGTCGCGCAATCGCCGGCAAGAAGAAGCCGGGCAAGAAGTAGTCCTCAGCCGGACGCACTGCGGTCTTCCGGGGGGCGACCCCCTGGACCCCCGCAAATCAAGCGGTCTTCGCTGTAGGACCGACCACCTCCCGTAGGAGTTATAGATGCCCCCCAAGGGTCGTCAGGGCGCTGCCAAGAAGGTGCGCCGCAAGGAAAAGAAGAACGTCGCTCACGGGCACGCCCACATCAAGAGCACGTTCAACAACACCATCGTTTCGATCACCGACCCCTCGGGCAACGTGATCTCCTGGGCCTCCGCCGGCCACGTCGGCTTCAAGGGCTCGCGCAAGTCCACCCCCTTCGCCGCGCAGATGGCCGCCGAGTCGGCCGCCCGCCGCGCGCAGGAGCACGGCATGCGCAAGGTTGACGTCTTCGTCAAGGGTCCCGGCTCCGGCCGTGAGACCGCGATCCGCTCCCTCCAGGCCACGGGCCTCGAGGTCGGTTCGATCCAGGACGTCACCCCCACCCCGCACAACGGCTGCCGCCCCCCGAAGCGCCGCCGCGTCTGACCCTGTCCCTGCCCCCTTCACCGGGGGAATAGGGATGGTTTGCGGGCGGTACGGCGCTTAGGTGCCGTACCGCCCGTACCCTTGTTTCTGTTGGCATCAAATAGTGGGTGCCAAGACTGGAGGCATTTCCCATGCTTATCGCTCAGCGTCCGTCGCTGACCGAAGAGGTCGTCGACGAGTACCGCTCCCGGTTCGTCATCGAGCCGCTGGAGCCGGGCTTCGGCTACACGCTCGGTAACTCCCTTCGCCGTACGCTCCTCTCCTCGATCCCCGGCGCTGCTGTCACCAGCATCCGGATCGACGGTGTCCTGCACGAGTTCACCACCGTGCCGGGCGTCAAGGAGGACGTCACCGACCTCATCCTGAACATCAAGCAGCTGGTCGTCTCCTCGGAGCACGACGAGCCGGTCGTGATGTACCTGCGCAAGCAGGGTCCCGGCCTGGTCACCGCTGCTGACATCGCCCCGCCGGCCGGTGTCGAGGTGCACAACCCCGACCTGGTGCTCGCCACGCTGAACGGCAAGGGCAAGCTGGAGATGGAGCTGACCGTCGAGCGCGGTCGCGGCTATGTCTCCGCCGTGCAGAACAAGCAGCTGGGCCAGGAGATCGGCCGTATCCCGGTCGACTCCATCTACTCGCCGGTGCTCAAGGTCACGTACAAGGTCGAGGCGACCCGTGTCGAGCAGCGCACCGACTTCGACAAGCTGATCGTCGACGTCGAGACCAAGCAGGCCATGCGTCCGCGTGACGCCATGGCTTCGGCCGGTAAGACCCTGGTCGAGCTGTTCGGTCTGGCGCGCGAGCTCAACATCGACGCCGAGGGCATCGACATGGGTCCGTCCCCGACGGACGCCGCGCTCGCCGCCGATCTGGCGCTGCCGATCGAGGAGCTCGAGCTCACCGTTCGCTCGTACAACTGCCTCAAGCGCGAGGGCATCCACTCCGTGGGTGAGCTCGTGGCGCGTTCCGAGGCGGACCTGCTCGACATCCGCAACTTCGGTGCGAAGTCGATCGACGAGGTCAAGGCGAAGCTGGCCGGCATGGGCCTGGCGCTCAAGGACAGCCCGCCCGGATTCGACCCGACCGCTGCCGCCGACGCCTTTGGCGCCGACGACGACGCGGACGCGGGCTTCGTGGAGACCGAGCAGTACTGATCCACCTCCGGCGGGGTGCCCGGGTTCTCCCGGGTGCCCGCGCCGGGGCTGAGGACTTGTCCTCAAACGCCGGACGGGCCGGAAGGTGCCGTTCGCGCGTGATTCCGACTTCCGCTGGGCGGCCGCCTCGCGGGAACTGACACCGGTACCTGATACGGCCGGTGCAGCACACAAGGAGAAACACCATGCCGAAGCCCGCCAAGGGTGCCCGTCTGGGCGGCAGCGCTGCGCACGAGAAGCTGCTTCTTGCGAACCTCGCGAAGTCGCTCTTCGAGCACGGCCGCATCACCACGACCGAGGCCAAGGCCCGCCGCCTTCGTCCGGTCGCCGAGCGCCTGATCACCAAGGCGAAGAAGGGCGACATCCACAACCGTCGCCTGGTCCTGCAGACGATCACGGACAAGGGCATCGTGCACACGCTCTTCACCGAGATCGCTCCGCGGTACGCCGAGCGCCCGGGTGGCTACACCCGTATCACCAAGATCGGCGGCCGTCGTGGCGACAACGCCCCGATGGCTGTGATCGAGCTGGTCGAGGGTGAGATCGCGAAGAAGGCGACCGTCGCCGAGGCCGAGGCCGCTGCCAAGCGCGCGGTCAAGGAAGACGCCCTCAAGAAGGACGAGGTCGTCGAGGACGCCGCTCCGGCGGATGAGTCCAAGGACGCCTGAGCGTTCTGAGGCTGACGGACGGGCCCGTATCCCTTCGGGGGTGCGGGCCCGTTCCGCATTGAGAGGATCAGCGCGTGAGCGATGAGGTGGAGCCCGGATACGTACGGGTGAGGCTGGATCTGTCGTACGACGGCAAGGACTTCTCCGGCTGGGCCAAGCAGCCCAGCGGCCGTGGCCTGCGGACGGTCCAGGGGGAGATCGAGGACGCGCTGCGTACGGTGACGCGGTCCTCGGCGACGTACGAACTGACCGTCGCGGGCCGCACGGACGCGGGCGTGCACGCGCGGGGGCAGGTCGCGCATGTTGATCTGCCGCAGGACGTGTGGGACGAGCACCGGGAGAAGCTGCTGAAGCGGCTGGCCGGGCGGCTCTCGCGGGATGTGCGGATCTGGAGTGTGGCCGAGGCGCCTGCCGGGTTCAACGCGCGCTTCTCGGCGATCTGGCGGCGGTACGCGTACCGGGTGACCGACAACCCCGGAGGCGTGGATCCGCTGTTGCGCAGTCATGTGCTGTGGCACGACTGGCCGTTGGACGTGGCGGCCATGAACGCCGCGGCGGCCGGGCTGGTCGGGGAGCACGACTTCGCGGCGTACTGCAAGAAGCGCGAGGGCGCCACGACCATTCGTACGCTGCAGACGCTGCGCTGGGAGCGGAACGCGGCCGGGATCATCACCGCGACCGTGCGGGCGGACGCCTTCTGCCACAACATGGTGCGTTCGCTGGTCGGTGCGCTGCTGTTCGTGGGTGACGGGCACCGGCCGGTGGAGTGGCCCGCGAAGGTGCTGGCCGCGGGCGTACGGGACTCGGCAGTCCATGTCGTACGGCCGCACGGCCTCACGCTCGAGGAAGTCGGCTACCCCGCCGACGAGTTGCTGGCCGCCCGGAACCGGGAGGCCCGCAACAAGCGGACCCTGCCCGGTTCACTGTCCGGCGGGAGCGGCGGCTGCTGCTGAGGCCTGGGCCTCACCGCGGCGGACGATCTGACGGAAGGTGAACTCCGCCAGGTCGTCACCGATCTGGAAGGCCTTGGCGTCGCCCTTGGTGACGGACTTGGCCTTGGTGTAGCCGGTGGTGGTGAAGTAGGCGTACCGGCCGTAGGAGTTGTATGTGGACCGGCAGACCGGGCCGCCCTTGCAGAACGCGGGGACGCCGGAGCCGGGCAGCGGCGCGATGCTGCCCTGGGCCTGCTGTACGGCCTTCTTGGCCTTCGCCTCGTTCTCGAAGGTGGCCACGCCCACGGTGACCGCGATGCCGTTGGCGCTGTACGTGGCGCGGAAGACCTGCTCGCAGCCGTTGTTCTCGAGGATCCCGCCGAGAGCGCCGTTGGTGACGGAGCCGCAGTTGCCGGTGCGGGCCGTGGCGCCCTTGGTGTAGGCGCGGTCGCCCATCGTCAGCTTCTTGCCCGGGAAGAGGGTGTCGGCGCTGAGCGGCGCGGTGTCCTTCTTCTTGTCGGAGATGAAGTCCTTCGGGTTCGGCGGGGGCAGCGGGGCCACCGAGGAGAAGGACGGCTCGGGCTGGGTGGTGTCGTTGGGCAGGTCGGCAGGCGCGGGCAGTTCGCTCGCGTTCTTGCCCGCGGCCCCGGTGTTGTCGTCACTGTTGGACGAGACGATCGCGGTCGCCACGATGCCGGCGATCGCGGCGGTCGCGAGCGCGCCACCGCCGATCAGCAGCCACCGCCTGCGGCGGGTGCGTGCGGCGGAGGCGTTGGCGAGCGCGGCCCAGTCCGGTGTGTCCGCCGCCGCGCCTGCCCGCAGGCCGAACGGATCCGGCGGCGCCGGAAGGGGGTTGTACGGGTCCTGGCGCTGCCCGCCGTACGGGTCCTGGTTCTGTTCCCCGTACGGGTCCTGGCCCTGTCTCCCGGACGGGAACTGGTTCTGTCCACCGGGGCTCCACTGAGGTCCCCCCTGCCCAAAGCTCATGCCGCGCATCCTAAACCTGTTGGGCGAGGGCGGTGGCGGCGGCGAGAATCGGAGCATGGGACATCTTGAGGCCGCGCATCTGGAGTACTACCTACCGGACGGACGGGTGCTCCTCGGCGACGCCTCGTTCCGGGTGGGAGAGGGCGCGGTGGTGGCCCTCGTGGGTGCCAATGGCGCCGGCAAGACGACACTGCTGCGCCTGATGGCGGGGGAGCTGCAGCCGCACGGCGGGACGGTGTCGGTCAGCGGCGGGCTCGGAGTGATGCCGCAGTTCGTCGGATCGGTGCGGGACGAGCGGACCGTACGGGATCTGCTGGTGTCGGTGGCCCAGCCGCGGATCAGGGAAGCGGCTTCCGAGGTGGATGCCGCGGAGCATCTGATCATGACGGTCGACGACGAGGCCGCGCAGATGAAGTATGCGCAGGCGCTGAGCGACTGGGCGGAGGCGCGGGGGTACGAGGCCGAGACCGTCTGGGACATGTGCACGATGGCGGCGCTGGGGGTCCCGTACGAGAAGGCGCAGTTTCGCGAGCTGAAGACGCTGAGCGGGGGCGAGCAGAAGCGGCTCGTGCTCGAGGCGCTGCTGCGGGGTCCTGACGAGGTGCTGCTGCTCGACGAGCCGGACAACTATCTGGACGTCCCCGGGAAGCGGTGGCTGGAGGAGCGGCTGAAGGAGACCCGTAAGACGGTCCTCTTCGTCTCGCACGACCGGGAGCTGCTGTCCCGGGCGGCGGAGCGGATCGTGAGTGTGGAGCCGAGTCCGGCGGGGTCGGACGTGTGGGTGCACGGTGGCGGCTTCGGCACGTACCACGAGGCCCGCAAGGAGCGGTTCGCGCGCTTCGAGGAGCTGAAGCGGCGCTGGGACGAGGAGCATGCGCGGCTGAAGGCACTGGTGCTGAGGCTGCGGAACCAGGCGGCGATCAGCCCCGACATGGCGTCGCGCTACCGGGCGATGCAGACCCGCTTCAAGAAGTTCGAGGACGCGGGACCGCCGCCGGAGCCGCCGCGCGAGCAGGAGATCCGGATGCGGCTGCGGGGCGGGCGGACCGGGGTGCGGGCGCTGACCTGTGCCGGGCTCGAGCTTTCCGGGCTGATGAAGCCGTTCGACCTGGAGGTCTTCTACGGGGAGCGGGTGGCGGTGCTCGGCTCGAACGGCTCGGGCAAGTCGCACTTCCTGCGGCTGCTGGCGGGGGACGGGTCGGTGGCGCACACGGGGGCGTGGAAGCTGGGCGCGCGGGTGGTGCCCGGGCACTTCGCGCAGAC
This sequence comes from Streptomyces sp. NPDC048479, assembly GCF_040651435.1. Taxonomy (NCBI): domain Bacteria; kingdom Bacillati; phylum Actinomycetota; class Actinomycetes; order Kitasatosporales; family Streptomycetaceae; genus Streptomyces; species Streptomyces sp. NPDC048479. Next base: position 216,442 of record NZ_JBEZKA010000004.1, read on the forward strand.
GCATGCGCATCCGGAGCTGCTGGGGCGGACGCTGGTCGACATTCTGTGGACCGAGCATGCGAAGGACCGGGGCGGGGCGATGTCGGTCCTGCGGCGGTACGAGCTGGAGCGGCAGGGGGACCAGCCCTTCGAAAAGCTGTCGGGCGGACAGCAGGCGCGCTTCCAGATCCTGCTGCTGGAGCTGACCGGCACGACGGCGCTGCTGCTGGACGAGCCGACGGACAACCTGGACCTGGAGTCGGCGGAGGCGCTGCAGGAGGGGCTGGAGGCGTACGAGGGGACGGTGCTGGCCGTCACGCACGACAGGTGGTTCGCGAAGTCGTTCGACCGGTATCTGGTGTTCGGGTCGGACGGGGTGGTGCGTGAGACGGCGGAGCCGGTATGGGACGAGCGGAGGGTGGAGCGGGTGCGGTGAGGTGGTGAGGTCGGGGGAGCGGTGGGGCTGGGGCGCGGTGGGGCCGGGGCGTGGTCGGGCCGGGGCGCGGTCCGGGCGCGTCGCGCCGACCGGGCGTACAGCGGGCCATGCGCACCTACCCGGGCGTAGCATGAGGGCTGCGGCCCCGGTCGCAGGGCCATTTTGACCCGGGCGGGGGACCGCGGGTATTCTTCTGGTTCGTTATGCGTATTGGCTTGTTCATTCTCACGTGAGAGGCCCTTACGCCGGTCCGCCGGGCCGATGACCAGCGGCAGGCACACGGGTTGCGTCCCCGAGGTGTCGCCATGGCTGTCGTGATCGTCCGGGTGGCCCTGTCAGGACCCACTCACTGAAGAAGCGAAGGCTACGACCGTGCGTACGTACAGCCCCAAGCCCGGCGATGTCACGCGCCAGTGGCACATCATCGACGCGCAGGACATTGTCCTGGGCCGTCTGGCGACTACGGCAGCGAACCTCCTCCGGGGCAAGCACAAGCCGACTTACGCCCCCCACATGGACATGGGCGACTTCGTCATCATCATCAACGCCGAGAAGGTTCACCTCTCCGGCAACAAGAAGACCCAGAAGATGGCGTACCGCCACTCCGGGTACCCGGGTGGTCTGCGCTCCGTCCGCTACGACGAGCTGCTTGCCAAGAGCCCGGAGAAGGCTGTGGAGAAGGCCATCAAGGGCATGATCCCCAAGAACACCCTGGGTCGTCAGATGCTCTCGAAGCTGAAGATCTACGCGGGCGACCAGCACCCGCACGCTGCTCAGCAGCCGGTCCCGTTCGAGATCACCCAGGTCGCGCAGTAGTTCCGGCCACCCCCTAAGACGTACAGAAAGATCTGAGGAGAATCGTGGCCGAGACCACTGCAGAGACCCCCGTCGAGGGCACCGAGGCCGAAGAGACCTTCGCCGAGGTGACCACCTTCGAGTCGGAGGTTCCCGTCGAGGGCGAGTACACCAGCGAGTCGCTGGCGTCCCGCTTCGGCGACCCCCAGCCGGCCGCCGGCCTGGGCCGTCGCAAGAACGCCATTGCCCGCGTCCGGATCGTTCCGGGCACCGGCAAGTGGAAGATCAACGGTCGCACCCTTGAGGAGTACTTCCCCAACAAGGTGCACCAGCAGGAAGTCAACGAGCCCTTCAAGGTGCTCGAGCTCGACAACCGCTACGACGTCATCGCCCGTATTTCGGGTGGCGGCGTCTCCGGTCAGGCCGGCGCCCTGCGCCTCGGTGTGGCCCGTGCCCTGAACGAGGCGGACGTGGACAACAACCGCGCCCCGCTGAAGAAGGCCGGCTTCCTGAGCCGCGACGACCGTGCGGTCGAGCGCAAGAAGGCCGGTCTCAAGAAGGCCCGCAAGGCCCCGCAGTACAGCAAGCGCTAAATCGCACGCTGGCCTGTACGGCTTTTCGTTCGCCCCGGCGGCACTCAGTGCTGCCGGGGCGGCGTTCGTTCATGGATCACCTCGGGCGTATAACGGGCTATGGCGCTCAGAGGCTTGCATTTTCGGAGCATTTCGGAGGACAGCTGTGGGACGACTCTTCGGCACGGACGGTGTGCGCGGTGTCGCCAACGCGGATCTGACGGCTGAGCTCGCGCTCGGCCTGTCGGTCGCTGCGGCGCATGTGCTTGCCGAGGCGGGCACATTCGCAGGCCATCGGCCGACAGCGGTGGTCGGGCGTGACCCCCGTGCTTCGGGCGAGTTCCTGGAGGCCGCCGTCGTGGCGGGTCTCGCGAGCGCGGGCGTGGACGTCCTGCGCGTCGGTGTGCTGCCGACCCCTGCCGTGGCGTACCTCACCGGTGTGCTGGGTGCCGACCTCGGTGTGATGCTCTCCGCGAGCCACAACGCCATGCCGGACAACGGCGTCAAGTTCTTCGCCCGCGGCGGGCACAAGCTGGCCGACGAGCTCGAGGACCGTATCGAGACCGTGTACGAGCAGCACCGGACCGGCGCGCCGTGGGAGCGGCCGACCGGCGCCGGTGTCGGCCGGGTGACCGACTACGACGAGGGCTTCGACAAGTACATCGCGCATCTGATCGCCGTACTGCCGAACCGGCTCGACGGGCTGAAAGTCGTCCTCGACGAGGCGCACGGCGCGGCCTCCCGTGTCTCGCCCGAGGCGTTCACGCGGGCCGGGGCCGAGGTCATCACGATCGGCGCCGAGCCGGACGGGCTCAACATCAACGACGGGTGCGGATCCACGCACCTGGGGCTGCTGAAGGCGGCCGTCATCGAGCACGGCGCGGCCTTCGGCATCGCGCACGACGGAGACGCGGACCGCTGCCTCGCCGTGGACGGCGCCGGCCAGGAGATCGACGGCGACCAGATCCTCGCTGTGCTGGCGCTCGCCATGCGCGAGGCCGGAACGCTGCGCGGGGACACCGTCGTCGCCACCGTCATGTCCAACCTCGGCTTCAAGCTGGCGATGGAGCGCGAGGGTGTGCAGCTCGTGCAGACCGCGGTCGGCGACCGGTACGTCCTGGAGTCGATGAAGGCCGAGGGGTACGCGCTGGGCGGCGAGCAGTCCGGTCACGTGATCGTGCTCGACCACGCGACGACCGGTGACGGCACGCTCACGGGCCTGATGCTGGCGGCCCGCGTCGTCGCGACAGGCCGTTCGCTGGCCGAACTGGCATCGGTCATGCAGCGGCTGCCGCAGGTGCTCATCAATGTGCCGGACGTCGACAAGTCGCGGGTGAAGACCTCCGCGGAGCTGGCGACCGCCGTCGCCGAGGCGGAGCACGAGCTGGGTGCCACCGGTCGCGTACTGCTGCGCCCGTCGGGCACGGAGCCGCTGGTACGGGTGATGGTCGAGGCCGCCGACATCGAGCAGGCCCGGTCGGTGGCCGGCCGCCTCGCCGACGTCGTCAAGTCCGCGCTGGGCTGACCTCGGAAGTCGTCGGCCTGAGAAGCCGCCGACCTCAGAAATCGTCGATACGCCGCTCGGTCCCCACGGGGCCGCGCGGCGTATCGCGTTTCTAGAACAGGGACTTTGCCGCCGCCCGCTGCCGCTGCTTCGCCCACAGGTACTTCTGGAGCAGCAGCGTCAACGTCCCCGCCAGCACGATGCCCAGCAGATTCAGCAGCAGTTGCTCCGCGGAGCCCCACGCCTGCCGGTAATCCTGGTAGCTGAACGCCACCGCCGCGTTCGCCGCCGCCGGGACCGTCGTGACCGAGATCGCCACGCCCACCAGCGCGCCCGACTTCGCGGACGTCAGCGACAGCATGCCCGCCGCGCCTGCCAGCACCGCGACGACGAACGAGAACCAGTCCGGGCGGTAGATGAAGTTCGTGTTGGGTCGTTCCGCCTGCAGCTTCGCCGCCTCGAAGAGGTTCACCCAGTCCATGAAGTAGCTGAAGGCCACCGTCACCAGCATCGCCACGGCGAAGCCCGCGATCAGTGCCAGGAGGGAGCGCCACGCCAGCCGCGGGGCGCGCTGGACCAGTGCCGTGCAGAAGCCGGCCAGCGGGCCGAACTCCGGGCCCACCGCCATCGCGCCCACGATCAGGATCGCGTTGTCCAGCACCACACCGCACGCCGCGATCATCGTCGCCAGCGCCAGGAACGTGATGTACGTGACGCTGAGCGTCGACTCCTCGTGCGTCGCGTCCGTCAGGTGCTCCCACAGCACCGCGTCCGCACCCTCGCCCGGAGCCTCTTCCTCGGCCTTGTCCGCCCGCCTGGACAGTGACAGGTCGATGTTCTCGACGGCGATCGAGCCGGACTCGTCGATGCCGAGCGCCCGCAGTCCGTTGATCAGTTCGTCGCCCGCCTCCCGGGCCACGTCGCACAGCACCAGGTCCCCCTGGGGATTGCGGGCGGCGCCGGGGACGACCGCGAGGTGCGTCGTGCCGACCGTCCGCTCGATGAGCCGGACGACTTCGGCGGACCGGTCGGCGGGGGTGATCAGGCGCAGATGCAGCACGCGCTGGGCTCCTCGGAGTCCTCAGAGTTTGCGGAGGGACAGGCGCTGGACCTTGTGGTCGGGGCCCTTGCGCAGCACCAGCGTGGCGCGGCCGCGCGTCGGTGCCACGTTCTCCAGCAGGTTGGGCTTGTTGATGGTGCGCCACATCGTACGGGCGTAGTCCAGGGCCTCGTCCTCGGAGACCTGGGTGTACTTCCTGAAGTACGAGAAGGGGTTCTGGAACGCCGTCTCGCGCAGCTTGCGGAAGCGGTTGAGGTACCAGGTCTCGATGTCCTCGGGGCGCGCGTCGACGTACACGCTGAAGTCGAAGTAGTCGGCGAGGCCGACCCGGGTGCGGCCGTCCTGGCCGGGCAGGGCCGGCTGGAGGACGTTGAGGCCCTCGACGATCAGGATGTCGGGGCGGCGGACGGTGAGGCGCTCGTCCGGCACGATGTCGTAGATCAGGTGGGAGTAGACCGGCGCGGTGACCTCTTCCTTGCCGGCCTTGATGTCGGCGACGAAACGGGTCAGGGCCCGGCGGTCGTACGACTCGGGGAAACCTTTCCGCGACATCAGGCCGCGCCGCTTGAGCTCCTCCATGGGGTAGAGGAAGCCGTCGGTGGTGACCAGCTCGACCCGCGGATGCTCCGGCCAGCGGGCCAGCATCGCCTGGAGGACACGGGCGACGGTGGACTTGCCGACCGCGACGGAGCCCGCGACTCCTATGACGAAGGGCGTGCCGTGCTGCTCGCCGTGGCCGTTGCCGGCGTCACCGAGGAAGGTGTTGAGCGCGCCGCGGAGACCGGCCGTGGCCTGTACGTACAGGTTGAGCAGACGGGAGAGCGGGAGGTAGACGTCCCGTACCTCCTCCAGGTCGATGACATCGCCCAGTCCGCGCAGCCTTTCGACCTCCTCGGCGGTGAGGGGGAGCGGGGTTCTGTCGCGCAGGGCGCTCCACTCGGCGCGGGTGAGGTCGACGTAGGGCGTCGACGCTGGTTCGGCCCGGCGGTGGGCGCTTCGTGGCGGCGAAGAGATCACCTGAACATTGTCGTGGCTCGGGAGGACCAGTGGGGGGTGGAGTCGGTCACGTGGGATCGGGGGCGTGGGATCAAGGACATCGCGCACCGCCCGCCTCGGCACCACGTACAAGAACCGTGTCGTCGAGATCTGGTCCGACCCCTACGGCGACACACCGAAGAGGCTCATCAAGAAGGGCACGGTCAACTCCGGCGGCAACCTGTCGGTCACCGTGGACATGACCCGCGACACCACCGTCACCGCCTTCTTCGCGGGCGACGCCCGCTACGCGCCGAAGACAGTGAAGTCGACCGCGTACGCCAGGGTGAACGTCTCCACCTCCGTCTCCAAGCACTACAAGACCGGCAGGATCGGCTCCACGACCTACTACTACTTCCACAAGAAGACCGCACCGGTCTTCACCACGACGATGAGCTACTACAAGGGTCGCAAGCAGCTGTTCCAGCTCCAGGTGTACTACCAGGGCAAGTGGCAGGGCGCGGGCTCCCAGTACTTCGCCCTGGGCACCAACGGGAAGTCCGCCGTCAGCCTCGAGGCACCGGGCGAGTCCGGCATCCGCGCCCGGATGCGCTCGTCGTACATCGACGGCTCCTCCGGCGACAGCGCGAACTACACGACCCACGGGGCCTGGAAGTACATCTACTTCTCCAACTAGACCCGGCGACGCCCACTCGGCAGGAGAGCGGCCCCCGCGCGTGCGCGGGGGCCGCTCCGGCTGACGCCATGTCCCGGAATCCGGGTGTGCCGCCGTAGGCTGCCGACATGTGCGGAATCGTGGGGTACGTCGGCGGACAGTCGGCGCTTGATGTGGTCATCGCGGGCCTCAAGCGGCTCGAGTACCGGGGCTACGACTCGGCCGGTGTGGCGGTACTCGCCGACGGCGGTCTCGCCGCGGCGAAGAAGGCGGGCAAGCTCGTCAATCTGGAGAAGGAGCTGGTGGACCGGCCGCTTCCGAGCGGGTTCACCGGCATCGGGCACACCCGGTGGGCCACGCACGGCGGCCCGACCGACACCAACGCCCATCCCCATCTGGACAATGCGGGGCGCGTCGCCGTTGTGCACAACGGCATCATCGAGAACTTCGCCGCTCTGCGGGCCGAGTTGGAGACGCGCGGCCACGAGCTGACGTCGGAGACCGACACCGAAATCGTGGCGCACCTGCTCGCCGAGTCGTTCTCGTCGTGCGGGGACCTGGCGGAGTCCATGCGCCAGGTGTGCCGACAGCTGGAGGGCGCCTTCACGCTGGTCGCGGTGCACGCGGACGAACCGGACGTGGTGGTGGGCGCCCGGCGCAACTCCCCGCTGGTGGTGGGCGTCGGCGAGGGCGAGTCCTTCCTCGCCTCCGATGTGGCCGCCTTCATCGCGCATACGCGGTCCGCCATCGAGCTGGGCCAGGACCAGGTGGTGGAGCTGCGCCGGGACGGCGTGACGGTGACGGACTTCGACGGGGCGCCCGCTCAGGTGCGGTCGTACCACGTGGACTGGGACGTCTCGGCAGCGGAGAAGGGGGGATACGACTACTTCATGCTCAAGGAGATCGCCGAGCAGCCGAAGGCGGTCGCCGACACCCTGCTGGGCCGGATCGACGCGGAGGGCTCGCTCAGCCTCGACGAGGTGCGGATTCCGGTGTCCGTACTGCGGGAGGCCGACAAGGTCGTCATCGTCGCCTGCGGCACCGCCTTCCACGCCGGGATGATCGCCAAGTACGCCATCGAGCACTGGACGCGCATCCCGTGCGAGGTCGAGCTGGCGAGCGAGTTCCGATACCGGGACCCCATCCTGGACCAGCGGACGCTGGTGATCGCGATCTCGCAGTCCGGCGAGACCATGGACACCCTGATGGCGCTGCGGCACGCGCGCGAGCAGGGCGCGAAGGTGCTGGCCATCTGCAATACGAACGGCTCGACGATCCCTCGGGAGTCGGACGCCGTGCTGTACACGCACGCGGGGCCCGAGGTCGCCGTCGCGTCGACCAAGGCGTTTCTGACGCAGCTGGTGGCCTGCTATCTGGTGGCGCTGTATCTGGGGCAGGTGCGCGGCACCAAGTGGGGTGACGAAATCCGGGCCGTCGTCCGGGACTTGGCCCAGATCTCCGGCGAGGTCGAGCGGGTCCTGGAGACCATGGAACCGGTGCGGGCGCTGGCGCGTTCGCTCGCGGACAAGAACACCGTGCTGTTCCTGGGCCGGCATGTGGGCTATCCGGTGGCGCTGGAGGGCGCGCTGAAGCTCAAGGAGCTGGCGTACATGCACGCGGAGGGGTTCGCGGCGGGTGAGCTCAAGCACGGGCCGATCGCGCTGATCGAGGAGGATCTGCCGGTGGTGGTCGTCGTGCCGTCGCCGCGCGGGCGCTCCGTACTGCACGACAAGATCGTCTCGAATATCCAGGAGATCCGGGCGCGCGGAGCGCGGACGATCGTGATCGCGGAGGAGGGGGACGAGACGGTCGTGCCGTACGCGGACCATCTCATCCGGATCCCGGCGACACCGACACTGCTGCAGCCGCTGGTCGCGACCGTGCCGCTGCAGGTCTTCGCGTGCGAACTGGCGACGGCGCGCGGCAACGAGGTCGACCAGCCGAGGAATCTCGCGAAGTCGGTGACAGTGGAGTGATCATCGGGGTGGGGATCGACGTTGCCGAGATCGACCGCTTCGCCGCGTCGATGCGGCGTACACCGGGGATGGCCGGACGAGTGTTCCTGGAGGAGGAGTTGTTGCTGCCGAGCGGTGAGCAGCGCGGCTACGCCTCCTTGGCGGCACGGTTCGCCGCCAAGGAGGCGGTCGCCAAGGCGCTCGGCGCGCCCGGCGGGCTGCACTGGACGGACGCCGAGGTGTACGTCGAGGACAGCGGACAGCCGCGGCTTCGGGTGCGCGGGACGGTCGCGGCACGGGCGGCGGAACTCGGTGTGCGGTCGTGGCATGTCTCGCTGAGCCATGACGCGGGGGTGGCGTCGGCCGTGGTGATCGCGGAGGGTTGACCGTATGCGTACCGCTTACAGCGTGGAGACCGTACGGGCCGCCGAGGCCGAGCTGATGGCGCGGCTGCCGGAAGGCGCGCTCATGCAGCGCGCGGCCGCCGGACTGGCCGCCGCCTGCGCCGCTCTGCTGGGCCGGGTGTACGGGGCGCGGGTCGTCCTGCTCGTCGGGAGCGGGGACAACGGCGGCGACGCGCTGTACGCGGGGGCCCGGCTGGCCCGCCGCGGGGCCGGGGTCGCGGCGGTGCTGCTGGGGGCCCGCGCACACGAGGGCGCCCTCGCGGCCCTCCTCGGCGCCGGCGGACGGGTCGCGGACGACCCCTTCGAGGTACTGGCCGTCGCGGACCTGGTCATGGACGGCGTCACCGGGATCGGTGGGCGCGGCGGGCTGCGTCCCGACACGGTGCCGGTGGTGCGGGCCGCGCGCGGGTCCAACGCCGCCGTGGTCGCCGTCGACCTGCCGAGCGGCGTCGAGGCGGACACCGGTGAGGTGCGGGGCGAAGCCCTGCACGCGGATGCGACGGTGACCTTCGGTACGTACAAACCGGGGCTGCTCATCGACCCGGCACGGGAGTACGCAGGGACGGTACGGCTCGTCGGCATCGGGCTCGAGGACCATCTGCCGTCCGTGCCCGATCTCGAGGCACTCCAACACGAGGATGTGGCATGGCTGTTGCCGGCGCCGGCCGCGGAGAGCGACAAGTACCGGCGGGGTGTCGTCGGCGTCGTCGCCGGGTCCGCGCGCTATCCGGGCGCGGCGGTGCTCTCGGTGGCGGGTGCGCTGCGCGGCGGATCCGGGGCCGTGCGGTATGTCGGGCCCGCGGCCGACGCGGTGATCGCCCGCTTCCCCGAGACCCTGGTGCACAGGGGGCCGCCCGCGAAGGCGGGACGGGTCCAGGCGTGGGTCGTCGGGCCGGGGATCGGTGACGACGCCGAAGTGGTGGGCGAAGTCCTGGACTCCGACGTCCCCGTGCTGGTCGACGCGGACGGGCTGCGGCTGCTGGACGCGGCGGCGGTACGGGACCGCGGCGCGCCCACGCTGCTGACCCCGCACGCCGGGGAGGCGGCCGCGCTGCTCGGCGTGGCGCGCGAGGAGGTGGAGTCGGCGCGGCTGGCCTCCGTACGGGAGCTGGCCTCGCGCTATGGAGCGACGGTGCTGCTCAAGGGCTCGACGACACTGGTTGCCGCGCCGGACGACGGCCGGTCCCCGGTCCGGGTCAATCCGATGGGCACGCCTTGGCTGGCCACGGCGGGCAGTGGCGATGTGCTCTCCGGCCTCGCCGGCTCGCTGATGGCCGCGGGGCTCGACGCGCGGGACGCGGGGTCGGCCGCCGCGTATCTGCACGGGCTGGCTGCCCGCCATGCGGCGTCCCGGGGCACGCCGATCACGGCGTACGAGGTGGCGGCGGCACTCCCGGCCGCCTGGCGCGACGTGCACGACTGACGGGCGGGCGTGATGGGGGCGTGATGCGGGCGTGGCGCGCCGGTGTGACATGCCTGCCTGACGCGCCTGTGTGACGCAGCCGCCGCTTGTTGCGCCCCTGGTGGTACGAGTGTTGTCGTACGGCTCTGAGACACTGGGCGCGATGAGCACGACACTGCCCCTCCGAGCCCGCGCCGAGATCGACCTCGCGGCCCTGCGCGCCAATGTGCGCGCGCTGCGCGCCCGCGCGCCCCGCGCTGCCCTGATGGCCGTGGTGAAGTCGGACGCGTACGGACACGGCATGGTGCCCTGCGCCAGGGCGGCGCTGGAGGCCGGCGCCACCTGGCTCGGCACCGCCACGCCCCATGAGGCCCTCGCGCTGCGCGCCGCCGGCATCCAAGGGCGGGTGATGTGCTGGCTGTGGACGCCGGGCGACCCCTGGCGCGAAGGCGTCGAGGCCGATCTCGACATGTCGGTGAGCGCCCTGTGGGCGCTGCGCGAAGTCACCGCCGCGGCCCGGGAGGCCGGGCGTACGGCCCGTATCCAGCTCAAGGCCGACACCGGCCTGGGGCGCAACGGCTGTCAGCCCGCCGACTGGCCCGAGCTGGTCGCGGCCGCGCTCGCCGCCGAGGCCGAGGGCACCGTCAAAGTCACCGGTCTGTGGTCGCACTTCGCCTGCGCCGACGAGCCGGGACACCCGTCGATCGCCGCGCAACTGGACGTGTTCCGGGAGGTGGTGGCGTACGCCGAGAAGGCGGGCCTCGAGCCCGAGGTCCGGCACATGGCCAACTCCCCGGCGACGCTGACCGTCCCGGAAGCGCACTTCGATCTCGTACGAACCGGCATCGCGATGTACGGCGTCTCGCCCAGCCCCGAGCTGGGCACGCCCGAGGACTTCGGGCTGCGGCCCGTGATGACGCTCGCCGCGTCCGTGGCGCTGGTCAAGCAGGTCCCGGCGGGGCACGGCGTCAGCTACGGGCATCACTACGTCACGACATGCGAGACGACGCTCGGCCTGATTCCCCTCGGTTACGCGGACGGCATTCCGCGCCATGCCTCGGGCCGCGGCCCGGTGCTGGTCGGCGGCGAGTGGCACCGGGTGGCGGGCCGGGTGGCGATGGACCAGTTCGTGGTCGACCTCGGCCCGGACGGCGGCTCGGTCGCGGAAGGGGCACAAGCGCTGCTGTTCGGACCGGGCGACCGGGGCGAGCCGACCGCCGAGGACTGGGCCGAGGCGGCGGACACCATCGCATACGAGATCGTCACCCGCATCGGAACGAGGGTTCCGCGCGTCTATCTGAACGAGGACTCCGACGAGTAGGAGCGGCACGGTGAGCGAGACCAGCACGGGGGACGCCGTGGCGGCCGCGGTGACGGCTGCCACGACGGGCAACTGGCGCCGGGCGGGCATCGCCGGCGCCGCGATAGGTGTGATCGCGGCCGGTGCGGCGGCGGGCGTGGCGATCGAGCGGATGACGGTCGGCCGCGGTATGCGCCAGAAGGCGCGGCTGGCGCTGGACGCGTCCGGGCCGTACGGCTCACTGCGCGGCCTGCCGGGCAAGGCGCTCGCCGACGACGGCACGGAGCTCTACTACGAGGCCGACGAGGTGGACCCGGAGGCGGGCGGCCCGCGCCGGCGCCGGCTCTTCGGCCGCAAGGCGCCGGCGCCGGTCACTGTGATCTTCAGCCATGGCTACTGTCTGAGCCAGGACTCCTGGCACTTCCAGCGGGCCGCGCTGCGCGGTCTGGTGCGTACGGTGCACTGGGACCAGCGCAGCCACGGCCGTTCGGCCCGCGGCGAGGCGCAGGCCGGCCCGGACGGCGTGCCGGTCTCCATCGACCAGCTGGGCCGCGACCTCAAGGCGGTCATCGACGCGGCAGCGCCCGAGGGCCCGTTGGTACTGGTCGGCCACTCCATGGGCGGCATGACGATCATGGCGCTCGCCGACCACTTCCCTGAGCTGGTACGGGAGCGGGTCGTCGGCGTCGCCTTCGTCGGCACCTCGTGCGGAAAGCTCGGCGAGGTCAACTACGGGCTGCCGGTCGCGGGCGTGAACGTGGTACGGCGGGTGCTGCCCGGTGTGCTCAAGGCCCTCGGCTCGCAGGCCGAACTGGTCGAGCGGGGTCGCCGGGCCACCGCCGATCTCTTCGCCGGCCTCATCAAGCGGTACTCCTTCTCGTCCAAGGACGTGGACCCGGCGGTGGCGCGGTTCGCGGAGCGGCTCATCGAGTCGACCCCGATCGATGTGGTCGCGGAGTTCTATCCGGCGTTCGTGGAGCACGACAAGGCCGAGTCGCTCGCCGTCTTCCTCGAGGTGCCGGTGCTGGTCCTGGCCGGTGACAAGGACCTGGTCACGCCGAGCTCGCACAGCGAGGCGATCGCGGACCTGCTGCCGGACTCGGAGCTGGTGATCGTGCCGGACGGCGGGCATCTGGTGATGCTGGAGCACCCGGAGGTCGTCACGGACCGCCTTGCGGACCTGCTGGCCCGGGTCGGGGCGGTTCCGGCAGCGGCTAACGTTGGCCCGTATGGAAGCACCGCACAGCCCGGCGGCTGAGACCACCGCCGCCAACGTCACCGTCACTGCCCGCCTTGCCGTTGAATCGCCCGAGCAGATGCAGGAGCTGGGGCGCAGGCTCGCGAAACTGCTGCGCCCCGGCGATCTGGTGATGCTCACCGGCGAGCTCGGCGCGGGCAAGACGACGCTGACCCGCGGCCTGGGGGAGGGCCTCGGGGTCCGTGGCGCCGTCACGTCCCCGACCTTCGTCATCTCGCGCGTCCACCCCTCGCTGACCGGCGGCCCGGCCCTGGTCCATGTGGACGCGTACCGGCTGGGCGGCGGCCTCGACGAGATGGAGGACCTCGATCTCGATGTCTCGCTGCCGGAGTCGGTGGTGGTCGTGGAGTGGGGCGACGGCAAGGTCGAGGACCTCACGGAGGACCGGCTGCATGTGCTGATCCACCGGGTCGTGGGCGACACGGACGACGACCGCCGCGAGGTCACCCTGACCGGGTTCGGCGCGCGATGGGCGCAGGTGGATCCGGCTCTCCTGGCCGGCTGACGCCCCACCGGGCTGAGCCCGAAAGGTTGGTCGTTCCGACAAGACGTCGGCAAAGTGTTGCGCGGGCCCTGCTGCGCGTGGTCACATGGTACGGAGACCTGGTTAGGTCTACCTAACCACGCCTGCCCCCGGAGACCCAGGAGGCGTCCATGCCGGCATCCGAGCGCGAACCGCTGCCACGGCAGCAGTCGGCACAGCCGGCGACGCTGAAGCCGTCGGCCCTGTCGATGAGTGATCTGCTGGCGTCGTGCGCGGCGGCCAGCGCGGTCTCCACACCGCCCCGTGAGGAACGCCTTGCCGAAGAGCGTGCACCGCACCGCGACGCGGCGTAATCCACGCACCGCGACGCGGCGTACTTCATACGGGCGATATTCGTCAGGGCTGCGAGAGCTTCGGGACGACCCGTCGGGGCAGCCGCGCGACTTCGGGGAGCTACGGGAGCCCGCGGGAGCTGGGGAACGACGGCTAGGGAACGACGACGACCCTTGTGCCGATCGCCGCGAACTTCCACAGCGCGTCGCCGTCCGCCCGCTTCATCCGTACACCGCCGGTCTTCTTCTCCGGGTCCGGGCTCGCCATCGACCCGTCCCGCGCCGCGCTGAAACCGACCGGCACACCGCCGACGCTCGCGAACCGCACCACGTGCTCGATCAGCACCCCGTCCGAGCCGGGCACCGTCCCCGCCCGCGAGGTCACCGGGTACACACCGGGCTGCGGGCTCACCGTCGACGGCATGACCTGGAAGGTCCGCCTCAGCTGCCCCTTCTCGCCCACCAGCCACACCCGCCGGTCGCCCAGCGAGTACACGACGCGCACGCCCGCGCCCGACTTCGCGGGCACCGTCAGCGGGTTCCTGGGCTTCTGCTTGGGGCCGCCGGAGGCCTCCGCGGACGGGACCGCACTCGGGTTGCTCGGCTTGCCCAGATGGTCGGGAGCGGTCGCCGACGCCTGGTAGGCGAGGAAGCCGACGACGGCCAGAGCGGCCGCTGTGAGCCCGGCCACCAGTCCCGAGCTGCTCCGTGCCACCGTGCCGCCCACCTTTCGTACGTACGTATCCGTGGTGACGTTAGCAGCAGGCACCCTGTCCGACGGGGCACCGTGCCCCGGTCTCCGGAGCCGTAGGCTGTTTGCGTGCTCCTGCTTGCCGTTGATACCGCCACGCCCGCCGTCACCGCCGCCCTCCACGACGGCAGCTCCGTCGTCGCCGAGTCCAGTCGCGTCGACGCGCGCCGGCACGGGGAGCTGCTGCTGCCCGCCGTAGACCGCGTCCTCGCCGAGGCCGGGGTGAAACTCGACGCCGTCACCGGTCTGGTGGTCGGGGTCGGGCCCGGCCCGTACACCGGACTGCGCGTCGGCCTGGTCACCGCCGCGACTTTCGGCTCGGCGCTCGGGGTGCCGGTGTACGGGGTGTGCACGCTGGACGGGCTGGCGTACGCGTCGGGGCTCGACGGGCCCTTTGTGGTCGCGACGGACGCGCGCCGCAAGGAGGTCTACTGGGCCCGGTACGACTCCTCCCGCAAGCGAGTGGGCGAACCCGCCGTCGACCGGCCCGCCGATATCGCGGACCAGGTCGCGGGCCTGCCCACCGTCGGCGCCGGTGCGCTGCTCTACCCCGACACCTTCCCGGACGCCCGCGGGCCCGAGCATGTCTCGGCCGGAGCGCTCGCGGCGCTGGCCGCCGAGAAGCTGGCCGCCGGTGAGACCGACTTCTTCCAGAACCAGGGGGGCCTGCCGCCGAAGCCGCTCTATCTGCGCCGGCCCGACGCACAGGTGCCCAAGAACTACAAGGTGGTCACGCCGAAGTGACCACCCAAGCGACCGCTGTGCTGCGTGAGATGCGCTGGTGGGACCTGGAGCCGGTGCTCGCGCTCGAGCATGCGCTCTTTCCCGAGGACGCCTGGTCGCCGGGGATGTTCTGGTCCGAGCTCGCGCATGCGCGCGGCCCGCAGGCCACCCGCCGCTATGTGGTCGCCGAGGAGGACGGGGAGATCGTCGGGTACGCCGGGCTGGCTGCGGCCGGTGGGCTCGGAGACGTACAGACCATCGCCGTCGCCCGCGGCCAGTGGGGTACGGGCCTCGGCTCCCGGCTCCTCATCGACCTGCTGCAGCACGCCACCGCCTTCGAGTGCGACGAGGTGCTCCTCGAAGTGCGCGTGGACAACACCCGGGCCCAGAAGCTGTACGAGCGCTTCGGCTTCGAGCCCATCGGATTCCGCCGCGGCTACTACCAGCCCGGCAATATCGACGCCCTCGTCATGCGGCTCCACGTACAAGGAACAGAGACTCACTGATGGCTGGACTGACTGATGGCTGACGAACCGCTCGTACTCGGCATCGAGACCTCCTGCGACGAGACCGGCGTCGGCATCGTCCGCGGTACGACCCTGCTCGCGGACGCCGTCGCATCGAGCGTGGACACGCATGCCCGCTTCGGCGGTGTGGTCCCGGAGATCGCCTCGCGCGCGCACCTCGAGGCGATGGTGCCGACCGTGGAGCGCGCGCTGAAGGAGGCGGGCGTCTCGGCGCGCGACCTCGACGGCATCGCGGTGACGGCCGGTCCCGGCCTGGCGGGCGCGCTGCTGGTCGGAGTCTCGGCGGCGAAAGCGTACGCGTATGCGCTGAACAAGCCGCTGTACGGGGTGAACCACCTGGCCTCGCACATCTGCGTCGACCAGTTGGAGCACGGCCCGCTGCCCGAGCCGACGATGGCGCTGCTGGTCTCCGGCGGCCACTCCTCGCTGCTGCTCGCACCGGACATCACCAGCGATGTACGGCCGATGGGCGCGACGATCGACGACGCGGCCGGCGAGGCCTTCGACAAGATCGCTCGGGTGCTGAACCTCGGTTTCCCCGGCGGTCCGGTGATCGACCGGCTGGCGAAGGAGGGCGACCCGGCCGCGATCGCGTTCCCGCGCGGTCTGTCCGGCTCGCGCGACCCGGCGTACGACTTCTCCTTCTCGGGACTCAAGACCTCGGTGGCCCGCTGGGTCGAGGCCAAGCGGGCGGCCGGCGAGGAGGTGCCGGTACGGGATGTGGCGGCGTCCTTCCAGGAGGCGGTCGTGGATGTGCTGACCCGCAAGGCGGTGCGCGCCTGCAAGGACCAGGGTGTGGACCACCTGATGATCGGCGGAGGTGTGGCCGCCAACTCGCGGCTGCGGGCGCTGGCGCAGGAGCGGTGCGAGCGGGTGGGGATCCGGCTGCGGGTGCCGCGGCCGGGGCTGTGTACGGACAATGGCGCGATGGTGGCGGCGCTGGGCGCGGAGATGGTGGCGCGGGGCAGGCCGGCCTCGGACTGGGAGCTGTCGGCGGACTCGTCTCTGCCGGTGACGGATCCGCATGTGCCGGGCCAGACGCATGGGCATACGCATGACCATGTGCACGAGATCAGCAAGGACAACCTCTACTCATGACGGTCGGGTACTCATGACGGTCGCGCTGATGTGGGAGGCCCGGGCGGTTCAGGGCCGGGGCGCGGAGCTGCTCGAATGGGCGCGGGCCCAGGAGCTGGCGCACGAGCCGCTGCGCCGTGAGACCTTCCGCGGCGGGCAGGACCGGGTACTGGTGATCACCTGGTGGGAGGGGTCCGACGTGGGCGCCGAGCTGCCGGAACTGCCGGAGCCGACGGCTGACTTGATCACACGGCCGGTGCACCGCTGGCGCTTCGAGTCGCTCGGCTGAGAATTCCTCGGAAGAATTCCGGTGACGATGTCGATCCGGCCGTCTCCCGTTCGACGCATGGGTGAGAGGCGGGGAACGGCCCCGCCCTCCCGACCCGAGGAGTCGCAATGCCGCGCTACCTGTCGATGGTCCGTATCAACGAGAACGAGATGTCCGGGGAGGACTTCCCCGAGGACTTCAACGAGCGCATGGGCAAGCTGCTCGAGGAGATCACCAAGGCCGGCGTCATGCTGGATACGGCCGGTCTCACCCCGACCGCCGAGGGCACCCGGGTGTCCTGGTCGGACGGCAAGGTGTCGTACACCGACGGGCCCTTCACCGAGAGCAAGGAAGTCGTCGGCGGCTACGCCCTCATGCAGTGCAAGGACAAGGCCGAGGCCCTTGAATGGACCAAGCGCTTCCTGGAGATCCACCCGGAGAACTGGAACATCACCTGCGAGCTCCGCGAGCTCGCCGAGGGCTGAGCTGTTTGCCGCCGCGCTTCGGGGCTGCTCTGATGGTTGCCCGTGACGGCAGCAAGCGCGGTGGAAGCGGTATTTCGGATCGAGTCGGCGCGGATCATCGCCGGTGTCACCCGCATCGTGCGCGACGTGGGCATCGCCGAGGAGATCGCGCAGGACGCTCTGGTCGCCGCGCTGGAGCAGTGGCCGGAGTCAGGTGTGCCGGACAAGCCGGGCGCCTGGCTCATGGCCACCGCCAAGCACCGGGCGATCGATCTCGTACGCCGCAAGGAGACGTACGCCCGCAAGCTGGCGGAGGTCGGGCGCGACCTGGAGGACGTGCCGCCGCCTGAGCCATCGGGTCCCGACGACATCGACGACGACCTGCTGCGGCTGATCTTCACCGCCTGTCATCCCGTGCTGTCGACGGACGCACGGATCGCCCTCACGCTGAAACTCCTCGGCGGCCTGACCACCGAGGAGATCGCGCGCGCCTTCCTGGCCACGGAGCCGACGGTCGCGCAGCGCATCGTCCGGGCGAAACGCGCCCTCGCCAAGGCGGACGTCCCCTTCGAGGTCCCGTACGGCCCCGAGCGCGCCGAGCGCCTTTCGTCGGTCCTGGAAGTCATCTACCTCGTCTTCAACGAGGGCTACTCGGCGACCACGGGCGACGACTGGCAGCGCCCGGCGCTCTGCGAGGACGCGTTGCGGCTGGGCCGTGTGCTGGCCGGCCTCATGCCCCAGGAGCCCGAAGTCCACGGCCTGGCAGCGCTGTTGGAGATCCAGGCTTCCCGCACGGCAGCGCGTACCGGCCCGGACGGCGAGCCGGTGCTGCTCGCCGACCAGAACCGCTCCCGCTGGAACCAGCTGCTGATCCGGCGCGGTTTCGCGGCGCTCGGCCGCGCGAACGCGGTGTCGGGCGGGGCCTCGGGCCCGTACGCGCTGCAGGCCGCGATCGCCGCCTGCCACGCACAGGCGGTGCGTTACGAGGACACGGACTGGTCCACGATCGCCGTCCTGTACGGCCAACTCGCGGCGCTCGCCCCGTCCCCCGTGGTGGAGCTGAACCGTGCGGTCGCGGTCTCGATGGCGGAAGGACCGGAGGCGGGGCTCGCGATGGTGGACGAACTGGCGGCGGAACCGGCGCTGAAGGAGTACCACCTGCTGCCGAGCGTGCGCGGCGATCTCCTGGCGCGCCTCGGCCGGCTGGCGGAGGCCCGGGCGGAGTTCGAGCGGGCGGCTTCACTGACGCGCAATGAGCGCGAGCGTGAGCTGCTGCGGGCGCGGGCGGAGGAGTGCGGCCGACCGTAGGCGATCAATCCTCCGATACGGTCGGGGCATCCACCGGCCGACCACACCCGAGAAGGAACCGCATGCCCAGCCGTACGCTGCCACCGCCTCCGCCGCCCGAGGAGATACGGGCCTGGCCCGACCGCGAGGCGCTGCTCGCCGACCGGGCCGGTGCGATGGGCGAGTTGAGCAGGCGCAGCATCCGGGTGTCGCGACTGCTGCTGCTGTGGCTGACGGTGGCCGGTTTCGCGGCGGGCTGGGGCCTGGTCGGTGCGGCACTCCAGACCTTCACGGGGCCCTTGGACCCGTTCTACGTCCTGTTCGGCGTGATCTTCCTGGGCGTCGGACTCGCGTTCATGGTGCCGACCGCAATCGTGATCGGGTTCGGCATCCGCCACGACGGCCAGGTGCGTGAACGCCTGCGCCAGTGGTCGTCGCTCGACCGCGACCCGGCGCGCGACGCCCGTTACCGGTCGCCCGGCGAGAGCCTGTGCTGGTTCGTGCCGTCGTTCCTGCTGTGCGCGGTGGGCCTGTGGCTGTGCTTCGCGGTCCCGGCCGGCGCGAAGCAGGGGCAGGGGACGTACGCGGAGGTCATCCTGCTGATGGGGATGGGCTTCATCCTCTGGCTGACGGGTCTGCTCGGCATCGCGAAGGCGGTGAGCCACTACCGGTGGGCGGTGCGGCTGGTGGCGGTCGTCCCGGCACGGGTGGGTGGCGGCGCGCACCGCTGACCTCGCTTCAGGGGCGGTGGCGTGCGCGCATGTGTGCGTGGCCGAGGTCGGTGAGGGTGGCCAGGGCGGCAGACGTCGCGCCGGACGCGTACGACTCAAGGGCGCTTGCGAAGCGTCCGGACTGCGCGCAGAGTGCCAAGGCCTCCATCGCCTGAGCGATGATCGGGACGAGTTCCCGGTCGCAGAAGGGGTGTTCGGCATCGATGCGTCCCTGGACGCTTGCTTCGAACGAGTCGTACTCGTCGTCGTACGCCCAGTTGCCGAGCGCGAGCAGGAGCGGAAAGCGCGCCCGTACCTCCCACTCGACCAGCGGTATCTCGTCGTAGTCGGGATCCAGGTCCCGGTCCGCGACGCGAAGCAGCATGGCGAGCTCCCTCATGAACTCGGCGACGGACTTGTTCCCGGCGGCGGTGGTCCAGGCTTCCTGCGCCGCAGGAGGGCAGGACGCGAAGAAGTCCTTGGTGAGAGTGGCAGCCATGTAGTCGAGTTGGGAGGCAAGGGGCTGCATCGGATGACGCCAGTGCGCATCCCAGTACTCGGTCCGTACGATCCGCTGGAGTCGCAGGACCTGCCACTCCAGCGGATCGTCGTGCCAGGCGGCCAGGCTCACGAGCTGGAACAGCGGGCCGCTGGTGAATATCCCTTCCGGGTGCAACGCCATGCTCATCCCTCCCGGTCAGGGAACTCGGCTGTCCGCCGGCGGCGGCTGGCTTGAATCAGCCGACCGACTGCGGCCCCGGAACGATCGCCCAACTCGGGCAGGAGCATGAGGTGACGACCGCCGTCAGATGGCATTGAACGACCAGAAGATCCCGACCTCCGCGTCGTTCATCACGGCCGCGGAGTCGAGCATCCAATCCGAGTGCAGGCGCGGGCCCGTGGCGACGAGTGAGTACTTGTCGTCGAACAGCCGGAGGGCCGCGGCCTCCCACGCGTCACGTCCCACGTTCACCGTCATCGAAGGCGAAGTTGGTCGGCCAGCATCGTGAGCCAGGCGCCGGGGGCGTAGGGGGGATCGACCTCCATACCCAGCTCGGCCACGGCGAGCACGTAGTCGGAGTCGTTCAGGGGGAGCGCCAGTAGCTCGTGCAGTTCGCCCGTGAGCTGGGCGATCAGGCCGGAGTCGGTGGTGTCGAGGTAGTCCTGGAGCGCGGCGTCGTGGCTCTCGAACTCGTCCGGCATGTCCTGGGAGAACCAGCCGCCGAGCAGCTGCCCGAGCTCGGGGAAACGGGCGTGCCACTCCCAGTGGGTCTGCGGGGTGGCGGGCGGCGGGGCCTCGCCGGTCTCGATGCTGTGCTTGAGGTGGTCGGCGAGCTGCTCCAGCCATGCCTGGATCGCGGTGTCGGGCAGCCCGACATCGGGTACGGGATAGAACTCGCCCAGACGGAGCCGCAGTCGGCCCGGCGGATTCTTTGCGTACTCGCGAAGCTGGTGCTCGGCGACGGCGATCGCCCAGGGGCGCGTGCGCCAGGTGTGCCGTACATATGCGTCGAGCGCGGCGGAGCGCTTCTCGGGATCGTCGTCAGCCGGCCGGCCCAGATACGCGCGGATAACCTGGTCCAACTCGCCCTATTTGCGGTCGTGTTCGAGCGGTTTCAGGGACACGGATGCCTCTAGAGGTAGATCGGGAACGTGGCGTGCACGGCGAAGCCGTGCGGGCTCGCAGAGTCGCGCTTGAGGATCACTCGTGCGGCACGCACGTCGATGGCGTCGCGTCCGGCGAGCATCATCGACTGCAGCAGGACGCGCCCGGCCGGCTCGGACCGGGACGGCCAGGCGGCCTCGATGGTCAGGCGCTGCCGGGTCGACTGGGCGAGCCAGCGGTGGATGACTTGCTCATTGCGGGTCACCACCTGCTGAGCGCACCACTGGGAGGTCTCCCGGTCGGGGTAGGAGGAGCTGCGGGTTCGCATGGTCAACTGCCTATCGAGAGGGACGATGCGTCAATCGTCAGTGCGGCTGGGCCATATGCGCCGCAGCCAGCCGGATGATGTCGTCCAGGACTGGACGAGAGACCCAGGAGATCTCGCCGCGCACCGCGTGGGTGAGTTCTTCGTCGCTCGGGAAGAGCATCAGGAGTTCTTGAACTTCTGCTGCCAGCAAGGGGATTACGTCGAGGCAGTGGGAGGGGTGTTCGCTCTCCACGCCCGCAGTGATCGCCTCTTCGTCGGTCGTATGCTCTCCGGGTGCGATCCAACTCAGTCCAAAGTCAATGGTCCTGGGAAACCTGACCCGAATTTCCAGGGACCCCAGCGGGAGTTCGCGGACCGACGGGACGGCCTGCCGGTCGAAAGGCCGGATAAGCTCGGCCAGCATGCGCAGATACTCAGGGCCTGCCATCTCTCCAGCGGCTCGGTGCAGCTTCTGACCGAAACGCTCCGGGATTGTCCCCGGGGCGGCGGTGCTCACCTTTTCAGCAGTGAGCTCAAGCAGCGCAGCCACCGCGTTGAGCGGCATGACCCAGTCGGCCTGGGCGGAGTTCCGTACCGTACGGCAGAACCGTACGAGGTCGTCCTCCTGCGCAGACCCGCCCATGAAATCGAGAAGCCGCAGAATGGGGCCATCTTCGAAGAGATCGCCGAAATCGAATGCCATTCCGTGTCCTTACTGGGGAGGCGCCTGGTCGGTCGGCATGGATGTCAGCACGACGTACGGGGGATGCCCGCCCGGCACCCGGCTTCAAGGTCACGATGACATTGTAGGCATCGTGTGCCGACGAGTCGCCGCGGTCCCAGGTGCGACCCGTCGGGTCGTTGAAGGTGAGTCCGACGTTTCGCTTGGAGGACTCCCCGGGGTTGCCGTTGAGCCAATTCTGGATCCTGCGCTCATTGTCCGGGTCGTCCATAACAGCCTGGGTCAGTTTCTGCGCGGACTCGAGGTCGTCGAAGGAGGATGCCGCCTTCGGCCGAATGTCGCCATTCCTGATCATTTGCTGGTCGCGCAGTCGCTGTTCGAGCTGCTCGTCCGTCTTCCCGACGTGCTTGTCGATGACGTGACTGTTGCCTATGCCCTCTTGATTGGCCAGGTCGACGGGGTACTTGTGGTTGCTCTCGTCATCGCCGGGCACGGTGTAGAGCTGGCTCTTCTTGAAATCGTTCAGGGCACGGGCCCCGAACGCCTCGGCCCGCACGGACTCGGCCCGGAAAGTGGGCGCGCTAAGGAATGCCTCGTCCAGTGCGGGCAGCAACTTGTTGAGCTCGGGCACCTGCCGCTGGACCCGGTTGTTGTACGCCTCGACCGCAGCGTTCAGTGCCTAGTCAGATGTCGAGAATGCTGCTGCGCGGCGCGGACGGTGCGGTGCCTTCGGAAAGATCGCGCGCCTCGCGCTCCACGTCCACCTGGCTCTGGGCCCTGCGCATCCGCCGGAGGTTTTCCAGCTCCTGCTGGCTGAAGCCGTCCCGGCCCGCCCCCATCGCCTCTTCGAGGACGACGAGGATCTCCCGGATCCGTACGGCGTCCTCCGCCGCGCCCCTGTGCAGGGCGCGATACCCCTTGGCCGCTTCGCCCTTCCAGCCCGCCGCGATACGGTCGACGATCGCGTCCATCCGGCGCACCTGGCTGTCCAGGTGGCGCTGCATATCGTCGAGATCCCCGGCGAGCCGGGTCAGGTCGTCGTCCGATACGTGGAGATCGGCGTGATCCACCATGCTTCCCCCTTGGTTCCCCCTGCGTGGCGCCCAACCCGAAACCCTAACAACTCGGGCTGACAGCACAGAGGTTGTATATTCCGGGGCGCCTGTGACCTGAATTACACGGGCCGCCCGATCAGCATCGTCGGCGCCCCCGCCACTCTCGTCAGAAACACCGTCGCCGCGTTCGGCCCCTTGGGCTTCACCTTGCGGCGCAGTTCCTCCGGCTCGATCGCCGAGCCGCGCTTCTTCACCGTCAGATTGCCGACTTCGCGTTCCCGCAGCAGCGCCTTCAACTTCTTCAGGCCGAAGGGGAGTTCATCGGTGATCTCGTAGGCGGTGGCGTACGGGGTCGGCCGCAGCTCGTCCGCCGTGATGTACGCGATCGTCTCGTCGATCAGCCCGCCGTCCAGCTCCTCCGCGACCTCGGCGACCAGATGCGCGCGGATCACCGCGCCGTCGGGCTCGTACAGGAAGCGGCCCACCTTGCGGACCTCGGGGTCCGGCAGCCCGCGGCCGGTCAGCGAGCGCGGGCCCGGCAGCAGCGTCGCACCGACCGTGCCCGGACGGGTGCCGAACCAGAGCACCGCCTCCTTCACATCGCCGCCGTCCGAGATCCACTCCGCCTCGGCGTCGTCCGGGACCGCCTCGTGCGGGATGCCGGGTGCGATCTTGAGGGCAGCGTGCGGGCGGGTGCGGGCCGCGCCGATCGCCCAGGAGAGGGGCGGGGAGTACGCCTCCGGGTCGAAGATCCTGCCCCGGCCGCCCCGCCGGGCCGGGTCCACGAACACCGCGTCGTACCCACCCGTGTCGATCTCCGTGACGTCCGCGCACCGGACCTCGATCAGCTCGGCCAGGCCCAGCGCCTCCGCGTTCGCACGCGCGACCTCTGCCGTCAGCGGGTCGCGGTCCACCGCCAGGACCGAGATGCCGGCCCGGGCCAGCGCGATCGCGTCGCCGCCGATCCCGCTGCACAGGTCCGCCACGCTCCGTACGCCCAGCGCCGCGAAGCGCCCGGCCCGGTACGTCGCGACCGAGGAGCGGGTCGCCTGCTCGACGCCGTTCGGGGTGAAGAACATCCGCTGTGCGTCCGCCGCGCCGAACTTGGCCACCGCCCGCTGTCGCAGTCGCGCCTGTGTGAGCGCCGCCGTGACCAGCCCGACCGGGTGCTCGCGGCGCAGCCGGGACGCGACCGCCAGTTCCTGGGCCGGGTCGTAGTCCCGCAGTGCGGCGAGCAGTGCCTGGCCCTCGTCGGTCAGCAGGGTCGAGAAGGGAACGAGATCGGTCACCCGGCCCATTGTGGGCCAGGTGGGGGATGGTGCGCCCGCGGTGGGCGGTGTCGGCCCCGTGCCGGGGCTGCGCACTGACAGGATGCGGCGCCATGCACCCAGTACGACAAAAAGGAAAAATGACAGCCAATCGGGGCCATGCGGTCCTGGCTGTGCTCCTGGTCGCCGCCCTCGGCTCCGCCTGTGCGGCCGAGTCCTCGGGTGGTTCGCGCGGTTCCGGCGGCCCCGGTGCCGCCGGCGGCGTCAAAGCCGCCCCCGGCGGGCAGGCGAAGCCGCGGTCCGGCCCGGCCGGCGCGCTCACCGCCTACGTGGAGAAGGTGAAGCGCGCCCAGGCCGCCCGCGCCGTCGCAGCCAAGAAGTGGGGCCTGGAGAAGCCCCCGCTCGCCGCGCCCCAGCCGCCCGCCGTCAAGCCGGAGATCACCACCCGTGAGGGCTTCGAGGTCGAGGACGGCGAGTCCCTGCCGCCCGTCTTCACCACCGTGCCCGTCAAGGACAAGGTCGTCTTTCTGACGATCGACGACGGCTGGGAGAAGGACCCCGCCCTGCTGCGGATGATGTCCGAGCTCAAGATCCCGTACAGCGCCTTCCTCAGCGACTACTTGATCAGCAACAACTACGACTACTTCAAGGAGATGCGGGACCGCGGGGTCTCGCTGTACAACCACACCCTCAACCACCTCTATCTGCCCGGCCTTTCGTACGCCGAGCAGGAGCGGGAGATCTGCAACCAGCAGACCAAGCTCGAGGAGCGGTACGGGAAGCGGCCCTCGCTCTTCCGTCCGCCGTACGGCAACTACAACCGGGACACGCTGCGCGTGGCCAAATCGTGCGGCATCAAGGCCGTGCCGCTGTGGGCCGCCGAGGCGTTTCCGGACCACATGGAGTGGCGCGAGTGGGACCAGGATCTGCACCCCGGCGACATCATCCTGACGCACTTCCGCGGCCCCGAGGAGTGGAAGGCCACCATGCCCGACCTGATCCGGCGGGTCATGAGGACGATTACCGACAAGGGCTACGCCGTGGCGAAGCTGGAGGACTACGTATGAGACGCGCGCACCGGCTGCTGGCCGGAGTGCTGGCGGCCGGTGCGCTTCTCGCCTCGGGGTGTGCGCAGTCGGTGGACCCGATCGAGCGCCTCGGGCGCAAGGCCGCGCAGCGGGTCTCCCCGGGCGCGGGCGTACCGGGCTCCGCGCACAAGCGGTGGGGGCTGGCCGCGCCGCTCGCGGCCGCGCCGAAGCCGCCCGCGCGCAGGCCCAAGGTGCCGTACGTGGTGAACCGGGTGCCGACCCGCGAGAAGGTCGTCTTCCTCACCTTCGACGACGGCGTGGAGCGCGACCGGGAGTTCCTGCGGATGGTCGGCGATCTGAAGCTGCCGATCAGTACGTTCCGCACGGGCGGCAGGACCGATCTGCGCACGCTCTCGTACGAGGACCAGCACGACGAGATCTGCCGCCGGCGGGAACGGCTGCTCCGTCCACCACGCGGCGCGTACAACGCCGACACACTGCGGGCGGCGGCCGACTGCGGGGTCCGTGCGGTGGTGCTGGGACGGGCGTATGCGGAGGGTGAACGGCTGCGGCCCGGTGACATCGTGCTCGCGCACACGAGGACGACGGGGCGGATGCTGCGCCGTATCCAGGCGCAGGGGTACGCGGTGGCGCGTCTGGAGGACTACGTCTGAGGGGCAGGCCGGCCGTATTGCTGGTGCCGTATTGCTGCCGTGCCGTGATTGCTGTCGTGCCGGGCGGAATTGCTGCTGTACCGCGCGGAACCCGGGGCGCCCGCGCCGCGTTCTCCGTATCGGACCGACCGTGACACCCCGACGCCACACCGGCGGATTGGCACTCCGCTTGACCGAGTGCTAATCGCAGTCATAGTCTCAGGTCTGGCACTCCCCACTGGAGAGTGCCAACACAGCGACGGGCAGGTCCGGCACCCGCGACGACGGATCCACCTGGTCGCCACCTCAGACAGTTAACCCCGTGAGATCTCCGAAGGGGGAGGTCGGATCGTGACGACCGCCAGCTCCAAGGTTGCCATCAAGCCGCTCGAGGACCGCATTGTGGTCCAGCCGCTCGACGCCGAGCAGACCACGGCCTCTGGCCTGGTCATCCCGGACACCGCGAAGGAGAAGCCCCAGGAGGGCGTCGTCCTCGCTGTGGGCCCGGGCCGTTTCGAGAACGGCGAGCGGCTTCCGCTCGACGTCAAGACCGGCGACGTCGTGCTGTACAGCAAGTACGGCGGCACCGAGGTGAAGTACAACGGCGAGGAGTACCTCGTCCTCTCGGCTCGCGACGTGCTCGCGATCATCGAGAAGTAATTCACCCGAAGTTTTATATCTGCGCCCCTGGCCCCCGCGACATATGTAGCCGGGTGCCCAGGGGCGCAGTTCGTTCGAGAGGACAGAGAAGCTCCCATGGCGAAGATCCTGAAGTTCGACGAGGACGCCCGTCGCGCCCTCGAGCGCGGCGTCAACAAGCTTGCCGACACGGTGAAGGTGACGATCGGCCCCCGCGGCCGCAATGTCGTCATCGACAAGAAGTTCGGCGCCCCGACCATCACCAACGACGGTGTCACCATCGCCCGTGAGGTCGAGGTCGAGGACCCGTACGAGAACCTCGGCGCCCAGCTGGTGAAGGAGGTGGCGACCAAGACCAACGACATCGCGGGTGACGGCACCACCACCGCCACCGTGCTGGCCCAGGCGCTGGTCCGCGAGGGCCTGCGCAACGTCGCCGCGGGCGCTTCCCCGGCCGCCCTGAAGAAGGGCATCGACGCCGCGGTCAAGGCCGTGTCCGAGGAACTCCTCGCGACCGCCCGCCCGATCGAGGACAAGGCCGACATCGCCGCCGTGGCCGCGCTCTCCGCGCAGGACCAGCAGGTCGGCGAGCTCATCGCCGAGGCGATGGACAAGGTCGGCAAGGACGGTGTCATCACCGTCGAGGAGTCCAACACCTTCGGCCTGGAGCTCGACTTCACCGAGGGCATGGCCTTCGACAAGGGCTACCTGTCGCCGTACATGGTGACCGACCAGGAGCGTATGGAGGCCGTCCTCGACGACCCGTACATCCTGATCCACCAGGGCAAGATCTCCTCGATCCAGGACCTGCTGCCCCTGCTCGAGAAGGTCATCCAGGCGGGTAGCTCCAAGCCGCTGCTGATCATCGCCGAGGACGTCGAGGGCGAGGCCCTCTCCACCCTCGTCGTGAACAAGATCCGCGGCACCTTCAACGCGGTGGCCGTCAAGGCCCCCGGCTTCGGCGACCGACGCAAGGCGATGCTCGGCGACATGGCCGCCCTCACCGGTGCCACCGTCATCGCCGAGGAGGTCGGCCTCAAGCTCGACCAGGCCGGTCTGGACGTGCTGGGCACCGCCCGACGCGTGACCGTGAGCAAGGACGACACCACCGTCGTCGACGGTGGCGGCAAGCACGAGGACGTCGTCGGCCGCATCAACCAGATCAAGGCCGAGATCGAGTCCACGGACTCCGACTGGGACCGCGAGAAGCTCCAGGAGCGCCTCGCGAAGCTGGCCGGCGGCGTGTGCGTGATCAAGGTCGGCGCCGCCACCGAGGTGGAGCTGAAGGAGAAGAAGCACCGTCTGGAGGACGCCATCTCCGCGACCCGCGCCGCGGTCGAGGAGGGCATCGTCTCCGGTGGTGGCTCCGCGCTCGTCCACGCCGTGAAGGTGCTCGAGGGCAACCTCGGCAAGGAGGGCGACGAGGCCACCGGTGTCGCCGTCGTCCGTCGCGCCGCCGTCGAGCCGCTGCGCTGGATCGCCGAGAACGCCGGTCTCGAGGGCTACGTCATCACCGCCAAGGTCGCCGAGCTCGAGGCCGGCCAGGGCTTCAACGCCGCGACCGGCGAGTACGGCGACCTGGTGAAGGCCGGCGTCATCGACCCGGTCAAGGTCACGCGCTCCGCGCTGGAGAACGCCGCGTCCATCGCCTCCCTGCTGCTCACGACCGAGACCCTGGTCGTCGAGAAGCCGGCGGAGGAGGAGGCCGAGGCGGGCCACGGTCACGGCCACAGCCACTGACGCCGTACGACACATGTGAAGGCCCCCGTTCCCGCCGCTCGGCGGTAGGAACGGGGGCCTTCGGCGTCCGGCCGGGTGTGCCGGGGCCCCAGCGACGCCGCTGCTAGCCCAGCGCGCCGAGCTGCCGCATCAGGCGCATGACGTCGTAGTGCCACCAGCCTTCCTGGACCTTCCCGTCCTGGAAGCGGAAGATCGTGGTGCCGGTCATGGTGCACTGTTTGCCGGTGGGGGCGATGCCCAGGAAGTCGCCCTTGTGTGTGCCGGTCCAGGTCCACAGCGTCACGACGTCGTCGCCCTCGGTCACTTGCCTGTCCAGGTTGAAGGTGAAGTCGAACGCGTCGCGCCAACCGGTGACATCGCTGCGCATGTTCTCCAACCCGGTGGCGGTGTCCTCTGCCCTGATGATGTCGTGGTCCCGGTAGTCGGCCGCGAACAGCTCGTCGATGGCGTCGAGGTTGCCTCCGACGGCGATCTCGTGGAAGAAGCGGCGGGCGGCTGCCGCGTTCAGCTGTTCGTCGCGGACCACATCGAGGTCGGTGAACGACGGCATCCCGTCGCAGAGCGCCACCATCTCCTGGAAGATCCGGTCGGTCTCGGGTAGATGGGAGTTCTTCATCGCCTCTTCGTACGAGGGGAATTCGACGATCTCGACGTAGTGGGAGTCGTCGGAGCGGTCCTTGCCGGTGAGGGTGTGGGTGGCGGTCCGCTTGCCCTTGGTCTGATCGACCCACTTGTCCATGAGCTGGTTCATGGTGTCGAACTGCTCGGTCTTGTAGTCGACTATCTGTACGAATTTCATGGCGCCTCCCGTAAATGGGTGGGATGCGTCCAGTTTAGTGAGAATTGCGCCCAATGATGAGCTAAGCGGAATGTTTAAGTGCCCCGGGACGGACCGGGTCCGCGAAGGGCAGCCCGGCCGCGAACCGCTCCACCTCGTCCAGCGCCCGGTCGGCCATCCGGTGCAGCTCGCGGCCGAGCGAGCCCGCTATGTGCGGAGTGAGCAGGACGTTCGGCAGGTCGTACAAGGGCGAGTCGGCGGACGGGACTTCAGGGTCCGTCACATCCAGTACGGCATCGAGGCGTCCGGGGACGAGCTCGGCGAGCAGGGCCTCCTGGTCGACCAGCGAACCGCGCGCGGTGTTGACCAGCGTCGCGCCGTCGGGCATCAGTGCCAGCTGCCGGGCGCCGATCATATGGCGGGTGGCCGGGATCTGCGGGGCATGGACCGTGACGACGTCGCTGCCTGCGCAGAGCACGTCCAGCGGCACGGTCTCGACGCCGAGCCGGTCGGCCTCGGCCGACCCGACGTACGGGTCGTACAGCAGAACCCGCAGGTCGAACGGGCGCAGCAGCTCGATCACCCGGCGGCCGATCCGGGACGCGCCGACGATCCCGACCGTACGGCCGTAGTTGCCCGCGCCGTCGAGTTCCAGGCGCCAGTCGTGGTGGGTGCGCAGCGCGCGGTAGCGGTGCCGGGTGTGCAGAACGCGCTTGTTGGCGAAGAGGATCGCGGCGAGCGTGTACTCGGCGACGGGCAGGGCGTTGGCTGCGGCCACCGAGGTCACCGCGATGCCGCGCTCCCAGCAGGCCTCGGTGATGTGGTTCTTGACGGAGCCGGCGGCGTGGACGACTGCGCGCAGCCGCGGGGCCGCCGCGAGGACCTCGGCGGTGAGCGGGGTCGTGCCCCAGCACGTCAGCAGTACTTCGGCCGTGGCGAGCGCGTCCGCGACGGGTGGCGAAGGGGCGGTCAGATCGTGGGCGACCAGGTGCGGATCGGTACGGGCGAGGGCGGTGAGACGGTCGCGGTGGCGGTCGTCGAGCAGGCGCTCGGCGATGCCGGGGCCCATGGCGAGCAGGAGGGACGGTCGGCCGCCGAAGTCTTCTGCGGTGCTCTCGCCGTGGTTCTCGCCGTGGTGCTCTCCGCCGTTCCCGCCGGGGCGACTGTCGGGAGACCGCCGTCCGGACGGTTTCCGCGACACGCTCACTGCGGACCGTACTTCCGGCCTGTCCTGGATGTGATCCCGCCGAGCAGCCCGCGCGGCGCCAGCTTCACCGCACCCATCAGCGCCTTGTAGCGCGGGTCGGGGATCGAGAGCGACTTCCCGCGAGCCAGGTCCGCCAGCGCTGTGGAGACCAGCTTGTCCGCGTCCAGCCACATCCACCCAGGGATGTTGTCCGTCCCCATCCCGGCCCGTTCGTGGAACTCCGTCCGTACGAATCCGGGGCACAGGGCCATCAGCCGTACGCCCGACCCCGCCAGATCCCGCGCGGCACCCTGCGTGAACTGCACGACCCACGCCTTCGAAGCGCCGTACGTCCCGCGCGGCACGAACGCGGCCACCGACGCCACATTCACCACCCCACCCCGCCCGCGCTCCCGCATCGACTCCGCCGCCGCCGCCGTCAGCCGCAGCACCGCCTCGCAGTGCACCTTCAGCATCGTCAGTTCGTCGGCCATGGACACCTCGAGGAAGCGTCCCTTGTTGCCGAACCCCGCATTGTTGACCAGCAGGTCCACCGGGTTCTTCCGGTCGGCGAGCCGCTTCTCGACCGCGCCGATCCCGGCGTCCTGCGACAGATCGGCGGTCAGCACCTCCGCCTCGATGCCGTGCCGGTCATGCAACTCGGTGGCCTGCTCGTGCAGTCGCTTGGTGTCGCGGGCCACCAGCACCAGGTTGTGTCCCTCGGCCGCGAGCCGCCGCGCGAACGCGGCGCCGATACCCGCGGTCGCTCCCGTAATCAGTGCAGTCGTCATAGGCGGCACGTTAGTGCCCTGTGTGGGAGTGCGCTGTACGCCCCTTGCCCGCCCGAATTCCCTTGCCTTCCCGAAGGCCTTGTCCGAGGTTTCCCTACCTGCCCTGCTTGGCGACGTACTCGCGGGCGTCCTTCAGCAGCTCGGGGTGGAGCGCCTCGCCGGCCGCGAGCAGACGAGGCAGCAGCTCACGCTCCGTGGTGTCGGCCCGGAACGAGAGCTCGACCGTCACCTCGTGATCCGGCCGGTGCACGATCTCGATCGCGTCGCCCGCGCGGATCTCGCCGGGTTCGACGACCCGCAGATACGCGCCGGGCGCGCCGTGCCGCGTGAAGCGCTTGACCCAGCCCTTCTCACCCAGCCAGCTCGCGAACGTACGACATGGAATGCGGCCGCTGGTCACCTCCAGCACCAGCCCGTCGCCTATCCGCCAGCGCTCGCCGATCTTCGCCCCGCTCACATCGAGCCCGCTCGTCGTGAGGTTCTCCCCGAAGGAGCCGTTGGCCAGCGGCCGCCCCAACTCCCGCTCCCAGAAGTCCAGATCCTTGCGCGCGAAGGCGTACACGGCCTGGTGGGTCCCGCCGTGGTGCCGCAGATCGCAGACCGTGTCCCCGACGACCCCGCTGGCCCCTTGCCCTTTGGGGCCCGGCTCCATCACCCGTACGGCCCCATCGGCCGGCCGCTTGTCGATGCCGGTCGTGCCGCCCGCGCCGTCGGTGTAGTCGACGGCCTTCGGCCGTCCCACGTTCACGGTCAGAACCTTCATGGACGCCACGCTACCCCCCGCTCTCAAACGAACCATCCAATTATTGTTCTTCCCTCCAAGGGCCCCTTATATTCGAAGAGTGATCGAAGCCCGTCATCTCCGTGTCCTGCGTGCCGTTGCCGCCACCGGCTCGTTCTCGGCGGCCGCGCGCACGCTGGGCTGCACACAGCCCGCCGTCAGCCAGCAGATGAAGGCGCTCGAGACGTCGGCCGGTACCCCGCTGCTGATTCGTACAGGCCGCGCAATGCGCCTGACCCAGGCGGGTGAGGCGCTCGTGCGGCACGCCTCGGGCATCCTGGCCGGGCTCACCGCCGCCGAGGAGGAAATCGCCGCCATCGCCGGTCTGCGGGCCGGCCGGGTCCGGCTGGTCTCGTTCCCCAGCGGCAGCTCGACCCTCGTACCGACCGCGCTCGCCGCTCTGCGCGCGGCCCACCCGGGCACCCGGGTCTCTCTCGTCGAGGCCGAGCCGCCGCGCTCGGTGGAGATGCTGCGGGAGGGTGACTGCGATGTGGCGCTCGCCTTCCGTTACGGCGCGACAGACACGGAGTGGGACGACCTGATCGTCCGCCCGCTGCTCACCGACCGCCTTGTGGGCCTCGTTCCCGAAGGGCACCGGCTCGCCGAATCGGAATCCGTCACCATCGGCGATCTGGCCGGTGAGCCCTGGATCGCGGGCTGCCCGCGCTGCCGCCGCCAGCTCGTCGAGGTCTGCGAGGAGGCGGGCTTCACCCCTCGTATCGACTTCGCCACCGACGACTACCCGGCGGTGATCGGCCTGGTCGCCGCGGGTCTGGGGGTGGCGGTGCTGCCCGAGCTGGCCATGGAGTCGGTTCGGCCCAAGGCCGCGCGCACCGTGACCGTGGAGCCGGCGGTCCAGCGCGAGATCGTGGCGCTCACGCTCCCGGACCTGGCGCAGGTCCCGGCGGTCGCCGCCACTCTCGACCAGCTGACTCTGGCGGCGCCACGACGGCCCTGAGCGCCCCTCGCCAGGGCAGAGTCGCTGCAGGAACGTTTCTTCGGATCTTCCGTACCGCGGGGGTCAGCCCCGCGGTACGCCTCCCACGCTGTTCGCCGGGATCAGTCGATGCCGCGCACGCCCCATCAGCTCCTCGCGCTCGTCCTCGGTCAGTCCGCCCCACACGCCGTACGGCTCCCGCACCGCCAGTGCGTGTGCCGCGCACTCCGCGCGGACCGGGCACCTCATGCAGACCTCTTTTGCCGAGTTCTCGCGCGCACTTCGTGCAGCGCCACGCTCACCCTCGGGGTGGAAGAAGAGAGAGCTGTCCACCCCGCGGCAGGCTGCGAGGAGCTGCCAGTCCCACAGATCGGCGTTGGGTCCGGGAAGGCGGGAGAAATCTGCCATAGCGCTTGTCCCCTTGAAACCGTGCTGAGTGGATACAGGACAGGTCGGATCAGACGCGATACGAGTCGGATCCGGCACTCGTACCGTGACCACGACCGTACATCTACGGTGTTAGTAGATGTAAATATGACTCATTGCGAATCTAGCCACAGACACCAGGAAAAGGGAAGAAAAGCCGCTAAATGGGGCATAGCTGACTGATGAAGGACGCATGACCTGCGGTGCTCTCCTCTGCGCACGACCCCTCACGTAGAGTGCTGAAGGCGGCTGTCCGACCCGTAACTCTTTCGAGTGACCGTCGTTGAGAGTGCGGAGGCGGTTGAAACAACAAGCGCTCGGGCACATGTCCGAGAGCGTTCAACCGCACAGGTGACGAAACGTACTCAGCCTGGAGGCTCAAGGTGACGCGCATCAGCTGCGGAGGGCGGCCATGACATCCGTCCTCGTCTGCGACGACTCCCCGCTTGCCCGAGAGGCGCTCCGCCGCGCGGTTGCGACCGTGCCCGGCGTCGAGCGCGTGACGACCGCGGCCAACGGCGAGGAAGTCCTCCGCCGCTGGGGCGCCGACCGCTCGGACCTGATTCTGATGGACGTACGCATGCCCGGACTGGGCGGCGTCGAGACGGTCCGCCGGTTGCTCTCCGCCGATCCCGGCGCCCGGATCATCATGCTGACCGTCGCCGAGGACCTGGACGGCGTCGCGCTCGCGGTCGCCGCCGGTGCTCGCGGCTATCTGCACAAGGACGCCTCGCGCGCCGAGTTGCGGGCGACGGTCACCCAGGCGCTCGCCGATCCGACCTGGCGGCTGGCACCGCGCCGGCTGCGTTCGGCGGAAATGGGCGCGGCGCCGACGCTCACCGCGCGTGAGATCCAGGTGCTCGAAGGAATGAGTCACGGCCGGTCGAACGCCGAGATCGGCCGCGAGCTCTTCCTCTCCGAGGACACGGTGAAAACGCACGCCAGGCGGCTTTTCAAGAAGCTGGGCGCTTCGGACCGGGCGCACGCCGTCGCGCTCGGATTCCGCTGGGGCCTGGTCCGCTAGGTAATCGCGAGTGGTTACCACGGCGGTACGACGGATCCCGCCCGCCACTCGGCGGGCGGGGCGGCGGACAGCCGTGGGCATCCGTTTCCCGCGCGATGCCGCATGCTTGAGATGTGGAGTTCCTCGGGGACAAGTCGGTCGAGCGGGAGGGGAGGGCGCAGGAGATGAGTTCCGGCGCACCTGCTCATAACGCTTCGGTGCACAACATTGGACGCAGTGCCACGGATTCTCAGCCGCCAAGGCACCATGGACCGATGCGCGACGACGAGACCACGGTGATCGGTGCACTCGTTCACCGTGCCGTCGATGGCGACGAGCAGGCTACGCACGACCTCCTCGCGCATGTCCATCCGCTCGCGCTGCGCTTCTGCCGTGCCCGGCTCAGCCGGCTGCCGGGCGACGCGCGTCACTTCGTGGAGGACCTTGCGCAGGAGGTCTGTGTCGCGGTGCTGATGGCGCTGCCGCGGTACAAGGACACCGGAAGGCCCTTCGAGGCTTTCGTCTTCGCCATCGCATCCCACAAGGTCGCCGATCTGCAGCGGGCGGCCATGCGGCATCCGGGATCCACGGCCGTGCCGTCCAACGAGATGCCGGAGCGTCCTGACGATTCGCTCGGTCCCGAGGAGCGCGCGCTGCTCAGTGACGATGCCGAGTGGGCCAAGAGGCTGCTCGCCAATCTGCCGGAGAACCAGCGGGAGCTGCTGGTGCTGCGGGTCGCCGTGGGACTGACCGCCGAGGAGACCGGGCAGATGCTGGGAATGTCACCCGGCGCAGTGCGTGTCGCCCAGCACCGGGCGCTCAGTCGGCTGCGCGCCCTGGCCGAGCAGTAGCCCGCGGGCCGAACCGAACGGTTGGCCGAGCACTGAACCGAGCAGCGCGTCTCGTACGTATGAATGTACAAAGCTGCTCGCTGATCTTGATCGTGGAATGAGACCGCTGCTGAGCCCGTTAGCATGGACATCCGCACCGATCAAGGCCATTTGGGGAAGGTGTCATGACCAACGTCGACGGAGTGCCCGATAAATTCGCGACACTCGGGCTGACCTACGACGATGTGCTGCTGCTGCCGGGCTGCTCTGACATGGCGCCCGACCAGATCGACACCTCCTCGTACATCTCGAAGAACGTACGGGTGAAGATTCCGCTGCTGTCCGCCGCGATGGACAAGGTCACCGAGGCCCGTATGGCCATCGCCATGGCCCGGCAGGGCGGCGCCGGTGTGCTGCACCGCAATCTCTCCATCGCCGACCAGGCCAACCAGGTCGACCTGGTCAAGCGCTCCGAGTCCGGCATGGTGAGCGACCCGATCACGGTGAGCCCGGACGCGACGCTCACCGAGGCCGACCAGCTGTGCGCCAAGTTCCGTATCAGCGGCGTCCCGGTGACCGACCGCGCCGGCAAGCTGCTCGGCATCGTCACCAACCGCGACATGGCCTTCGAGTCGGACCGTACGCGCCAGGTGCGCGAGGTCATGACTCCGATGCCGCTGGTCACCGGCAAGGTCGGGATCTCCGGTGTGGACGCCATGGAGCTGCTGCGCCGGCACAAGATCGAGAAGCTTCCGCTGGTCGACGAGGCCGGTGTGCTCAAGGGCCTGATCACGGTCAAGGACTTCGTCAAGGCCGAGAAGTACCCGAACGCCGCCAAGGACAAGGACGGCCGGCTGCTCGTCGGCGCGGCCGTCGGTGTTGCCGGTGACGCGTACGAGCGGGCCCAGGCGCTGATCGAGGCGGGCGTTGACTTCATCGTCGTCGACACCGCGCACGGCCACTCCCGGCTGGTCGGCGACATGGTCGCCAAGATCAAGTCGAATGCGGCCGGAGTCGATGTCATCGGCGGCAACATCGCCACCCGCGACGGCGCACAGGCGCTGATCGACGCCGGTGTCGACGGCATCAAGGTCGGTGTCGGACCGGGCTCCATCTGTACGACGCGTGTGGTCGCCGGCATTGGCGTACCGCAGGTCACCGCGATCTACGAAGCCTCCCTCGCCGCCAAGGCGGCCGGCGTCCCGGTCATCGGTGACGGCGGTCTGCAGTACTCCGGCGACATCGCGAAGGCGCTGGTCGCGGGCGCGGACACGGTGATGCTCGGCTCGCTGCTCGCCGGCTGCGAGGAGTCGCCGGGCGAACTGCTCTTCATCAACGGCAAGCAGTTCAAGTCGTACCGCGGCATGGGTTCGCTGGGCGCGATGCAGACCCGTGGCGAGCAGCGTTCCTTCTCGAAGGACCGTTACTTCCAGGAGGGCGTGGCCTCCGACGAGAAGCTGGTGCCCGAGGGCATCGAGGGCCAGGTGCCCTACCGCGGTCCGCTCTCCGCGGTCGTGCACCAACTGACTGGTGGTCTGCGGCAGTCGATGTTCTACGTCGGCGGACGTACGGTGCCGGAGCTGCAGGACCGCGGCCGGTTCGTACGGATCACGTCGGCGGGGCTCAAGGAGAGTCACCCGCACGACATCCAGATGACGGTCGAGGCGCCGAACTACACCAGGCGCTGACAGCTGTGTGCTGAACGCATGCGGTGAGGGGCGGCTCCGGGGTTCCGGGGCCGCCCCTCCCGTGTGTGTCGGGGATACTGGAACCGCAGACGTAGAGGGAAAGGCCACACATCGTGACTGAGATCGAGATCGGGCGCGGAAAGCGCGGCCGCCGGGCGTACGCGTTCGATGACATCGCCGTCGTACCGAGCCGGCGTACGCGGGACCCGAAGGAGGTCTCGATCGCCTGGCAGATCGACGCCTACCGCTTCGAGCTGCCGTTCCTGGCCGCTCCGATGGACTCGGTGGTCTCTCCGCAGACCGCGATCCGCATCGGTGAGCTGGGCGGACTGGGTGTGCTCAACCTCGAGGGCCTGTGGACCCGGTACGAGGACCCGCAGCCGCTGCTCGACGAGATTACTGAGCTCGACGAGGACGCCGCGACCCGCCGTCTGCAGGAGATCTACGCAGCCCCGATCAAGGAGGAGCTGATCGGGCAGCGGATCAAGGAGGTGCGCGACTCGGGTGTGGTGACCGCCGCCGCGCTCTCGCCGGGGCGCACCGCGCAGTTCTCAAAGGCCGTGGTGGACGCGGGCGTCGACATCTTCGTCATCCGCGGTACGACGGTCTCCGCCGAGCATGTCTCTGGCGCGGCCGAGCCGCTGAACCTGAAGCAGTTCATTTACGAGCTCGATGTGCCGGTCATCGTGGGCGGCTGCGCCACCTACACGGCCGCGCTGCACCTGATGCGTACGGGCGCCGCGGGCGTCCTGGTCGGCTTCGGCGGCGGCGCCGCGCACACCACGCGCAACGTCCTGGGCATCCAGGTTCCGATGGCGACCGCTGTCGCCGATGTGGCCGCGGCCCGCCGCGACTACATGGACGAGTCCGGCGGCCGGTACGTCCACGTCATCGCGGACGGCGGCGTGGGCTGGTCCGGCGATCTGCCGAAGGCGATCGCCTGCGGCGCGGACTCGGTGATGATCGGCTCCCCGCTGGTCCGTGCGACGGACGCGCCGGGCAAGGGCCACCACTGGGGCATGGAGGCAGTCCACGAGGACGTGCCGCGCGGCAAGCTGGTGGACCTGGGCATCGTGGGCACGACCGAGGAGGTCCTCACCGGTCCCTCGCACAGCCCCGACGGCTCGATGAACTTCTTCGGCGCGCTGCGCCGGGCGATGGCGACGACGGGCTACAGCGAGCTCAAGGAGTTCCAGCGCGTCGAGGTGACGGTGGCGGACTCGCAGCACCGCCGCTGACACCGCCGCCGGCGGTCGTACGGTCTGTACGGGTCGTACGGCTCGTACGGTCAGTACGCACAAGGGGCCCCGCACCTGGTGGTGCGGGGCCCCTTCGCTTGCGTGGATCAGCCGTTGGCCTTCTTGGCACCGGCGAACGCGGCGACCGGGCCGATGGCGAGGAAGACGTAGGACATGAAGTCCGCCGCTTCCTTCCACACCTTGGTCAGGTCACCGAAGTGGCCGAAGAAGTACTCCGTGAAGGAGAGGTCGCCCAACTTCGTGAAGATGACCGCGATGGCGACCAGCTGGCCCAGGTACACGGCACCGAGCGCGAGCACCGCGCTGATGACGGGCAGGGCCGGGTTGCGGCCGCCGACCTTGGCGGCGGCGAAGCCGACAAGGAAGCCGACGCCGATGGCTGCGTAACCGATCTCGCGCTCGATCGCACCGCCGATGGCGCCGTACGCGCCCGCGGCGACCAGGGCGGCGACGACGGCGGCCACCAGGCCGAGGCCGACGTTGTCGCGGACCGGGGCCGGCGGCGGAGTCGGGGCGTACGGGGCGCCTTCGCCGGCGAACGGGTTGCCGGACGGCGGTGGAACAGGCTGGCTCATGTGGAATTTCCCCCAGGGACGAATGCATCGCACGACCGTGCGAGCGGAGGTCCCGGAGACTAGCAGCCCGGTCCGACGGTGCAGCATTCAGTTATCGAGCCGTTGTGAGGGCTCAGAGGCGGTGCGCTGCGCCGACCGGGGTGGCTCCCCTTGTGTCCAGCAGGAGTTGGGCCTTGACCGCGAGACCCTGGAGGTCGTACGTGCGGTGGTGCTGGAGAAGCACCGTCAGATCCGCGCTGGCGGCGGCCTCGTAGAGCGAGTCGGCCCGAGGCACCGGCTGATCGCCGACGCGCCAGTCGGGGACGTAGGGGTCGTGGTAGCTGACGGCTGCGCCGAGGTCCAGCAGACGGCGGGCGATCTCGGTCGCCGGGGAGCTCTCCAGGTCGGCGAGGTCCGGCTTGTAGGTGATGCCCATGAGCAGCACGCGCGCGCCGCG
Source organism: Streptomyces sp. NPDC048479 (assembly GCF_040651435.1). Classification (NCBI taxonomy): domain Bacteria; kingdom Bacillati; phylum Actinomycetota; class Actinomycetes; order Kitasatosporales; family Streptomycetaceae; genus Streptomyces; species Streptomyces sp. NPDC048479. The sequence continues at coordinate 255,049 of NZ_JBEZKA010000004.1, forward strand.
GGCCGATTTGCCGTGTTCGTTGAGGAGGGTGGCGCAGCGCTGGATGACGTACTGCGGCATCCGGGTGTTGATCTCCTGGGCTAGGCCGACCATTCGCAAGGGGTGGCCGGTGGTACGGCCGGTGTGCGGGAGGCAGTTGGGGTCGAGGGGGACGCCGTAGCCGCCGACGCCCGGGCCGGGGCGGAAGGCATGGAAGCCGAACGGCTTGGTCTCGGCGCAGCGGATGACGTCCCACAGGTCGACGCCGAGGTCGTGGCAGAGCACCGCCATCTCGTTGACCAGGGCGATGTTGACATGTCGGAAGTTCGTCTCGAGGACCTTGACGGTCTCGGCCTCGCGCGGTCCGCGAGCGCGGACCACTTTGTCGGTGAGCCGGCTGTAGAAGGTGGCTGCCGATTCGGTGCAGGCCGGGGTGAGACCGCCGATGACCTTGGGGGTGTTGGCGTAGTCGTGGGTGCGGCTGCCCGGGTCGACGCGGCTGGGGGAGTAGGCGAGATGGAAGTCGCGGCCGGCCCGCAGTCCGGAGCCTTCCTCGAGGATGGGGCGGAGGAAGTTCTCCGTGGTGCCGGGCTGGACGGCCGATTCCAGCAGCACGGTGGTGTGCGGGCGCAGTCGGGCCGACAGTGCCCGGGCGGCTTCGGCGACCGCTGTGAGGTCGAGGGTGCCGTCCGCGCCGAGAGGTGTGGGGGCGCAGATGACGGCGGTGCGTACGCGGCCGAGTTCGCCCGGGTCGGTGACGGTCCGGAAGCCCCCCGAGAGCATCCGGCGGATGTCGGCGGGGGTGCGTCCCGCGGCCGGTTCCGTGAGGTGGCGTGGGTCGGTGTCGTAGCCGATGGTTTCGATGCCGACGGCTACGGCGGCTTGGGCGAGGGGCAGGCCGAGGTGGCCGAGTCCGATGACGGCGAGATCTGCGGGCATGGCGTTGGCCGTCCTTCCCTTAGCCGGAGGGGACAGAGAGCGCAAGCCCTGTGGGCAGAACGAGCGTGCGCAATGTCAGACTAGGCGTAAATATGACCGATATGCCGCATTGCAAGCTTGTGGCTGGCCGAGTGTTATCCACAGCCGGTGGCTGAAGTCGCCGAGTGCGGACAGAATCGACGTTGTGAGCCCGACCGCAGGGGACACACGGGGGCGACGGGAGGCAACAGTGAGGACAGCGACACTGGGACCCGCGGAGCGCGCCGAGGCGCTCGCCGGGATGGCCGAGCGTGAACTGGACGTGCTGGTAGTGGGCGCGGGCGTGGTCGGAGCCGGGACCGCGCTGGACGCCGCGACGCGCGGGCTCTCGACCGGTCTGGTCGAGGCGCGCGACTGGGCATCGGGCACGTCGAGCCGGTCGAGCAAGCTGATCCACGGCGGGCTGCGCTATCTGGAGATGCTGGACTTCGCGCTCGTACGGGAGGCGCTGAAGGAGCGTGGGCTGCTGCTGGAGCGGCTGGCACCGCATCTGGTGAAACCGGTGCCGTTCCTGTATCCGCTGCAGCACAAGGGCTGGGAGCGGCTGTACGCCGGATCGGGCGTCGCGCTCTACGACGCGATGTCGGTGTCGTCGGGGCACGGGCGCGGACTGCCTGTCCACCGTCATCTCTCCAAACGGCGCGCGCTGCAGGTCGCGCCCTGTCTGAAGAAGGACGCCCTGGTCGGGGCCTTGCAGTACTACGACGCCCAGATGGACGACGCACGCTATGTGGCGACGCTGGTGCGCACGGCGGCGAGCTATGGCGCCCAAGTCGCCAGCCGGGCCCGGGTGGTCGGGTTCCTGCGGGAGGGCGAGCGGGTCGTCGGGGCGCGGGTGCAGGACGTCGAGGCCGGCGGGGAGTACGAGATCCGGGCCAAACAGGTCGTCAACGCCACGGGTGTGTGGACGGACGACACCCAGGCGCTGATCGGGGAGCGCGGGCAGTTCCATGTGCGCGCGTCCAAGGGCATACATCTGGTGGTGCCCAAGGACCGGATCCACTCGACGAGCGGGCTGATCCTGCGGACCGAGAAGTCGGTGCTGTTCGTCATCCCGTGGGGCCGGCACTGGATCGTGGGGACGACGGACACCGACTGGGACCTGGACAAGGCCCATCCGGCGGCATCCAGCGCGGACATCGACTATCTGCTGGAGCACGTCAATTCGGTGCTGGCGGTGCCGCTGACCCGGGACGACGTCGAGGGTGTGTACGCCGGGCTGCGGCCGCTGCTCGCCGGGGAGTCGGACGCGACCAGCAAACTGTCGCGCGAACACACGGTGGCGCATCCGGTGCCGGGTCTCGTGGTCGTCGCGGGCGGTAAGTACACGACGTACCGCGTGATGGCGAAGGACGCGGTGGACGAGGCGGTGCACGCGCTCGACCAGCGGGTGGCCGCGTGCGTCACGGAGGACGTGCCACTGGTCGGGGCCGAGGGATACGGCGCGCTGTGGAACGCGCGGGCGAGGATCGCGGCGCGGACCGGGCTTCATGTGGTGCGCGTGGAGCATCTGTTGAACCGGTACGGCTCGATGATCGAGGAGCTGTTGACCCTGATCGCCGACGATCCGACGCTCGGTGAGCCGCTGGGCAGTGCGGACGACTATCTGCGGGCCGAGATCGTCTATGCCGCCTCGCACGAAGGGGCGCGGCACCTCGACGACGTACTGACACGACGGACCCGGATCTCGATCGAGACCTTCGACCGGGGGACGCGGAGTGCGCGCGAGTGTGCGGAGCTGATGGCGCCGGTGCTGGGTTGGGACAAGGAGCACATCGAGAAGGAGGTGGAGCACTACGAGAAGCGGGTCGAGGCGGAGCGTGAATCGCAGCGGCAGCCGGACGACCTGACGGCGGACGCGGCGCGGCTGGGGGCGCCGGACATCGTGCCGATCTGACCTCTGGAGATCTGTCCGGCTCCCTGCTTCCGGCCCCGAACCGGCGGAAATCGGCCTCTGGAAAGGTCGGTTCGGGGCGGCGAGTGGAACGGAGGGGTGCCGTCCGTTTGGCCGGGCAGGGCTACGACCAGCGGAGCGGTGAGCTTCACCGCGAGTAATGGCATTGTGGGTGGTCCCATGCTTCCGGACCCGTCCCGGCGGACGGCGGACCCGGGAGAAACGCCGGTCCTGGAGTAGGGGACAATGGGGGCTCTGCCAGGGCGGGTTACCGCATCGCGCGGGAAGCGGCAGGCGCGGGCGAAGATCAGGGATCGCAGAGGGGACGCATGTCGGAGGCGGAGCAGTCGCGGGAGCCCCAGCGGGACACGGCCGAGGAGCCCCAGCGGGACGCCGGGCAGGATTCCGGGACGGAGCTCGAGGCGGAGTCCAAGGACTCCAAGAAGGAGCTCGGCAAGGAGCCCGAGCCGGGGCCCAGGTCGGAGCCCGTGAAGGGATCCGGGACCGGGTCCGGGGCGGGGCCCGCGAAGGGTTCCGGGGGGACTGACCGGGGCTCAGGGTGGGGTGCGGAGAAGGTTTCCGGTCACGGTGCCGAGGCCGGGTCCGGTGCTGGGTCTGCGGACTCCGCGGCCGGGGCAGGGTCCGCTGAGCGTGGGGCCAAGGCTGGGTCTGCGGGGTCCGGGGCAGGGTCCGGGTCCAAGGCCGGGGCCGTCGCGTCCGGAGCCGGGCAGGGCGCTGCCAAGGCTGCCGCGGGCGGAAAGGGGTTCGGGCGGGAGACCGAAGGGCGGCTTCTCGCCGGGCGTTACCGGCTCGGAGGCGTGCTCGGGCGCGGTGGCATGGGCACGGTCTGGCGAGCCGTCGACGAGACGCTCGGCCGTACCGTCGCCGTGAAGGAACTGCGCTTCCCCAACAGCATCGACGAAGAAGAGAAGCGCCGGCTCATCACGCGTACGCTGCGCGAGGCCAAGGCGATCGCCCGGATCCGCAACAACAGCGCGGTGACCGTCTACGACGTCGTCGACGAGGACGACCGCCCGTGGATCGTCATGGAGCTCGTCGAGGGCAAGTCCCTCGCCGAAGCCGTACGTGAGGACGGCACGCTGACTCCGCGGCGGGCCGCCGAGGTCGGGCTGGCGATCCTCGACGTACTGCGTTCCGCGCACCGCGAGGGCATCCTGCATCGCGATGTGAAGCCGTCCAATGTGCTGATCGGCGCGGACGGGCGTGTGGTGCTCACCGACTTCGGTATCGCGCAGGTCGAAGGCGACCCGTCGATCACCTCGACCGGCATGCTCGTCGGCGCCCCTTCGTACATCTCGCCCGAGCGCGCCCGTGGCCACAAGCCCGGGCCGGCCGCCGACCTCTGGTCGCTGGGAGGCCTGCTGTACGCGAGCGTCGAGGGCTGCCCGCCGTACGACAAGGGCTCCGCGATCGCGACGCTGACCGCCGTGATGACCGAGCCGCTCGACCCGCCGAAGAACGCGGGCCCGCTGGAGGAGGTCATCTACGGCCTGCTCGCCAAGGACCCCGATCAGCGTCTTGACGACGCGGGCGCACGGGCGTTGCTCATCGATGTATTGCACGCGCCCGAGGCGCCGGAGCGGGTCGCCGAGCCGGAGCCGTCGCCCGAGGCCACCCGGGCCATCGCGCTGCCGCCGCTCCCTCCGAAGCCGCCGGAGGCGAAGCCGAAGGACTCCTCGGCCGACCGGGTGCGCGGTGCGCTGCGCTCCGTACGGAACGCGGCGGCGGCCGCGAAGCCGGAACAGAAGCCGAACCCGCGGCCCACGCCGCAGGCACCCGCCGCGCGGCCCGCGCCGGTGCGGGCGCCGCTCACCGATGTGGTGCCGCGCCGCACGCTGGTGATCATCGCGGTCCTCGCCGCGCTCGCCGTGCTGTCCACCGGGCTCTATCTGACGCTGGGCGGCGACGACAAGGGCGGCAAGGGCAAGCCCAAGGGCGACAAGTCCGCTTCGGCCGGGGCCACGAACGGCGGCAACGGCAACGGCAAGGGCACGGACGCCGGCAAGGGCACCGGTAAGGGCACGGACACGGGCACGGGCGGCGGCAAGGATGACACCGGCGGCAGCGGCGCGGCCGGGCAGCCGTCGGGCAAGCCCAAGACCGACGACTCCGCGGGCGGGAACGGGCTGCCGGCCGGGTACGCGATGATGTCCAACGACCAGTTCCACTTCACCATGGCGATGCCCAAGGGCTTCAAGCTCACCGGCATCGCGGGTGAGAACTCCGGCGGGATTTTCAGCGCCGGTGGTGGATTCCCGCGCATCCAGGTCGACTTCAACCCCAGCCCCAAGGACGACGCCGCCGCTGCCTGGAATGCGGCGATGCCGGGGACCGCAGGCAGCAGCAGTGGCTACAAGCACCTCGGGATCCGCGCGGTCGAGTACAACGGCTATCCGACCGTCGCCGACTGGAAGTTCGAGCGCAATCAGGACGGCAAGCGGGTACGGATCCTCAACAGGGGCTTCAGGGTGGATGCCACGCACGGCTACTCGATCATGATCACGTGCGTGGCGAGCGAGTGGGGTAGCGCGGAGTGCGAGACGCTGCGCAAGACGGCGTTCGCCACATTCAAGCCCAAGGACTGAGTAAGGCCACGTATCGTGAGAGCTCGCGGACGGTACGCAGCCGCGAGGGGTCGTAAGAGGCCGTCAAACGACCGGAATTGACGGTTTGGTGTCGGCCTCCGGGACCAGCCGGGGGACAGCGCGCTCGTGGGGAGGCGTCGTGGACGACTATGCGGGACGGGTGCTCGCCGACCGCTACCGCCTGCCGCTGCCGCCTTCCGACGCGTACGAACTGGTCGAGACCCGCGCGTTCGACACCTACAGCGGACAGGAAGTCCTGGTGCGGCAGGTGCCGTTACCGGAGGTCGTGGACGCAGAGGTGCTCGACGCGGACGGCATGGCCGGTGCCGCGGTACCAAGGAGAGCCCAGGGGCGCACGACGCGACGGCCCACGGACCCGGCGGTGCGGCGGGCCATCGACGCGGCGCAGGCCGCGGCACAGATCCCCGATCACCCGCGCCTGGACCAGGTCTTCGACGTCTTCGCGGAGGGCGGCTCGCTCTGGATAGTGAGCGAACGCGTCGCGGCCCGGCCGCTGGCGGCGCTCCTCGCGGAGAAGCCGCTCAGTCCGTATCGCGCGGCCGAGGTCGCCTCCGATGTGCTCACCGCGCTCCGTGTACTGCACGCGCACGGCTGGACCCACCGGAACATCACCGTCCGCACAGTGCTTGTCTGCGACGACGGGCGCGTGGTTCTGACCGGACTTGCGTCCGGTGCGGCCGAGGAGGCGCTCTGCGGATACGCCCCGGTGCCGGCGCCGCCGGAGGAGAGTGACCAGCAGGACGAGGTTATTGACGCGGAGTTGGAGCCGCTGCCGGCGGCGGGAGTTCCCGCATCGCCGGGGCGGGCAGCGCTGGAGACCGCCCGCTCGGAAGATGCGGACGACGAGGCGGATGCGGATGCCGCGGCGGATGCGGATGCGGATGCGGATGCCGAGGATGACGGTCCGTACGAGGCGCCCCCAGCACCGGTCGCGCTGCCGGGCAGCGGGACCCGCGGTGGTGTGCCGGATGTCCGCGCCGCCAGGGCGGGCGCGATCGCCGCGTATCGCGCGGGCGCCAGGGCCGCTGCACGCGTCAGCGAGAACCAGCGCCCGGACGAGGGGCCGGGCGATCCGGTGGACCGCCCGGTGCAGACCGGCTACGACCCGGACTGGTGGGCCCAGCGACCGGGCGACCTGCGCCCGGCCATCGACGTGGACGACATCGACGACGACGAGGACGACGAGGACGACGGGGACGACGAGGGTGGCTGGTATCCGGGCGACGGCTCTCGCGGTCCCGGCCACGCCCGGCTGGCCGGGACGTGGCACGACGGGCCGTTCCCGGGCAGTGAAGGTCCCGGACCCGTACCCGCGGGCGGCAGCGGCATGCCCGCCGGAGGCAGGCCCGTACAGGGAGTCCCCACAGGTGCCGGGCCCGCCGACGGTGAACTGCCGTACGGTGTGCGCCGGGCGGCACCGGACAGCGGCCATCGCTCCGACCGCGACCGCTCCGACCGCGACCGCTCCGACCGCGACCGCTCAGACCGCTCAGACCGCTCGGGACGCTCCGAGCGCTCCGACCGCGACCGCTCCGGTGGCAGCCCTTACGGCGGTTCCCCTCCCGCGCTGCCCGCCCCCCGGCCCGGAGGCGGACGCGCCCCGCAAGGCAGCAGCGACCCCTACGGCGCCCGGCCCGCCCTGCCCGGCGCCCGCTCCGGCGCCCCGTCCGGCCCCCGGCCCGCCGCCCCCGCCGCAGGCAGCAGCGGGAGTTGGGAGCACGGCGGTGGCGGGGACGCACTGCGCGCAGACGCCCAACGGCAGCCCGTCGTGGCCGGCAGCAGCGCCCCCACCGGGCGTTGGGACGAGATCGTCGCGAGCGGCGGCACCCCCGCGTACCGCGGCCCCGCCACGCCCCTCGCCGCCGAGCGCGCCCGGCAGGCGCGCATCGCGGTCGTCGGTGCCGTCACCGAGCGATGGGCGCCCGAGCAGGCCGGACCCGTCCACGAGAACTGGCAGTTGGCCGCCCCGGTCGGCCCCTCGACCGATCTGTGGGCGCTCGGTGCGCTGCTCTACCGGGCCGTGCAGGGCCATGCCCCGTACCCCGAGGAGAGCGCCGTCGAGCTGGTCCAGCTCGTCTGCGCCGAGCCGCCCGCGTTCGCCGAGGAGTGCGGTCCGCTGCGCCCCGTCGTCGAGTCGCTGCTGCGGCAGGACCCCACCGAGCGCCCGGACTTCGAGGAGCTGCGCGGCTGGCTGCGTTCACTCGTACGGTCCGCGCCCGAGCCCGAGGCCGGTATGGACGTCGTGCCGCTGCCGGCGAGCGCCGTCGACGGCACGCGGCTGCCCGTCGTACGCCGCCGGGGCGAGCTGGTGCGCAAGCGCCGCGCCGGCTCGGCCGAGGTGGTCCACGGCCGCCACCGCCACGCGAAGTCGAAGCGGGAGCGGCGCAGACGCGGCGAGCGCGGGCTGCGGGCGCTCGGCCGCACCCTCCTGCTGCTGATCCTGGTCGTCCTGGTGGCCGCCGTCGCGTACGCGGTGCTGTTCATGCCGAAGTCCGGCCAACAGCAACAGGACCAGCCGCTGCCCAAGAACGGCGCCCGCCCGCCGGCCAGCAGCGCGAGCCCGGACCGCACCGCCCCGGACACCCCGCCCGCGACCTCAACCGGCAGCCCCGGGAGTGCCCAGCAGCCGCAGACCTCGGCCCCGGCCGGGAAACTCCCGGACGGCTATGCGCTGCGCAAGGACCCCGAAGGCTTCCAGATCGCCGTCGACAAGACCTGGCAGCGCCGTTCCATCAATGACAGCGGCCAAGTCCGCTACACCGACGGAATCTTCACACTGATAGTCGTCCCCGGCCGGGACCCCGTGAAGACCAACGGCAACGACCCGCTGGCATACCAGCGAGACAAGGAGCGCGAGCTCCAGCCGTTCCGGGACTCCTCCTGGGCCGGGGCGACCGGACTGCGCCGTATCGACGTCGGGCAGCAGGCCATGGCAGAGGGCCAGTTCACTTGGCAGGACAGCAGCGGCCGTGAGGTCTATGTGCGCAACCTCGCCCTGATCGTCGACGGCAGCTATCACGTCATCCAGGTGATCGGCCCTGAGGACCGGCGCGACAAGGTGACGGAGGCCTACCAGGAAGCCACGAACGCCTACCGCGCGACCCGTTAGACACCTGGACACCTGCCGTACACCCGTTAGCGGGCGTTTTGGCTGTCGTTGCGCAGAGTCACAAGCATCACAGTGAGGTCACTTGAGCCATCCGAGGTTCCGCGCCCGTACTTCACCTCCGTAACCTGTGATCCCAAGGAAACGGGGCGGGGGACGTGGAACACTCTCAGAGCACGGGCGCGGGTCTCTTGCTCGCCGGGCGTTACCGGCTGAGCGAGACGATCGGCACCGGCGGCATGGGCAAGGTCTGGCGCGCACACGACGAGGTGCTGCACCGGGTCGTCGCGGTCAAGGAGCTGACGGCGGGTCGGTATGCCTCCGAAGCCGACCGGATCGTCCTGCATGCCCGCACTCAGAAAGAGGCCCGGGCCGCCGCCAGGATCAGCCACCCCGGTGTCGTCACCGTCCATGACGTACTCGAGCACGACTCGCGCCCCTGGATCGTCATGCAGTACGTCGACGGGCCTTCGCTCGCCGACGCGGCCAAGGAGTCCGGACGGATCCAGGCGCTCGAGGCCGCCCGCATCGGGCTGCACGTGCTGCGCGCGCTGGGTGCCGCGCACGCCGCCGGTGTGCTCCACCGGGACGTCAAGCCCGCCAACATACTGCTCAATCGCGACGGCCGGGTCCTGATCACCGACTTCGGAATCGCCGCGATCGAGGGCGACTCGACGATCACCCGCACCGGGGAAATAGTCGGATCCATCGACTACTTGGCTCCCGAGCGGGTGCGCGGCGCCGATCCGGGGCCGGCTTCCGACCTCTGGTCACTGGGCGCGACGCTCTACACGGCGGTGGAGGGCGAGTCGCCGTTCCGTCGCTCCTCGCCGCTCTCCACCATGCAGGCGGTGGTGGCCGAGGAGCCGCGCCACCCCGACTCGGCCGGTCTGCTCACGCCCGTGATCATGGAGCTGCTGCGCAAGGACCCCGCCGCCCGCCCTTCGGCCGCCGAGGCCGAACGGATGCTGCTGGCGGCGATGGACGGCCGCGGGCCGGCCCCGAAGCAGCCGCAGGTGCCCACTCAGCGGACGACCCAGCGGAACGTGCGGCCCGAGACCGCCAGGACGCCCGCGCCGACGCGGCCCGCACCTGTCCCGGTCCCCGCCCACACCAATACCAATACCAACACCAACGCCAACACCCACGTCAACACCACCGCTTCGGCGTCGGCACCGCGGCGCGGCGGTCGGCTGCGCATGGCGGCAATCGTCGTCGTACTCGCCGCCGTCGTCGGCGGTGGCGCGGGACTGGCCGCCATGAAGTACGCGGCCGGCAAGAACGGCCCGGACAGTACGGGCACCCAGTCGACCCCGGACACCTCCCCGTCGGCGTCCGCACCGTCCGGCTGGCACCGCGTCGACGACCCGGAAGGCTTCAGCCTGCTGGTGCCGAAGGGCTGGACGCGCCAGACGGACGGCGACCAGATCGACTACACGCCCGACAACGGCCGTCACCGCATCCGGATCAGCAGCGACACCTCGCCGGACTTCGAGAATCCGTACATGCACATGCTGGACATGGAGAAGAGTGTCAAGCGCCTGCCCAAGTACCAGAAGGTGAAGCTGCGCCCCAATACCTTCCGCGACCATACGAACTCCGCGCTCTGGGAGTTCTCCTGGACCGAAAAGACGGACTTCCCGGGCAAGCGGCGGGCCATCGACCAGATCTACTACGAGGACGACGGCACGGAGTACGCGCTCTATATGTCGGGCCCGGCCGAGGACTGGGCGACGACCCGCGAACAGTTCGACACCATGCTCGGCGGCTGGCAGCCTCCGGCATGATGGACGCAGGCTGATCGAGAAGGAGTTGCGTGTCCGAGGAATCGCGGCTGATCGCGGGCCGCTACCGGCTCCTGGACCTGCTTGGGCGCGGGGGCATGGGCACCGTGTGGCGCGCGGACGACGAGCTGCTGGGCCGTCGTGTCGCCGTCAAGGAGCTCCATCCTGACGACGGGAATTCCGGCCGTCCGGCGTCTCCGTACACCTCGGCGGCCGCACCCCTGCGCGAGGCCCGCGCCGTCGCCCGGGTCAAGCACCCGCATGTCATCGTCGTCCACGACGTGGTGGTGGATGACGGACTCGCGTACATCGTCATGGAACTGGTCGACGGTGGCTCGCTCGCCGAACGGATCTCCCACCGGGGTCCGGTCGATGTGGCGGAGGCGGCGCGGATGGGGCTCGCGCTGCTCGGCGCGCTGCGTGCCGCGCACGGGCTCGGGGTGCTGCACCGGGATCTGAAGCCCGCCAACGTACTGCTGGAGGAGTCCACCGGGCGGGTCGTCCTCACCGACTTCGGCATCGCGCACTTCGCCGGGGCCACCACGATCACCGAGTCGGGGTCGTTCGTCGGATCGCCGGAGTACACCGCGCCGGAGCGGATGTCGGGCGACATGGCCGGTCCCGCGTCCGATCTGTGGTCGCTCGGTGTGCTGCTGTGCGCGGCGCTCAGCGGTGAATCGCCGTTCCGCCGCGACTCCTTGGGCGGCATTCTGCACGCCGTCGTCGAGGACGAGATCCGTCCGCCCGCGCAGGCAGCCCCGCTGCTGCCCGTCGTCATGGGGCTCCTCGAACGGGACCCGGAGCGCCGGCTCGGTGCGGCGGAGGCGGAGGATCTGCTGCGTACGTACATCACGACGGGCTCGCTGCCGGTGGTCGCGGCGCAGTACACACCCACCCGCCAGGACACGCCGCCCGCGTCCTCGCCCCGGCAGCCGGTCGCCGCGCCGGCGCCCCCGTCCGCGCCCCGCCGTCGGGCGCCGTTCCTGGTCGCCGCCGCCGTGGTCGCCGCGCTGGCCGGAGCGGGAGGGGCGGCCGCGGTGCTGCTGCAGGACGACGGGCCGGGCGGCGCACAGGCCGGAAGAACGCCGAGCCCCACGGTCGTGAGCAGTACGCCGCCGGTACGCACCGCACAGTCACCCGCCCCGGGCGCGCAGCCGACCCCCACGGTGACCGTCACCACCTCTGCCGCCGCCGCCAACAGGCCCGTGGCGCCGGACGGTTACCTCACCGTGGCCGACCCGGACGGGTTCGCGCTCGCCGTCCCCGAGGGCTTTGTCCGCTCCGAGGACGACAAACGGGTCTACTTCATGGCGTCGGACAAGAGCATCAGGATCGGCGTCCGCGTGCAGAACCCCGCCTCCGACGGGCCGCTCGGTTCGATGCGACGTTCGGACGCCGACGGCCCGAACACCAATCCCGGCTACCACGACGCCAAGGTCACACCGACCACGCACAACGGACTGTCCGCCGCGCTCTGGGAGTTCACCTGGAACGGCTACTCCCAGGCCGAGGGGCCCCGGCACACGTACGACATCTGCTGGGACGAGGACGGCACGATGTACGACGTCTGGGTCTCGGCGCCGGTCGGCCGACTCGACGAGGCGCGACGGCACTTCGACACCGCGCTTGACTCCTTCACGCCGCACAGATGACGCGCGGACACGGTCACGGGTCTGCATCCGCTCCGCTGGGCCGGTGGTATCCACATCCACTTATGGTCAGGATGTGAGCATGACCAACGATGGGGGACGGGCGAACGAGCCCACCAGCTATGGACTCCGGCCGCCGAACGCCGCGCAGGTGCCGTCGCAGAGCGGCGCGTACCTGCCCACGCAGGCGTCCGAGCTGCCCGGTTCGCGCTCTGGAGATGCCGCCGCTTCCGGCGCCGGTTCCGGTTCGGGCGCCGGCGTCGGTTCGGGTGCCGGGACCGATCCCGAGGTGGGGCGGCTGATCGGCGGTCGCTACCGCCTCGTCTCGCGCCTCGGACACGGCGGAATGGGCACGGTCTGGCGGGCCCGCGACGAGGTCGTGGACCGCGACGTCGCGGTCAAGGAGCCACGCCTGCCGGACCATGTGAACGAGCGCGAGCGGGACAAGGTCTATCTGCGGATGCAGCGTGAGGCGCGCGCCGCGGCCCGGATCGACCACCCTTCCGTCGTCACCATGCACGACGTGGTGATCGAGGACGCCAAACCGTGGATCGTCATGGAGCTGGTGCACGGCCAGTCGCTCGCCGACCGGCTGCAGGACGGGACGCTCGACGTTCGTGAGGCGGCCAGGATCGGTCTCGCCGTACTCGGCGCGCTCTCCGCGGCCCACGAGGCCGGCGTGCTGCATCGCGATGTCAAACCGGACAACGTCCTGCTGGGGCGCGGCGACCGGGTCGTACTGACCGACTTCGGTATCGCGCAGGTCGAGGGCGAGCAGGGGCTGACGGAGACCGGGGCCTTCGTCGGGTCGCCGGAGTTCATCGCGCCGGAGCGGGTGCTGGGTCAGCAGCCGGGTCCCGAGTCGGATCTGTGGTCGCTGGGTGTGGTGCTGTACGCGGCGGTCGAGGGCATGTCTCCGTACCGCCGCTCCAACAGCCCCGCGACGCTGCAGGCGGTGCTCTCCGCCGAGCCGCAGACGCCCGCTCGCGGTTCCGGGGCCTTCGGCACGCTGGTGATGCAACTGCTGCGCAAGGACCCGGCGATGCGGCCGGACGCCGCGGAGATCCGGCAGACGCTGGAGTCGGTGGCGCGGCCGCCCCAGGTCCCGCTCGATGCGACCAGGCTTCTGGCGGGCGCCCCCGGCCAGGGCGCCGGCAGCCCGGCCGGGCGTGGGAGCCGGTGGGTGCCGCCGGTGCTGCAGGGCAACCGGCCGGCGCAGTTCGGTCTCGGCGGCGGGGTGCTCGCGGTGGCCGTCGCCCTGGTCCTGATCTTCGCCGATCCCTTCGGCGGCGACGGGATCCCGGAGGGCTGGGAGGTCCGCCCGGACCGTGAGGTCGTCTCGGCGAACATCGCCGTTCCGGCGGAGTACGAGCGGGTCGAGGGCGACGGCGGCAACAGCGTCACGTACTGGGATCCGAGCGGTGTCTTCCAGGTCTACATGGAGCGCATCGAGACCAAGACCGTGGAGGGCGAGCTCAAGCCGGAGGCCGACGTCTGGCGGCAGTACTACGAGAAGGGCGGCAAGGACGGCACCGAGATCAAGGACCAGGAGGTGAGGTCCTCGTCCACGACGCAGCAGGGCAGGAAGGCGTTCGACACGCTTGTCGACTATGTGCAGTTCAGCGACTCGAACGACGACCCGATCCGGTATCGCTGGCACGAACGCCTCGTCGGCACGGGCAAGGGCGCGGACGAGGTCTACTGGCGGCTGCGGGTGGCCGGGCCCGCGGAGGGCTGGGCGGCGAGGGAGGGCACCAAGCTCTTCGACGGGGTCGTCGAGCATCTGAAGATCCAGGATCTGTGAGCCCGGCGGGGCAGCCGGAGCCGGCAGACGGGGGCGACGGCAACAGGAGTGACGGCAACAGGAGTGACGGCGGCAGGGGCGAGGGCGGCAGCGGTGGGGGCCGGCTGATCGGCGGCCGATACCGGCTGACCGTACGTGTCGGGTCCGGCGGCATGGGCACGGTCTGGCAGGCGCGCGACGAACTCGTCGGCCGCGACTGCGCGGTGAAGGAGCCACGGCTGCCCGGCGACCCCCGCGAGCCGTCCCAGCAGCGGCTCTACGAAAGGCTGCGGCGGGAAGCCAGGGCTGCGGCCCAGGTCGAGCACCCGGCGGCCGTGGCCGTCCACGATGTCGTGATGGACGGCGGACTCCCTTGGATCGTCATGGAGTTGATCCGCGGCGAATTGCTCCATGAACGGCTCAAGCGCGGTTCGCTGCCTCCGGCAGAGGTGGCACGGATCGGGCTCGCCGTGGCGGGCGCGCTGGGCGCGGCGCACACGAAGGGGATCGTCCACCGCGATGTGAAGCCCGCGAATGTGCTGCTCGGCCCGCACGGCCGGGTGGTGCTCACCGACTTCGGTATCGCGCGGATCCAGGGCGAGGAGCCGCTGACCGTGAGCGGTGAGTTCGTCGGCTCGCTCGAATTCATCGCGCCGGAGCGGATGTCGGGCGTCACGGCCGTTCCGGAGTCGGATCTGTGGTCGCTGGGTGTGCTGCTGTACTCGGCAGCGGAGGGCTGGTCGCCCTTCCGCCGTACGACCCTGGAGTCGACGCTCGCCGCCATCCTCCAGGCCGAGGCCCCGAAGCCGGTCAAGGCGGGCCCGCTGGCGGAGTTGATCGTCCGCCTGCTCTCGAAGGTCCCGGAACACCGGCCGTCCGTCGACGAGGTGGAGACGGAACTGGCGGCGGTCGCGGAGGGCAGCGCGTCGACGCTGCGGCCACCGGCCCCGGCGGAGACCGAGAGCCCGCCGACCCCGCCGACCCCGCCGGAGACAGAGAACCGGCCGGAGGCGGCGTGGCCAGGGTCCGAGGTGGACTGGCCCGTGGCCGGGTCCACCGGAGCCGGCCGGCTGCCGGGAAGGCGGGAGGCCCAGCAGGCGGCTACGGACGACTCCGGCCCGGTCGACTCCGACTCCGGGACCGTACGGCTCGGAGGCCGCGCATCCGCCCCGTCGGCCGCTCCCGACCCCTCGACGCCACCAAGGCCCCCCGCCCGCGCCCGTGTCGCCCTCGCCGCAATCGCCGTCGCCGTCGGTGTCGCGGTCTGGGCGTACGCACCCGGCTCGCCGGACACCGGCAACGACAAGCGCGCCGGCGCATCCACCCGTACCACCCCGCCGCCGATGGAGACCCCGGAGGCATGGCAGACCTGGCGGCCCTACCTCGAGTCCCGGCTCGACGCGGAGATCTCCGTCCCCTCCACGTACACACGTGAACCCGTCACCTCCGAGGCCGAGCTCGCGAAGGACAAGGAGATCACCTTTGAGGAGCGCGGCAACCCCGTCCGGGTCGAGCTCAAGCGCGCCGGCAAGGCGACGGACACAGCCGTCCAGTGGGCGCGGGGCGAGCTGAAGTGGCTGACGGACGGCGGCCCGCGCGCGGGTGGGTTCACCGCGTCCGAGGCGAAGGGCACCGTCGTGGCGGCCAACCACCACGGCGTCGACGCGGCCCTGCTCGACGTGACGTACTTCGCGCAGGAGAGCGACACTGCGCGTCCCGTCCACCGCCTGGCGTTCTACGTCGTCACCGAGGCCGGCGAGCGCTACACGGTGCTCGTCGAGATGCCCGAGGGCGGCAGGGAAGAGGCTGCCGGGCAAGATCTGTTCCGGGGCGTACGCAAGCGGTTGAAGCTTGGAAAAGCCGAGACAAGCCCCTGATCAGGCCTTATCTGCCAGTGATCGCTGGCGCGATGGTGAGGGCCTGGTGAAAAGCCGTTACCGACGGGTACCCAAAGTTCCGGATGCGGCATACTCTCGCCCCCATGACGGACTCGCAGGCCCCCGCCGCCGCCCCCGGCACCAACCCGACAGCCGCCTCGCCGGCCGGTGCGCGCACCGCAGCCGATGTGGTCACCCCCGAGGTGGTCGCCCAGCTCACCCGTGGTGTGGTCGGCTCCGGCCGTACCGCCAACCACACCCCGTTCACCGGGGAGAAGCTGGCGGACCTGCCCGAGTCCACCCCCCAGGACGTGGCGGATGCTTTCGAACGCGCCCGCGCCGCCCAGCCCGTCTGGGCCGCGACGCCGGCCCGCGCCCGCGCCGCCGTCCTGCTGCGCTTCCACGACCTGGTCCTGGAGCGCCAGGCCGAAGTCCTCGACCTCATCCAGCTGGAGACCGGCAAGGCCCGGCTGCACGCGCACGAAGAGGTCCAGGCCGTCGCCGTCGCCGCCCGCCACTACGGCCGCAAGGCGCCCGCCTATCTGAAGCCCAAGCGCCACACCGGTGTCGTTCCCGTCCTCACCAAGACCACCGAACTGCGCCAGCCGCGCGGCGTCATCGGCCAGATCGCGCCCTGGAACTATCCGTTCGAGCTCTCCGTCGGCGATGCGCTGCCCGCGTTCGTCTCCGGCAACGCCGTCGTGATGAAGCCCGACACCGAGACCGCGCTCACCGCGCTGTGGGCACGCGATCTGCTCATCGAGGCGGGCCTGCCCGCAGGCGTCTTCCAGATCGTCCTCGGCGAAGGGCCGGTCGTCGGCCCCGAGGTTGTCAAGCACGCCGACTATGTCTCCTTCACCGGCTCCACCCGCACCGGCCGCGAGGTCGCCCAGGGTGCCGCGGCCCGCCTGGTCGGTGTCTCCCTCGAACTCGGCGGCAAGAACGCCATGCTGGTGCTGAAGGACGCGGACATCGAGAAGGCAGCGGCCGGAGCGGTACGCGCCTGCTTCTCCTCCGCCGGCCAGCTGTGCATCTCCATCGAGCGGCTGTACGTGCACGAGTCGATCGCCGACGCGTTCGTGGAGCGCTTCGCCACCCGTACGAAGGCGATGCGCCTCGGCAAGTCCCTCGCGTACGGCGCCGACATGGGCTCGCTCGTCGGCGAGCGCCAGCTGGAGACCGTCACCCGCCATGTCGAGGAGGCCGTCGCCAAGGGCGCGACGCTCGTCGCGGGCGGCGTCGCCCGCCCCGACATCGGCCCGCTGTTCTACGAGCCGACCATCCTCGACGGCGTCGAGGCGCCGATGGCCGTCTGCACCGAGGAGACCTTCGGCCCGGTCGTCTCCATCTACCGCTTCACGGACGAGGACAAGGTCGTCGAGCAGGCGAACGCCACTCCGTACGGGCTGAATTCGAGCGTCTGGACCAAGGACGGCAAGCGCGGCCACGCGGTCGCGGCGAAGCTGCGCACCGGCACGGTCAACATCAATGAGGGCTACGCCCCGGCGTACGGAAGCGTGCAGTCCCCGATGGGCGGCATGAAGGACTCCGGCCTCAGCCGGCGGCACGGCTCCGAGGGCATCCTCAAGTACACCGAGGCACAGACCGTCGCCCAGCAGCGCCTGATGCCGCTGGGGCCGTCCTTCGGCATGGACGACGAGAAGTACGCCGCGTTCATGAGCCTCAGCCTGAAGGCGATGAAGGCCCTGCGCCTGCGCTAGTTTCCGCTGTTTTCGTACGAGGAGAGCCATGTCCCAGGTACCCCCTGCCCAGAATCAGGCCGCCGAGAGTGACGAACAACTGCTCTCCGAAGCGGTCTCCGAAGCGGTCTCCGACCAGGCCTTCGACCCGGCGTACGACTACGACGTGATCGTCGTCGGCTCGGGCTTCGGCGGTTCGGTCACCGCGCTGCGGCTGACCGAGAAGGGCTACCGGGTCGGGGTCCTGGAGGCGGGCCGCCGCTTCACCCGCGAGACCCTGCCCAAGAATTCCTGGGACATCAAGAACTATCTGTGGGCGCCCCCGCTCGGCCTGTACGGGATCCAGCGCGTGCATCTGCTCGGCAAGGTGATGGTGCTGGCGGGCGCGGGTGTCGGCGGCGGCTCGCTCAACTACGCCAACACGCTGTACGTACCGCCCGCTCCCTTCTTCGAGGACCCGCAGTGGAAGGACATCACTGACTGGCAGGAGGAGCTGTCGCCGTACTACGACCAGGCCAAGCGGATGCTGGGCGTACGGCTCAACCCGACGATGACCCCCTCCGACGTGCATCTCAAGGCGACTGCGCAGGCGATGGGTGTCGGCGACAGCTTCCACATGGCCCCGGTCGGCGTCTTCTTCGGTGACGGCGAGGACGCCGACGGTACGTCGAAGGCCGGTCCGGGCTCGACGGTCGAGGACCCGTACTTCGGGGGCGCGGGCCCGTCGCGCAAGGCGTGCACCGAGTGCGGCGAGTGCATGACGGGCTGCCGGCACGGCGCGAAGAACACCCTCAACGAGAACTACCTCTACCTGGCCGAGAAGGCGGGGGCCGTCATCCACCCGATGACGACGGTCGCCTCGATCAGCGAGGACCCGGAGGGCGGCTTCCACGTCACGACGGTCCCCACCGACGCCCGCAAGAAGGCCGAGCCGAAGCTGCTGAGGGCCGGGCGCGTGGTCGTGGCGGCGGGCACGTACGGCACCCAGACCCTGCTGCACACCATGAAGGACCAGGGTCTGCTGCCGCATATCTCGGCCCGGCTCGGCGAGCTGACCCGTACCAACTCCGAGGCGATCGTCGGCGCCCAGACCGACAACCGCCGCTACCGCAAGCGGCATGGCGTGGACAAGGTCGACTTCACACGCGGAGTGGCGATCACGTCCTCGGTCCACCCCGACGAGAACACCCATATCGAGCCGGTCCGCTATGGCAGGGGCTCGAACGCGATGGGTGGGATGACGATCCTCCAGGTTCCGTACAGTGCGCGGGGGCGGGTCGCCGGCTGGTTCGGCAATATGGCCAGGCACCCCTGGCTCGCGGCCCGCGCGCTCTCCAACCGCCGCTGGTCGGAGCGGACCATCATCGGGCTGGTCATGCAGTCGCTGGACAACTCGCTGACCACGTACCGCAAGCCGGGCGGCATCGGAAAGGGCCTGCTCACCGCCCGCCAGGGCCACGGGGCACCGAACCCGAACCAGATTCCCGAGGCGACGCGCGCGGCCTCGCTGCTCGCCGAGGAGATCAACGGCTTCGCGGGGTCCAACATCGGCGAGCTGATGGGCACCCCGCTGACGGCCCACTTCCTGGGCGGCTGCCCGATCGGCGCCTCGGCAGAGGAAGGCGTCATCGATCCGTACCACCGGCTCTACGGCCACCCGGGCATCTCGGTCGTCGACGGCGCGGCGGTCTCGGCGAACCTCGGTGTGAACCCGTCCCTGACCATTACGGCGCAGGCCGAGCGGGCGATGTCGTTCTGGCCCAACAAGGGCGAGGAGGACCCGCGTCCGGAACAGGGCGCGGCGTACGAACGGCTGGCGGCGGTCGCGCCGAAGTCACCGGCGGTCCCGGAGGAGGCATTCGGCGCGCTGAAGCTGCCGTTCCTGGGCATCCCGGCGGTCCCGCCGAAGAAGTGACCCGGCCTCCGGACGTCGTACGAAGGCCGGAGGTACGAAGGTCGGAACGCGCGAAGGCCGCTGCACCCCCCTCCGAGTGCAGCGGCCTTCTGGCGTGTGGGCCCGGTGTTACGCGGTGGCGTCGCCGCTGCGGCGGCGCTTCATCGCGAAGACGACACCGGCGCCGGCGACGATGGCGATGCCACCGGCGATACCGACGGTCGGCAGCATGGAGCTGGAACCGGTCTCGGCGAGGTTGCCGGTGACCGGGATCTCCTTGGCGCCGCCCTGCGGCTTGACGTCCTTCGGCTTCTCACCGCTCGGCTTGGCGTCGTCGACGTCGCCCGCGTTGCTGCCGGCCTTGAGAACGTCGAACTCGTAGAACTCGCTGTCCTCGAAGCAGTCCTCGCCCTTGTCGTAACCGCCGGCGGCGAGGGCGATGCCCTTGCCCGCAGGGGCCGCCTTGTCGATGCGAACGCGCAGCTTGATCGAGCGCTTCTCGGCCTTCTTGAGGTCGATCACGTCGAAGTAGAAGCCGTTGTTCATTCCGGAGAGGTTGCCGCCCGCCTTCCACTCACCGGACGACTTGTCGAAGTACTCGAAGTGCGCGTACTCCTCGATCAGGCGGTCCTGCTCGCCGCCGATCAGGTCGTCCTCGTACGAGGCGAAGGTGAAGAGACCGAAGTTCTCGATCTTCTCCTTGCTGTTGTTCTTGACGTCCAGGCTGAACTTCTTCCAGCCACCGCCCGCGACGATCTTGTTCGGGAAGCCGGAGAGCTTCACGTCGACCGCGGACGCCTTGCACTCGAAGTCCGGGTCCTCGTCGCCCTCGCCCGGCTCGCTGGCGGTGGCGCTCGGCGTCGCGGCGGCCGAGGTCGCGGGGGTGCTCGGCGTCGCGGCGGGCGAGCTCGGGGTGTTGGCCGGCGCGCTCGGCGTCGTGGCCGGGGTGCTGCTCGGCGCCTCCGACGGGGCGCTCGGCGACTGGGACGGGGTGGTGCTCGCCGTCTCGGTCGGCGTCGGCGACGGGTCCGCGAACGCGGCCGGAGCCGACAGGAGCGCGGCGGGGGCTATGACAGCGGTCGCTGCAGCGACGGCCATAGCGCGGCGAAGCTTCATTAAGACCTCAGTGAAGTCCGGCGTACCGCATGACGCGGCACGGAGTCTGGAGGGCCTACCGAGGTGGGGGTACACGGGTGAGGCCGTTGTTTCGCATGCATGACCTGTGACCAGCCTGAATGGTTGCCCTGGGACTCACAGAATCTTTATGTGACAGCCGTCACACGCAACCTTCTCCTCCTGGCCCGGGTCGAACTCGTGGTGCTTTCCGGTCCCTTGCCGTCCCGTGGCAACTTCAGCACCCATTGATGAGAGTCCTGATGAGACGGTTTGGCGTCGCTGTCGTCGCCGCGGTCTGCCTTGTGACACTGGCCCTGGGTGCAGCCGCGTGTTCGGGCGCCGACGGCGATGGCGCAGGGAGCGCCGCACCCACGCCGTCTTCGTCATCGCCTTCGACAACGCCGACGACCGCGCTCCCGACGCCGTCCGTGCCGTGCCCAGCCTGACGGCGAAGCCGCGCAGGACGAAGGCGCCGGGCGGTCGGAGCAGCAGCGGCGGGCAGTCGTCGGCGTCGGCTGTGCCGCAGAATCCCAACCGCGGCTCCAACCCACCGCCCGCGCCGTCGGCCCCCGAGCCGACGGCGGAGTGGAGCGACGCCAACTGGAAGCCGGGAGACCCGAACGCGACGAGGTAGCCCCGCGCGCGGGACAAGCAAGGGCCCCGCGGATGCATGATCCGCGGGGCCCCTGGTGGTCAGCACCGACGTCAGGGCGGCGCCGGTGCCGAGGTGCGGCGCCGGGGGGTAGCGCCGCGTGGGGAGGGTCGCCGACCCGGCGCACTTGGGGCGCACGAGTGGTATCGACCTTTGGCAATTTGGTTGCGCAGAGTGGGACGCGCTTGTCTTGCATGGTGCTGGAAGGGCTGCGGCCTGCGCAACCGTTTCGACCGGATGCGGTCGGCCCCGGGCGTCCCCGGAGCCGACCGCCCTTGGGGTGACCGGGCTGCTGTCCCCTGCCGACCGGTCACGCGCGCTGGGGCGAGGTCCCACGACGTACCTGCAGTACGTCACACGCCCCAGCGGAGCCACGCGTGGTTTCCTTCATCACCCGCCCCTGGCTGGCACGGACATCGGTACCAACGACGCCCCGGTGCGTGCGGTCACGCGCCGTACGGGTGAGAGTGCGCCCGAACTCAGGTCCGTGCGTGGATGCCTGCGCAGGCTCGGACACGCCTCAGATCCGGCCCCGGCAGAGCTCGAGCAGCGTCATCGCGAGCGCCGTTCCCGGCTTTCCGAGCGCGTCGCGGAAATGGCTGAGAACCTCCATTTCGCGGGACAGATTCACCCGCCGGCCGCCGGAGGAGATCCGGGCTTCCTGGATGACGGCCGAGACGGCCATCCGTTCCTGGATCAGCCCGATGATCCGGTCGTCGAGCGTGTCGATGCGGCTGCGGGCGTCGCCGATGAGGGAAGCGGCCTCGTCGGTACGGGCTCCGGTGTCGGTGGTGACGGTCATGCGGGGCTCCTTGTCGGGGTCGGTGCCCCGGAGCGGCAAGGCCCGGAAATGACAGAACGCCCCGGGCCTTGTCGGCCCGGGGCGCCTGGGAAGTTGCTTGTCAGTGGCTCAAGCAGCACGACCATGGCAGCCGGACGGGCCGGTGCCATAGGTAAAGACGAAGGTCAGCTGCTTGTGCATGGGTGGAGTATGGACCTCCTGCCGTCCGCGGCCAAAACCGGATTCGGATGGTGAGACGAAAAGCGGGTCCGCCACGCCGGTAGAATCGACAAATACCGACCCCCTCCCACCGCCGGAAGGCCGCCACCCGTGCCAGCAGCACCCTCCGCCGCCCCCGACAGCAACGCTCCGGACGTCGTCCTCGTTGTTGACTTCGGCGCGCAGTACGCACAGCTCATCGCCCGCCGCGTCCGTGAGGCCCGGGTCTACAGCGAGATCGTCCCGTCCACGATGCCCGTGGCCGAGATGCTGGCCAAGAACCCGAAAGCGATCATCCTCTCCGGCGGCCCGTCCTCCGTGTACGCGGAGGGCGCCCCGCGCCTCGACCGCGCGATCTTCGAGGCCGGGGTCCCCGTCCTCGGTATGTGCTACGGCTTCCAGCTGATGGCGACGACGCTCGGCGGAACCGTCGACAACACAGGAGCGCGTGAGTACGGCCGTACGCCGCTGCATGTCTCCAAGACCGGCTCGACGCTCTTCGAGGGCACCCCGGCCGAGCAGCCGGTGTGGATGTCGCACGGCGACGCCTGCTCCGCCGCCCCGGAGGGCTTCACGGTCACCGCCTCCACGGACGTGGTGCCGGTCGCGGCCTTCGAGAACGACGAGAAGAAGCTGTACGGCGTCCAGCACCACCCCGAGGTGATGCACTCCACGTACGGCCAGCAGGTCCTGGAGCACTTCCTCTACCGCGGCGCCGGCATCGAGCCCAACTGGACCACCGGCAATGTCATCGAGGAGCAGGTCGCGGCGATTCGCGCGCAGGTCGGCACCAAGCGCGCCATCTGCGGTCTGTCCGGCGGCGTGGACTCCGCGGTCGCCGCTGCACTCGTGCAGAAGGCCATCGGCTCCCAGCTGACCTGCGTGTACGTCGACCACGGTCTGATGCGCAAGGGCGAGACGGAGCAGGTCGAGAAGGACTTCGTCGCGGCGACCGGCGTGCAGCTGAAGGTCGTCGACGCGCAGGAGCGGTTCCTGAAGGCGCTGGCCGGGGTCTCCGACCCCGAGGAGAAGCGGAAGATCATCGGGCGCGAGTTCATCCGGGTCTTCGAGCAGGCGCAGGCCGAGATCATCGCCGAGGCCGCGCATGGCGAGGACGTCGCCTTCCTGGTGCAGGGCACGCTCTACCCGGACGTGGTCGAGTCCGGTGGCGGCACCGGCACCGCCAACATCAAGTCCCACCACAATGTCGGCGGGCTTCCGGAAGACCTCGAATTCGAGCTCGTCGAGCCGCTGCGCCAGCTGTTCAAGGACGAGGTCCGGATGGTCGGCCAGGAGCTCGGTCTGCCGGACGAGATCGTCCAGCGCCAGCCCTTCCCGGGCCCGGGCCTTGGCATCCGTATCGTCGGCGAGGTCAACAAGGACCGCCTCGACCTGCTGCGTGAGGCGGACGCGATCGCCCGCGAGGAGCTCACGGCGGCCGGTCTGGACCGCGACATCTGGCAGTGTCCGGTGGTGCTGCTCGCGGATGTGCGCTCCGTGGGCGTACAGGGCGACGGCCGTACCTACGGCCACCCGATCGTGCTCCGTCCCGTCTCGTCCGAGGACGCGATGACGGCGGACTGGACGCGGATGCCGTACGACGTACTGGCGAAGATCTCGACCCGGATCACCAACGAGGTCGCGGACGTCAACCGCGTGGTGCTGGATGTGACCTCCAAGCCGCCGGGCACCATCGAGTGGGAGTAACCCTCTCCGCAGGGCCAACGCCGACGCCGTCGCTCACCATGTGTGAGCGGCGGCGTCGCCGTATCCAGGACGGCTTCCCGGATCTAGGACGGCTCCCGTATCCAGGACGGCTTCCCGGATCTAGGACGGCTCCAGCTCGAAGTCGTCGTAGTGGAAGCCCGGCGCGACGATGCACGTGACCAGGACCGGTTCGTCGCCCGCGGGTTCCGCGGCCTGCCACGTGCCGGCCGGGACCAGGAGCTGGGGCTGTTCGCCGGACTCCACCGACGGGCCCAGGGCCAGGGTCGTGACTCCGGAGGGCTTCTCGTCCGTGCCGCCGAGGTGCAGCTGGAGCGGGCCGCCCCGGTGCCAGAGCCAGAGTTCGTCGGAGCGTACGCGGTGCCAGCGCGAGCTCTCGCCGGGGTGGAGCAGGAAGTAGATACCGGTCGCGTACGCGCGCGGACCGGGGTAGCCCGGCGGGGTCGTCGAGCCGGCCGTCTTCCAGGTCTCCTTGAACCAGCCGCCCTCGATGTGCTTCTCGAGGCCGAGGAGAGAGACCAGTGGGGATGTCGGTTCGGTCATGGGCGCATTCTCGTGGAAGCCGTGCGAGGCGCGTGAAGTCTCTGGTCAGTTGCGGTACCCGAAGGTAGCTTCCCAGCCATGACTGAGACGCCCGCTCCGATCCCCGTCGAGCAGCTGCGATTCGCCATGCCGCCCGTGCATGAGTCCGTCGTGGACGAGCGGGCGTACCGGAAGGAGCGTCTCGCCGGGGCGCTGCGGCTGTTCGGGCGTTTCGGCTACGAGGACGGGGTGTCCGGTCATATCACCGCACGGGACCCGGAGTTCACCGACTGCTTCTGGGTGAATCCCTTCGGCGTGCCGTTCGCGCATGTCGCCGCCGGTGATCTGATCCTCGTGAACGAGGAGGGGCAGGTCGTCGTGGGGCGGTACCACGTCAACCAGGCAGCGTTCGCCGTACACGCCCAGGTGCACCGCGCCCGGCCCGAGATCGTCGCCGTCGCGCACACCCATTCCGTGCACGGGCGGGCACTGTCCGCGCTCGGCGAGCTGATCGAGCCGATCACCCAGGAAGCCTGCGGTTTCTACGAGGACCACGCCCTGGTCGACAGGTACACCGGAGTGGTCGTCGACGAGGAGGAGGGGCGGCGGATCGCCGGTGCCCTCGGTACGTACAAGGCCGTCATCCTGCGCAACCACGGGCTGTTGACCGTAGGCGACTCGGTGGACGCGGCAGCCTGGTGGTTCATCTCCATGGAGCGTTGCGCGCAGGTTCAGCTCGCGGCGCGGGCGGCGGGCAAGCCCGTGCTGATCGAGCACCGGGACGCGGTCGCCACGCGCGAGCAGCTCGGCACCGATCTGGTCGCATGGATCAACTACCAGCCCCTGTGGCGGCAGATCAGCCGGGCCGAGCCCGACCTCCTGCAATAGGGACTGGTCAACCGGGCAATGGCGGATTCACCCGCTGTGGCCTCGGGCGCCGCGGCAGGCGCCCCTTCCGTACGGCACAATTCCCAGCAATCAAAGGGAAGTTCAGTCGGTGCGGGGCGGGGAAGGCGGCGTCGGTCGTGGCGGTGCAAGAAGCGGGACAGTGCGACGAATGTACGCACGGGGCGCGCGAAGGGCATCGGCGGGCAGTGGCAGCCTTCCTCGCCAAGCGGGACGAGCTGGCCACCGGGCAGGGATTACCGGTCGCCCTCTCACACTCGCCGGTCGCCTCGCGCCAGTGGGTGTCGGACGAGCTGACGCAGTCGGCGCGCACCGTCGCCGATCGCAGCCGTGAGGCGGGCGAGGCCTGGCTCCAACTGGTCTGGTGCCGCACGCTGTTGGTCGTATGGGCCGGCCTCGCGGTCCTGGCGCTGGGGCAGACGGTGACCGCGATCGGCGCGGGCTGGACGGGTGCGCGTACGGCAGGGTTGCTCGCCGCGCTCACCGTCGGTGGGCTGCTGACCGGTGCGGCACGGCTGCACCGGTCGCGCGGCGGGCTTCTCGCGCCGCTGATCGGCGAGGACAACCGCCTCTCGACCTCGCGCGCGGTCGCCACGGCATGGGTGCTGCTCGCCGTCTTCGCCGTCCTTGTGCTGGCCCTCCAGCTGGCGTTGGCCTCGTCCGCCGCCCATCGGGTCGCGCTGATCGAAGGGCTCGACCTGGCCCGCGGCGCAGGCATGCTCTCCGTCCTCGCGCTCGTGTGCGCGATCGCCGTCGTCGTACGCCGCGTGGTCGCCGTACGCGTCCTCGGCAAGCGGCTGCAGAAGGTGCGTGCCGACCGCCCGAGGCTGGCCGATCTGCTCTGCGACGACGCCGGCCGCGGCAGCTTCGCGGATGTGCAGTACGTGCTGGTGAGCGCCGCCGCGGTGATCTTCGCGCTGGTTCGGCTCGCACGCCGGCCCGAGCAGCTGCCCGATCTGCCGTGGGGGCTCGCGCTGCTGGTCGCGGTCTCGGCGATGACGTACTTCGCCGGGAAGCACGCGGAAGGAGGTCGGCCCGTCGTGTTCGCGGTCGTCCGGGCCCGCGAGGCCGGGGACCTGGACGCCCCGATCCGTACCGGCGACGACATCGAGATCCGCGGCGCCGGCTTCGTACCGCCGGGCGCCGGGGCCCCCGACCGGCTCGCCCGTATGGTCGTACGCATCGGCGCCGTCCATGTCCATGTCCCGCTGATCCCGGTCACCGGCGGATTCGCCAACCCGACCGACACGGTGCTCACCGTGCCGGTCCCGGCGGAGGTCGAGCCCGGGCGGGTGGATGTGCAGGTGGTGACGGCATCGGGAGCGGAGAGCAACCGCTGCGCCATCGAAGTGACGGACTGACCGGCGGGCAGGCTGTTGTCACAGAGTGAGCCGCACGTCTGGTGAGCCGCGCGGCTTCGTCGTACGTATGGTCAGTTGACGGGTCAACCGAAGGTGGGACCAGCGATGACACACACATATCGGACGACAGCGACCTACGGCACGGTCGACGGAGGCGGCGGACGCGGCGGCTGGAGGGAGCGGGCGGGACGCTACGCCCTCCTGCCGCTGCGGATCTTCCTCGGCGTGACCTTCATCTATGCGGGCATCGACAAGCTCATGGACAGTCAGTTCATGGCGGCGAGCGGAGCCGGTTCCGTCGGCGACCTCATGCGCAGCGTGCGCGACACCTCCGCCGTGCCCGCCCTTGTCGATCTGGCGCTCAAGAACCCCGAGGGTTTCGGCTACGCCATCGCCTTCGGTGAGCTCGCCGTCGGCATCGGCACCCTCGTCGGACTGCTGGCCCGGCTGGCCGCGCTCGGCGGGGCGCTCATCTCGCTGAGCCTGTGGCTGACCGTGAGCTGGCAGACCGAGCCGTACTACTACGGCAACGACCTCGCCTATCTGATGGCCTGGCTGCCGCTGGTGCTCGCCGGGGCTCCGCTCTTCTCGCTCGACGCGCTGTTGGCCAAACGGCGGCGCCGGATGCCGTAGTGCGTCACGCTCACCGCCCCGGCCAGGAACAGACCGCCGAAAACGACCGGGAACACCACATAGAACGGTGTCTGCCAGGAGCCGGCCGCATCACCCGCGTACAGCAGCGCTGCGGCCAGCACGGCGAGACCCGCGACCAGCTTGCCCGGCCGGAAACCATGCCGGAGTTCACGACGCGGCACGGGTCACCTCCACCTGTCCGATGCCCACTTCGAGATCTAGATCCAGTGTGCCGGTCGGCTTCGCGCCGGCGGGCGCGGGCAGCGTCTGCCGCCGTTCCTGATCGGGTGAGACGTCGATGTCGTTCGCCGCGTCGTCGGGCAGACGGATATCGCCGAGGCCCGCCTGGGCCCGCAGCTTCACCGTCGCGTTCTTCGGTACGACCACCTTGAGCTGACCCGCCGCGACCTCGGCCCTCGTCGACACCGTCCGACCCGCGGGGACGGCGAGAGAGGACAGGTCGAGCGTCGCGACTCCCGAGCCGACCTCGTAGCTCGGCTGGACGGCGGCGACCGAGGCCGGCTTCCACTGCGTACGTATCCACTCGGTGGTGATGTCCTTGGGCAGCGCCGCGGCTCCCGCCAGCAGTGCCGCCGTGATCACCGTCAGCATGATCGTTCCGAAGCCGGTTCGGCCGAGCAGCGAGCTGACCAGCAGACCCGTCCCGAATACCGCCAGCGCGCAGACGAGCCCGATCTGCAGGCTCGTGCCCAGTGGTTGGCTGTCCCAGCTGGTCCCGGTGCCGAGTCCGCCCGCGAGGAGCGCGAGAAGGAAGACGGTGCCGCCGATTCCGCGCGGCCCGCGCACATACGCGGGAGCTGCGTTCGGCTGACGCCGGCGCGGCGCCCCGGTCTCCGCCAGCGCGCTCTCCGGACCCCACAGATAGCCGGTCGGCACCAGCCCCGTCGTGCCGTCCTTGATGATCGGGTCGCGCCACCACGAGGGCCTGTCGGGCACCGGCGGCGCCTTCGTCTCGGGGGGCGCCTCGGCCACCGCATGCGCCGTCGCCGCGTCCAGCGGTACACCGTCGGGCGCGGTGAGACGGCGGCGCTGCGACCACACGGCGGCGCCCGCGACCGCGAGGGAAAGCAGCGCGGCGAAAGCGAGCGTCCCGCCGTTGCTCAGCATGGAGAGGAACACCCCGCAGCCGATGAGAGCGAGGAGTACGGCGGTGAGAGAAGCGCCGTCGACCCGGCCGGACAGCAGCCGGCGCGCCTCGTTCTCCTCCTCGTCCTCGAACGGGATCAGCAGCCAGGCGAAGCCGTAGAAGATCAGGCCGATGCCGCCGGTCACGGAGAGCACACCGATGACGATCCGGAATATCACCGGGTCGATGTCGCAGTACCGGCCGAGCCCGCCGCAGACACCGGCCACGACTTTCTGGCGGGGCGTGCGGCGCAACTGCTGCACCTCGGGCGGCGCCGGAGCGGGCTGCGCCTCCGGCTGCGCGTCGTGCGGCGCCGCCGGTGGTGGGGTCGGCTGATTCATACGTACATGGTGACGGGCGCCGCGCTGTGATGGCACCCGCGCCGACCCTGGCCCTTCCCTGATATCGCACCCGGCTTTCAGGGTCGGTTTAAGGGACGACCCTGATACCGCGGCCTGTCCTTACATGTGACGATCGGGGCATGCCAGTCGCCACGCCCCGACCCGCCGGTCCCTCCCGCGCCCCCGTGCCGGAGGAGCAGTCGATGCGCAAGCTGTACCGCAGCGCCGACGGCCGGATGCTCGGCGGCGTGGCGCGCGGGCTGGCCGGTCATCTGGGACTGCCGGTCATCTGGGTACGACTCGTCTTCCTCGGCCTCTTCATGGCCGACGGCCTCGGTGTGCTGCTGTACGCCGTCTTCTGGATCGTCGTACCCCTCGGCGTCGGCGGCAGGACCGCGGAGCCGCGCTCCGTCTTCGAGACCACGCCCGACGGCCGGCGGCGGCTGCGCAAGCCCGACAAGGGCCAGCTCTTCGCGATGGTCGCGCTGCTGGTCGGCGCCGCGGTCTTCGCCGGCAATGTCGAGATGGGCAGCAGCGCCAACCGCTACGTCTGGCCGATACTGCTGATCGGCGCCGGTGTGGTGCTGGTGTGGCGCCAGGCGGACAACGCCCGCCGCGCCCGCTGGGCCACACTGTCGACGGACAGCCGGCGCCGTCGGCTGCTGCAGCTGGGCCGGGCGCTCGCCGGTGTGGCGCTGGTCGGCATGGGCCTGACCGTCTTCATGGTGGTCCGCGGTTCGGCGGCCCAGCTCGGCAACGTACTGACCGCCGCGATCGCCGTCGTCGCCGGTGTCGCTCTGCTCGCGGGGCCGTGGCTGGTACGGATGACGCAGGACCTCTCGGAGGAACGGACCATGCGCATCCGGGCCCAGGAGCGTGCCGAAGTCGCAGCCCACGTCCATGACTCCGTACTGCACACCCTCACCCTGATACAGCGGAACGCCGACGACGGCGGCGAAGTGCGCCGCCTCGCCCGCGCTCAGGAGCGTGAGCTGCGGAACTGGCTCTACAAGCCGGAGGGGACCGGCAAGGACGAGGACGAGGAGCCGGACACGCTCGCCGAGGCGGTGAAGAAGGCCGCCGCCGAGGTGGAGGACAAGCACGGGGTCCCGCTGGAGGTCGTGGTCGTCGGCGACTGCCCGCTCGACGAGAAACTGTTCGCACAGATGCAGGCCGCGCGTGAGGCGATGGTCAATGCGGCCAAGTACGGTGGCGAGGGGGGCGCGGTCCAGGTCTACGCAGAGGTCGAGGGCCGTACGGTCTTCGTGTCCGTACGGGACAGGGGACCGGGATTCGATCCGGATTCGGTGCCCCAGGACCGGATGGGCGTAAGAGAATCGATCATCGGCCGGATGCAGCGCCACGGCGGAACGG
Source organism: Streptomyces sp. NPDC048479 (assembly GCF_040651435.1). Taxonomy (NCBI): domain Bacteria; kingdom Bacillati; phylum Actinomycetota; class Actinomycetes; order Kitasatosporales; family Streptomycetaceae; genus Streptomyces; species Streptomyces sp. NPDC048479. Next base: position 285,097 of record NZ_JBEZKA010000004.1, read on the forward strand.
CGCGACTGCGCTCGGTTCCCGACGGGGGCACCGAGGTCGAGCTGGAGATGGAGAGGGCGGGCGAATGACCGAGACCGAGGCTGCTGGAGAGACCACCGAGCGGCGTGTACGGGTCGTGCTCGTCGACGACCACCGGATGTTCCGTACCGGAGTGCAGGCCGAGATCGGCCAGACCGACCGCACCGGCGTCGAGGTGGTCGGCGAGGCCGCCGACGTCGACCAGGCACTCACCGTGATCACGGCGACCCGTCCCGAGGTCGTCCTGCTGGATGTGCATCTTCCGGGCGGCGGAGGCGTGGAAGTGCTGCGCCGGTGCGCCTCGCTGATGACGGCACCGGAGAATCCCGTACGGTTCCTGGCGCTGTCCGTCTCGGACGCGGCCGAGGACGTCATCGGGGTGATCCGGGGCGGAGCCCGCGGCTATGTCACCAAGACGATCACGGGCACGGATCTGGTCGACTCGATCTTCCGGGTGCAGGAGGGCGACGCGGTCTTCTCGCCGCGGCTCGCGGGCTTCGTGCTCGACGCGTTCGCCTCGACGGACGCACCGCCGGTGGACGAGGACCTCGATCGGCTCACTCAGCGGGAACGGGAAGTCCTGCGGCTGATCGCGCGGGGTTACGCGTACAAGGAAATCGCGAAGCAGCTGTTCATCTCGGTGAAGACGGTGGAGTCGCATGTGTCGGCGGTCCTGAGGAAGCTTCAGCTCTCGAATCGGCACGAACTGACCCGATGGGCGACCGCCCGACGTCTCGTCTAGTCTCCGTTGTGAGGTAACTGGTACATAGGCGGGCAACCAGTTGCGCCGAGTTCACCTCTTGTTTTGCGTGATGAATTTGACGGGGCACACCTTCTTCTTGATCACGATCGTCCTGGTCGTGATTGCCGTCCTGCTGCCGCTGCTGCTATGGAGCCGGCTGCGCGGTCCCGCTGTGGTGCGGGGCGCCGGGCGGTTGTTCATGGTGCTCTTCGCGCAGGCCACCGCCGTGCTCGTGGTCTTCGTGGCAGTGAACAACGCCAACGGTCTCTACGACAGCTGGGACGATCTGCTCGGCACGACCGACCATGTCGACACGGCGATCGACCTCGGACCGAGCGGAACCGGCGGCAGGCAGATCTCCTCGCTGCCCAAGGTTCCGCTGAAGTTCGAGAAGGTCGACGACCCTCAGCTCGGCAGCGGCTTGCTGCGCACCTCGCTCAAGGGCTCCATATCGGGAGTATCGGGCGAGGTGTATGTCTGGCTGCCGCCGCAGTACAACGATCCCGCGTACCGCAACAAGAAGTTCCCGGCCGTCGAGGTGCTCTCCGGCTTCCCCGGTACGTCGAAGAGCTGGTTCAAAGCACTGAAGTTCCAGGACAAGGTCCAGCCACTGATCGAGTCGGGCAAGGTCGCGCCCTTCATCCTGGTCTCGCCGCGGACCATGCTGCTCGGCAAGTCCGACGCCGGGTACGCGAACATACCGGGCGAGGTCAACGCGGACAGCTGGCTGACCGTCGACGTACGCAAGGTGATCACCGACAACTTCCGGGTCTCCCCGAACCCGGAGAACTGGGCCATCGCCGGCTACTCGGCGGGTGGGCACGGCGCCGCCAAACTGGCCCTGGCCCACCCCGACCGCTTCAGCGCCGCCGTCAGCTTCTCCGGGTACAACGACCCGGCCGTCGAGCGCGGCTCGCTGACGGGCGCGGACCCGAAGCTGCGGCACGAGAACGACGTCATGAACATCCTGAAGTCGGCGAAGAAACCCCCGCGTGTGTCGCTGCTGGCGATGGGCGAGGGCGCGGACGGCTATGAGCCGGGGCTCGCGCTGAGGCGAGTGGCCAAGCCGCCGACGCAGGTGGATGTACGGAAGACGTGGGGCGGGCATCTGCCGGTGGTGTGGAGCAGGGAGCTGCCTTACGCGTTCGAGTGGCTGACGCGGCAGATGCAGCTGCAGCACCGGGGCGGCGTGGACGCCGGGGCGCCTCGGGGCGGCGGAGGGCCCAGCGTTGGCGGGGTGTCCCATGAAGCCCAGGACGGTCAGGCGCCCGACAACGGCCAGGCGGCAGCCGGTGGTGGCCTGCTGGAGTGACAGCGGTGGCCTGTTGGGAATGACAGCGGTGGCCTGCTGACGTGACAGCGGTGACCCGCCGGAGTGACAGCGATGGCCTACTGGAGTGACATATCGGTCTTGTCGCCGACCCGCCGGTAGCCGATCCCCGCGTAGATCCGCTCGATGTCCGCGTCGCCCGGCTCCAGCCAGATGACGCGGCAGCCCCGGTCGAAGGCGGTGGCCGTCAGATACGCGGACAGGGCCGCACCGATGCCGCGGCGGCGGTGCGAGGAGGCGACCGCCAGGCCGCACAGCTCGCTCAGTCCGTCGGCCGGGACGGAGCAGCCGCCCGCGGCGACCGGTGTGCCGTCCTTGTCGTCCGTGGCGAGGCCTGCGACACCGCCGCCCTCGTTAACCCCGCGCAGCCAGGCGATTTCGCCGTCGGTCGGGTCCCCCGACTCGCCGTACGCGAGATGCTGCACGCCCGCCGCGGCGGTGTACCCGGCCTCGTCGGAGGGCTCGGTGAGGCTGACTCCGTCGACCGGCGCCGGGGCTATGAGGGATTCGGGCGTGCACGCCAGCAGTGGTGCGCGGCGCTCGACCGTGAAGCCGGCCGCGAGCAGAGCGGGCTCGACCTCGGGGGCGCACGACGGCAGGAACTCCAGGCGTGGCTGCCGGTCGCGCTCGCGGAAGACGGCGATCAGAGCGTTGACCTCTTCGGTGGTCGGCTCCGCGCCATGGTCGGGGATGGCGTAATTCGCCGGTGGGATCGCCCAGTTGGGGTTGTAGCGCACGGTGAAGGGACCGACGCGGACGTGGTCGGGCGTGCGGAGCGTGAGCGTGCGTACGTAGTTCTGGACGTCGACGTCCACGGGGGGCTCCTGCCGCGATCGGGATCTTGGGACGCCGGGGATGGTGTCACTTCCGTGCGCGGCCGGGCAACCGGTTTGCGAGCGGTTCGCGGTCCCTTCGGTGGCGCGGGCTCTGCGGCGGGCTACACGGGGCGGGCCGCACCCGCGAAGGGCATCTGGTCGATGGGCGCGATACGGACGGGGGCGCCGGGACGGGGCGCGTGGATCATCTGGCCGCCGCCGATGTAGAGGCCGACATGGGAGATGCCGGAGTAGAAGAACACCAGGTCGCCAGGGGCGAGTTGAGAGAGGGACACGCGTTCGCCGGTGTTGATCTGGGTGTAGGTGGTGCGGGGCAGTGAGACGCCGGCGGAGCGCCAGGCGGCCTGTGTGAGACCGGAGCAGTCGTACGAACCCGGGCCCGTCGCACCCCATACATAGGGCTTGCCGAGTGCTCCGTACGCGTACGCGACGGCATGCGCGGCACGGGAATTGGGGGCCCGGAGCGAGCCGCGCGGGACGGCGGAGCGGTCGGCGCGGGCATCCGCCGCTCCGCCCGTACCGCCGTAGGCGGAGTTGTACGCCGCGCGCTGCTCGGCGGTCATCCGGGTCAGCAGACGCTCGGCGGCGGCGAGCTTCTCCCGGACGGTGGACTTGTGCTTCGCCAACTCGGTCTGCCGGGCCTCCAGAGCTCTCATCCGCTCGTCGGCCCGCGCCTTCAACCGTGCGATCTCCACCAGTTGTTGGTGTACGCCGGTGATCGCGTCCGCGTGCCGCTCGCCGACCCGCTCGGCGAGCGCGGCGCGCTCCAGATACTGGTCGGGGTCGGAAGTGAGCGCGAGCTGCAGGCCGGGGTCGATACCGCCGGCGCGGTACTGGGCGGTGGCGATCGAACCGAGCGCGTTCCGTGAGGTGTTGAGCCGCTCGGTCCGGCGCCCGGCCTCGTCGCGCAGCGCGTCCAGTGACTCGCGCGCCCTGCCGGTCTGCTCCTTGGCCTCGTTGTACTTCTCGGTGGCGGCCTCCGCCTCCTGGTACAGCTTGTCGACCTTGGCCTTGATCTGTGCGGGGCTGAGGCGGGGCTCGGCGTGCCCGGCGCCTTCGAATGCGGTGGCGGTCGCTGCACCGGCGAGCGCGAGAGTGGCGGCGGTACGGGCGGCGGGCCCGGTGAGCGGATGCTGCTTCGGTTTCCGGTGCGCTGCCACGAGGGCGTCCACGTCCTTCCGTTCCCTGCCGGTCCGAGGCAGAGTCCGACGGCGGACCGCACAGGGGGAGCGGCCCGCCGCCGGATCTCTCGGCGGTGGTGACTGACGGCCGCCCGGGAGCTCGGCGGCGGTGGGGAGTCGGTCACCTGAGGGAGGACGCTAAACCTGGGGGTCACGGGAAAGAGGCGTAAGGACCGATGTTGGCCAAAGGTGGACATGAGGGTGCGCCTTGTGAGAGCCCTGCCCAGGGTGCCGGACCGCATTTCCGTACCGGAGTGACCGATGAGGCGAACGAGGCCCACCTGCCCGGAGAGCGGTGGTATGGGGGCGGTTAGGCTCCGCCTCATGGACGTACTCATCAATGTCTTCGTCGCCCTGCACATCATCGGCATCGCGTCGCTGCTCGGCGGCTTCCTCACTCAGATGAAGGCGATAGGCGTGGGAGAGGCACGCTTCATTCCGGCGATGCTGCACGGCGCGCTGACGATGCTGGTCACGGGCGTGGTGCTGGTGGGCCTGAACCAGGCGGACGACCAGGCGGTGAACAACCTCAAGATCGGCATCAAGCTGGCGGTGCTGATCGTGATCCTGGGCCTGGTGTATGTGAAGCGGGACGAGGAGAAGGTGGAGAAGGCGCTGTTCGGGGCGGTGGGCGGACTGACGGTGGCGAACATCTTCATCGCCACGCTCTGGACGTGAGAACGCCGCTCCCGATGTGAGAGCGGCGTTCTCCGTACGTGGCACGTCTTCCGTACGTGGTCCTCCGTACGTGGCCTTCCGTGCTGGGAACGCCCGGGCGCGGTCGGGTCCGGGCGTTCCACTTGTTCCGCTGTGCCGGTTGTTCCGCTATGCCGGACGCACGCTGCCGTAGATCGGCATGTAGTAGATCGACTCCTCGCGGACGTTCGCGCCGGGCTTGGGCGCGTGGATCATCTTGCCGTCGCCGATGTAGATGCCGACGTGGCTGATGTCGTCGTAGAAGAAGACCAGGTCGCCCGGGAGCAGATCCTTTGTCGCGATCCGCTTGCCGACCTTCACCTGGTCCCAGGTGGTGCGCGGCAGATCCACGCCGGCCGCCTTCCAGGCGGCCTGGGTCAGTCCCGAGCAGTCGTACGAGCTCGGGCCCGTGGCGCCCCAGACGTACGGCTTGCCCATCTGCGAGCGGGCGAACGAGAGGACCTTGTCGGCCTTGGCCGCGTACGCACCGTCGCTGGTGCCTGTGCCTGTGCCTGTACCCGTGCCGCTGTCGCCGCCCGGCTGCTGCGCCTGCTCCCGGCGCTTGCGCTCCGCCTCCGCGTCGGCGCGGGCCTTCGCTTCCTCCTTGGCCTTGGCCTCGGCCTTGCGGCGCGCCACTTCCTCCTTCTCGCGCTCGATCGCCGCGAGCCGCGCCTTCTCCTCGGCGGTCAGCTTCGACAGCAGCGAACGCGCCTCGCTCAGCTTCGCCTGGACTTCCTGCTTGCTGGTGCGCAGCGCCTTCTGGGAGTCCGTGAGCGACTCGAGGCTCTTCGTCGCCTCCGCGCGCTGCTTGGCGGCTGCGGCTCGCTGGGTCTCGTAGTCGTCGATGACAGTGCGCTGACGGTCGGTCATCCGGTCCATCAGCTGTGTCTGGTCGAAGTACGCCTGCGGGCTGTCCGCGAGCAGCAGGGCGGCGGTCGGGGTGACCGCGCCCGTGCGGTACTGCGCGGCCGCGTAGTTGCCGAGCGTGCGCCGGGACTCGTTCAGCTTGTCCGTGCGCTTCGCGGCATCGTCGAGCAGCTGGTCGACCTCGCGCCGCTTCTCATCGGTGGATTCCTTGGCCTTGTTGTACTTTTCGGTCGCGGTGCCGGCCTGCCGGTACAGATCGTCGACCTTCTTCTGCACCTCTTCGACGGAGGGCTTCGGCTCGGTGGGCGCGGCGTTGGCGCTCTGCGTGGACAGCAGGGTGACGGAGGCGAGGGCAGCCGTCGTGAACCCGACGGCGGGGGAGTTGGCGCGTAGTCCTGCCATTCCGGTACGGGTACGCGGTTTGCGATGCGACGCCAAGGCCGGCATCTCCTTCTTCCGTGGACCGCCTACCGGGTTAGCTGTCGGGTTCGGGCGGAACGGAAGGTCGCCCTACGGACCGAGGGGGAACGGTCCGATTCACCCCAGGTTGTGCATGGTGGGTCCCCGGTTCCGAACTCCCGTGAAGAGAGCTCGAATTCGGCGCAGGCCGCCCGATTCGGCGCGAGTCGCCAGGGGGGTACGGGCCGCCTGATCGAGCACGCTAGCCAACTCGTGTGGTTGCTGTGAAGGTTGATGTTCGATATGTCCGATACATTTTCGTGACCTTCCCGGCTGAGTGAGGAGTCGCTCACGGGCCGACGCCGCGCGACAGCGCAGCGGAGCGGCCTGATCGCGCAGCGTCGTCGGGCTCCTCGTCGGTCTCGTCGCCCGAGTCGCTGCCCGAGTCGTGCCGGAGCCGCTCTCGGAGTCGTATCGCAATGCGGCCGCGGGCTGTCAGTGCGGCGGCCTAGACTCGTAGAGCGATGAGCAGCCTCTTTGACGACAGCTTCCTGGCGGACCTCCAGCCCAGCGCGGAGCAGCACCCGCCACCGCCCGAGGACTCGGCCCCGGAGGAGATCCCGGACGATCTCTTCCAGGGCGCATTTGACGTGCCTCCGGCCCGGGACCCGTACTACCGCGACGGCGCCCCGCGTACCGTCGTGGACCCCGCCGCCCTGCTCGAGGGGCTGAACGAGCAGCAGCGTGCCGCCGTGGTGCACACCGGGTCGCCGCTGCTCATCGTGGCCGGCGCCGGGTCCGGCAAGACCCGGGTGCTGACCCACCGGATCGCGCATCTGCTGGGGACCCGCAGCGTGCACCCCGGCCAGATACTGGCGATCACCTTCACCAACAAGGCCGCCGGCGAGATGAAGGAGCGCGTCGAGCAGCTCGTCGGGCCGCGCGCCAACGCCATGTGGGTCATGACCTTCCACAGCGCGTGCGTCCGCATCCTGCGCCGGGAGTCCAAGAAGCTCGGCTTCACCTCGTCGTTCTCGATCTACGACGCCGCCGACTCCAAGCGACTGATGGCACTGGTCTGCCGCGATCTGGACCTCGACCCCAAGAAGTTCCCGCCGAAGTCCTTCAGCGCGAAGATCTCGAATCTGAAGAACGAGCTGATCGACGAGGAGACCTTCGCCGACCAGGCCGTCGACGGTTTCGAGAAGACGCTCGCCGAGGCCTACCGCATGTACCAGGCGAGGCTGCGCGAGGCCAATGCCCTGGACTTCGACGACATCATCATGACCACCGTCCACCTCCTCCAGGCGTTCCCGGACGTCGCCGAACACTACCAGCGGCGCTTCCGGCACGTCCTGGTGGACGAGTACCAGGACACCAACCACGCTCAGTACACGCTCGTACGCGAGCTGGTGGGGACGGGCCACGAGGACCTGCCGCCGGCCGAGCTCTGCGTGGTCGGCGACGCGGACCAGTCGATTTACGCCTTCCGCGGCGCGACCATCCGTAACATCCTCCAGTTCGAGGAGGACTACCCGGACGCGACGACGATCCTGCTCGAGCAGAACTACCGCTCGACGCAGACGATCCTCTCCGCCGCCAACGCCGTCATCGAGCGGAACGAAAGCCGCCGGCCCAAGAACCTCTGGACCAACGCCGGCGCCGGCGCGCAGATCACGGGCTATGTCGCGGACACCGAGCACGACGAGGCGCAGTTCGTTGCCGACGAGATCGACCGGCTGACGGACGCGGGCGACGCGAAGGCAGGCGACGTCGCCGTCTTCTACCGTACGAACGCCCAGTCCCGTGTCTTCGAAGAGATCTTCATCCGGGTCGGGCTGCCGTACAAGGTCGTCGGCGGAGTGCGCTTCTACGAGCGCAAGGAGGTCCGGGACGTCCTCGCGTATCTGCGAGTCCTCGCCAACCCCGAGGACAATGTCCCGCTGCGCCGGATCCTCAATGTCCCCAAGCGGGGTATCGGCGACCGCGCGGAGGCGATGATCGACGCGCTCGCGCTGCGCGAGAAGATCACTTTCCCGCAGGCGCTGCGCCGTGTGGACGAGGCGTACGGCATGGCGGCCCGCTCCGCCAACGCCGTGAAGCGCTTCAACGTGCTCATGGAGGAGCTGCGCACCGTCGTCGACTCGGGCGCGGGGCCGGCGGTGGTGCTGGAGGCCGTCCTCGAGCGGACCGGATATCTCGCCGAGCTGCAGGCGTCCACCGACCCGCAGGACGAGACCCGTATCGAGAACCTTCAGGAACTGGCCGCCGTGGCGCTCGAGTTCGAGCAGGAGCGCGGCGAGGAGGACGGTGCGGGCACGCTCGCCGAGTTCTTGGAGAAGGTGGCGCTCGTCGCCGACTCCGACCAGATCCCGGACGAGGACGCGGACGGATCCGGTGTCATCACGCTGATGACGCTGCACACCGCCAAGGGCCTGGAATTCCCTGTGGTGTTCCTGACCGGCATGGAGGACGGCGTCTTCCCGCATATGCGTGCCCTCGGTCAGGCGAAGGAGCTGGAGGAGGAGCGGCGGCTGGCGTACGTCGGCATCACGCGCGCCCGCGAGCGCCTCTATCTGACGCGGTCGTCGATGCGCAGTGCGTGGGGTCAGCCCTCGTACAACCCGCCGTCGCGGTTCCTGGAGGAGATCCCGGGCCGCCACCTGGAGTGGAAGCGGACGGGCCCGATGGCCGCGCCCGCCGGTCCGACGTCCGGCATCGCCTCGTCGCTGTCGTCGTCGCGCTCACGGTCGGGCGGCGGTGCTTCGGGGTTCGCCACGCGACGTACGAGCGACAAGCCGGTGATCGCGCTGGTCGTCGGCGACAGGGTCACGCACGACCAGTTCGGTCTGGGGACCGTGGTGGAGGTGACGGGGTCGGGGGCGGACGCACAGGCGACGATCGATTTCGGGGACAAGCCGAAGCGGCTGCTGCTGCGGTACGCGCCGGTCGAGAAGCTGTAGCGGGCTTCGTCGCTTCGTCGTTGCGTCGCTTCGGCGGGTCGTCGCTGCGGCGGGTTGTCGTTACGTCGCTTGGTCGTTACGTCGGGTCGAGGCCGTGGCTGCGAAGCCACGGCAGCGGGTCGATCGCCGAGCCGCCGCCTGGCCGGACCTCGAAGTGGAGGTGCGGTCCGGTGGAGTTGCCGGAGTTGCCCGAGTACGCGATGACGTCACCGGCCTTGATCGAACCGGAGCGGATCTTGGTGCTGCTGAGGTGGCAGTACCAGGTCTCGGTGCCGTCGGGCGCGGTCACGATGGCCATGTTGCCGTAGGCGCTGTTCCACTGCGTACGGACGGTCCCGTCGGTCGCGGCCATCACCTCGGTGCCGTACGACACCGGGAAGTCGATGCCGGTGTGCACGGACATCCAGTTGACGCCGGCCTGGCCGTAGTACGCGCTCAGGCCCTGCTGTTTCACCGGCAGTACGAACTTGGGGCGCATGGCCTCGCGGCGCTTGGCCTCTTCCTCGCGCTTTTTCTTCTCCGCCGCCTGGCGCGCCTTGAGGTCGAGGCGTTCCTGGGTGCGCGACGCGCGGTCGCCGAAGTCGCGGGCGTCGGCGCTGAGAGCGGCGAGCTGCGTGTCCATCTTGTTGTTGGCGGCGACGGTTTTGACGGAGGCCGGATCGGCGGCCGCCAGGTTGGTCGTGTCGTCCTTGGTGTTGCTGCCGCTTTCGGCGAGGCCACCGACGGAGGCGGCGGCGATACCGGCGACGCCCATCACACAGGCGGAGGGTACGGCGACGGTGAGGAGCGCCGAGCGCTTGGCGGGGGTACGGCGGCGGCCTCGGCTTCCGCCGGAACGGCGGACGGGGCGGGGTGTGACGGGGGTGACGGGGGTGAGGGCTGACGGCTCGAACTCGGCCTCGTGGTCGTGGTCGAGTTCCGAGTCGAGTTCGGAGTCGTGGTCGAGTTCGGCTGCGGGCCCGGCTTCGCTGTCGGACTCCGCCTCGAACTCGGTGTCGGTGTCGAAGTCCGGCTGAGGCTCCGGCTGGAAGTGGGCCTCGGTCTGGAAGTCCGGCTGGTGCTCGGTCGTGTACTCGGCCGGGTTCTCGTAGCCGGTCTCGTACCCGGTGTCGACCGTGAACTCGGGCGCGGGGCTGAACTCCTGCTCCGGCGTGAACTGTCGCGGTACGAAGGCCTCCGCGCCCGTGTTCCAGGCGGTGGCGTCGTATGCGCCGGTGTCGAAGGCGGGCGCCGCCCACTGGCCGGTCGTGTCGTAGGCAAAGGTGGCCGCGGCGGTCTCGTACTGACCGGTCTGCGCGGTCTGGTCCCAGGCGCTGGCGTCCCACTGGCCTGTGGTGTCGTACTGACCCGTCGTGTCGTACTGACCCGTGTTGCTGTACTGACCGGTGTTGTACTGACCGGTGGTGTCGTGCAGGCCGGTCGTGTCCCATTGGCCCGTGTTGTCCCACTGGCCTGTGGTGTCGTACTGACCTGTCGCGTCGTACTGCGGGAATTGCTGCGTCTGCTGAGGCTGTTGGGCCTGCTGCGTGGCGTAGACGTCGTAACCGGGAGTCTGGTGAGACCCGGTGTCCCATTGGCTGCTGTCGTACTGACCGCTGTGGTTCGCCTCGTGGCTGCCCGGAAGGGCGCCGAAGAGGGGGTCGGCGTCGTAGCCGTCAGTGGAGTACCCGTCGTGTCCGACGTACCCGGCGTGGGCGTGCTGGTCGTTCACCAACTTCTCTCTCGCCTCGGCAGCAGGACCTGGGTTCCGGGGCCCGGGAGAGCGGGGAGCCCCAGAGGGAAAGCAGTGGCGCGACTGTACCCGGCGGTATGCGACGGCGACAATCTTCCGCAGGTTTTAGGCAATCAGGAAACGGGCATTCGGCCGTGTTTCGGGGAACTGTGGGCACAGCTTTGGCCCTACGTTCGAAATGTGTTCGACGTACGGTTGCCTGGTCGGACGCTGAATCGGGCGCCGAATCAGGCGACCGAGACGGCTCCCGAGGTGCCTGCCTCCGACTCGCTCGATTCGAGCGCCTGGCGGATGCCGGTCGCGACGGCGGAGTGGACCGGCAGGGCGAGATGTCCGATTCCGCTTACGCGCACGTTCTGCGCGATGAGGTCCGGATGGTCGATGCAGGCCGTCTCGACCGGGACCATTATCTGGTCGAGGTCACTCCAGAAGCTGACGAAACGGGTACGGCATCCGGGTGCGGGCGCGCGCAGCTCCTCGATCACGGCGGATCCCGGACGCATCTGGCGAACTATGGGATGTGCGCTCGCGAGCGGGGCGACGGCGGTGCCCGAGTGCGGGGTGCCGAGCGTGACCAGGGTGCGTACCCGCTGGTCGCCGCCGAGGCGCTGTACGTAGTAGCGGGCGATCAGGCCGCCGAGGCTGTGCCCGACGATGTCGACCTCGCGATGCCCCGTACGTGCGCAGATCTCCTCTATGTGCCGGCCGAGCAGATCGGCGGCGGCGCGGATGTCGCAGGTCAGAGGGGAGTAGTTGAGGCACTCGAGATGGTGCCAGCCGTGCCGGGCGAGGGAGCGGCGGAGCAGGACGAAGACGGAGCGGTTGTCGACGAAACCGTGGAGCAGGACGGCGGGCGGGTGTGAGGGGCCCGCGGTGGTCGGCAGGGCCGCGGCCTGGGGCGGCAGCTCGGCGTTCCTCGGTCCGGGGTGGTCGGGGGTGCGGCGCTCCGGGGTGAGGCCGGAAGGGTAGAGGAGCAGATGCCCGGCGAGGATCGCCAGCTCGAGGGCGGTGGCCCGCAGCAGCGCGGCCGAGATTCGTAGGTGTCGCACGGGGCGCAGACACAGTGGAAAGAAGGGCAGGACCTTCATGGCCGACCTCCCGAACGGCACGCCGGAGACGGCTCTGTCCCCCGTTGTGCCCTCATGGGGCGCCGCTCAGGCTCTTGTACGGCTCTGTGCCCGTGCCGGGCCGGTGTCGAAGGGGTCGCAGCACCGCGCCGTGCGGCTGACGGCGCGGTGCTGCGACGACCCTGTAGCGGCTCCCCGTGCGACCGTTCCCGCTGCGGCTTGTGTGCCGCGTGATGCGGGTACGACGCATAGCGAACATGTCCCACGTGTGATTTCCCCCTCCCTATCCACCGTGAAACGGCGGGTTGCGGGATGCTGGAGATAACGTTCGTTCACTTTCCCGGACCTTGGTCGGTGCGGGACCCGTGCCCGTGGCGGCGCAGTCGGTATGTGGAGGCAGTGATGGGTGTGACTGGTCCGATCCGCGTGGTGGTGGCCAAGCCGGGTCTCGACGGCCACGATCGCGGGGCCAAGGTGATCGCGCGGGCGCTTCGCGACGCGGGTATGGAGGTCATCTACACCGGGCTCCACCAGACCCCTGAGCAGATCGTGGACACGGCGATTCAGGAGGACGCCGACGCGATCGGCCTGTCCATCCTGTCCGGGGCGCACAACACGCTGTTCGCGAAGGTGATCGAGCTGTTGAAGGAGCGCGAGGCGGAGGACATCAAGGTGTTCGGCGGCGGCATCATCCCGGAGGCGGACATTGCTCCGCTGAAGGAGAAGGGCGTCGCGGAGATCTTCACGCCGGGAGCGACGACGGCGTCGATCGTCGACTGGGTCAACGCAAACGTCCGCCAGCCTGCGGGGGCGTGACGCCTCCGGCGGGGGGCGGGTTGCCTCCGGCGGGGTGCGGGGTCTTGTTGCCCGGGCCCGGGGCGCGGGTTGCCTCCGGCCGGGCGCGGGTGCTTGTTGCCCGGGCTGCGGGGTGCCGGGTTCTTGTCGGGTGCGGGATCCGGTGCCCCTCCGGGCTCGACTCCTCGGGGTCGGCGGCGTACAGGCTCTTGGTGCGTGACCCCGGGGGCAAAAAGGCCCGCATCCCGAGCGTGCCCGCCCCCCGCCCGTCCCCTACCCCGCCGGGCCCCGGAGCTCCGCCGTCATCGTCGCTCGCAGCCGCAGCGTCGAGACCAGGCGCTGGAACGCCTCCGACCAGTAACCACCCGCGCCCGGTGACGCGCCCTCCGGCTCGTCAGGCGTGGCCGTGAGTATCTCCAGGCGGCTCGCCTCCTCCGGGGCCAGGCAGCGTTCCGCCAGGCCCATCACCCCGCTGAAGCTCCAGGGATAGCTCCCCGCGTCCCGCGCGATGTCGAGCGCGTCGACCACCGAACGGCCCAGCGGCTCCGACCATGGCACCCCGCAGACCCCCAGCAGCTGGAACGCCTCCGACAGGCCGTGTGCCGCGATGAACTCCGCCACCCAGCCCGCCCGTTCACCCGCCGGCAGCGTCGCGAGCAGCTTCGCCCGCTCGGCGAGTGACGTCGTGCCGGGGCCGGTCTCCGGCGGGGTGCCCGGCGCGCCGAGGAGGGCCCGGGACCACTCCGCGTTCCGCTGCCGTACCGCCGCCCGGCACCAGGCCGCGTGCAGCTCGTCGCCCCAGTCGTCGGCGACGGGCAGCGCGACGAGCTCATCGGCCGTACGCCCGCCGAGCCGCCCCGGCCAGGTGGCCAGTGGCGCCGCCTCCACCAACTGGCCCAGCCACCAGGACCGTTCGCCCCGTCCCGACGGCGGACTCGGCACCACACCGTCGCGCTGCATACCGGCATCACACTCGTGCGGTGCCTCCACCACTATCGCCGCATCGGCTCCGTCACCACTGCGGTCGAGGCTGATGCACGATGCCGCCCGCGCCGCCACCCGCCCGGCGAGCGCGGAGTGCGGCAGTGCCGAGAGCAACTCGGCGGCCGTGGCGCGGACATTGCGGCTGCGGTCGGACAGGGCCTTTTCCAGGAACGCCTCGTCCGCGTCGGACAGTCCCGTACGCAATGAGTCCAGGAACATCAGCCGATCCTCGGCGCGCTCCGTGGTCCAGGTCGCGGCCAGCAGCGCCAGCGCCGTACCCGCGTCGTGCGCCCGTACGGCGGTCAGCAGCGCGACCCGCTCGGCGAACAGCCCTTCCTCCCAGAGGCTTTGGACGGCCTCCGCGTCACCTGCGTCCGGAAGCGTGGCGCCGCCGGACGCGCCCCGCAGCGCGAACTTCCACTCCGGGTTGAGCCGGGCGAGCCACAGCCCCCGCGGCCCGGCGAAGGTGAGGGCCTGCGGCCGCAGATCCGTACGCGCACGGGCCGCGTCGAGCAGCGCGGGCAGCACGGACGCCGGAGCCTGGTACTCGCGCTCGTTGGCCGCGGCCAGCCACTGCGGGAGCAGCTCGGTCAGATCCGGCGCCGTACCGCGCCGCCCCCCGGCGGACGGGGCGGACCGGTCTGCCAGCAGCTGGGCGAGCCGGCGCCGGGCGGGCGGGGGCAGCTGCGGGCGCGCGTCGTGCGGCGCGGGCTCGGGGAGGGCGGCGGCAGGTGCGGGCAGCAACCCCGCCCTGCGCCGTACGGTCTGCAGGGCCGCGGCGTCCAGCAGCGCGGCCGGCGCGTCCTTCCCCGGCATCGTGGCTTCGGCCGGCGGCGTACGGCGGTCGGTGCCGAGAAGAGCCGAGGTGACGAGCTCTTCCCAGAGTGAGGTGCTGGTGGTGCCAGTCATGGGTCCTCCGTACATTCAGATGAGCGGGACCGTCTCGGACCCGTCCTCGGACCAGGCGGCGAGCGGCGAGAAGCCCTGGTGGCCGCACTCGCCGAAGACGGTGACCGGTCCGCCGCCGGAGAGCGCCACAAGCTTCAACAGCCCGGAGCGGCCGAGCGCGGCGGGCGCGATGGGCAGCGCGGTCTCGCCGTCGGCGTCCGCCAGTTGCCACCCTGGGCTCGTCGGGACGGGTATGACGCCGCTCAGCGTCACCGGCCAGGAGTCCAGCCAGGGATCGTCCCGCAGTGCCCGCCCGTACGCATCGAGAGCCGCACCGGTCCGCCCTCCCGGCGGCGGTGACGCGATCGCGACGGGCACGCCGAACTGCTCGCCCAGGTCCGCCCGCAGCTGCCCCGCGCCCGCGTACGGAGTGAGCTCCGCGTCGATCATCAGCCCCACCGGAAGCGCCTGCTGCGGGGACCGGCCTGCCGCGCCGAAGGAGAGCAGCAGCGCCGTCCGCCCGGAATCCCGCCCGTACAGCCAGATACGGCGTGTGGTGATCTTGCCGTCCGAGGAGTCGTACTGGGCCAGGATCAGCCAGTGGTCCCGGACCGGCGGGCCCTCGGCGGGGGAGGTGAGGCCGACCCGGGTGCGGACCGTGGCGGCCAGCGGCTCCGGCAGCCGCTCGATGCCCAGCCAGGCCGCGTCCAGCAGATGGATCAGCGCGCACTCCTCCAGCAGCCGCACCGGCCAACCGGGCCCGGAGCCAGGAATGGCGCCCAACTCCCGCACCCGGCCCGCAAGTCCCGGCGCCTGCGCGTCGACCATGCGGGCCGCGGTCTCCTCCCACAGTCCGTACCCCGACTGCTCGGCCGCGGCCAGGCCGCCGCGCAGCAGATCCGCCAGCCGCTGCTCCAGCTCCGTCGCCCCCGCGGTGATCCGCCCCGACCGGCGTTCGGCCCGGCGCCTGGCCGCTTCCGGGTCGGCGGTCTTCGCGGACTGTCCTGTGCCCGCGTCGCTCTGCTCCTTGTCCGTGCTGGGCTTTCGGCGCCCTTCCAGCCACTCCTCGGCCCAGTCCGGCGTCGTGGAGCCGCGTACGACCTCCTCGTCCGCCGCCCAGAGCAGCAGCAGTCCCAGCGCGTGCTTGCACGGGAACTTCCGGCTTGGGCAACTGCACTTGTAGGCCGGGCCCGTGGTGTCGACGACTGTCTGGTACGGCTTGCTCCCGCTCCCCTTGCACAGGCCCCACACGGCCCCCGAGCCGCTGCTGCCCGCGCCGGACCACGGCCCGGCCGCGCCGAGTTTGCTTCCCGCTTTGCGTGACGCGTCGTCAGGAGCCATGGCCAGCACCTGTTCCGACGTCCAGTGCACCCCCTGCTGATTCATGGGTACGACGCTACGGGTCACCACTGACAATCGGCTCTGACCTGCGGAGACGGCCGATTGTCAGTGGCATGGTGCACGGTGGAACTCACATCGGGTCGAACGATCTGGAACCGATCTGGAGGGGGATCCATGACCGTGTCCGAAACCGGCGCAGCCACCGGCGCCGAGGCCCTGCGGCCGCACGCCGAGGATGCTTTCGCCGACGAGCTCAAGATGCTCGCCGCGGCCGACGACCGGCCGCGGCCGGTCAGCTGGCAGCTGTCACCGTGGGCCGTCGCCACCTATCTGCTCGGCGGCACGCTGCCCGACGGGACGGTCATCACACCCAAGTACGTGGGGCCGCGCCGGATCGTCGAGGTGGCCGTCACCACGCTGGCCACCGACCGGGCGCTGCTCCTCCTCGGCGTGCCGGGCACCGCCAAGACCTGGGTCTCCGAACATCTCGCCGCGGCCGTCAGCGGCGACTCCACCCTGCTCGTGCAGGGCACGGCGGGCACGCCGGAAGAGGCGATTCGCTACGGCTGGAACTACGCGCAGCTGCTCGCCCACGGCCCCAGCCGGGACGCGCTGGTGCCCAGCCCCGTCATGCGCGCGATGTCGGAGGGCATGACCGCGCGGGTCGAGGAGCTCACCCGTATCCCCGCGGACGTGCAGGACTCGCTGATCACGATCCTGTCCGAGAAGACGCTGCCCATCCCGGAGTTGGGGCAGGAGGTGCAGGCGGTCCGCGGGTTCAATCTCATCGCCACCGCCAATGATCGCGACCGCGGGGTCAACGACCTTTCCAGCGCGCTGCGCCGCCGGTTCAACACCGTCGTGCTGCCGCTGCCCGCCACGCCGGAGGCCGAGGTCGACATCGTGTCGCGCCGCGTCGACCAGATAGGGCGCTCGCTCGATCTGCCGGCCGCGCCGGAGGGGCTGGAGGAGATCCGCCGTGTGGTCACCGTCTTCCGGGAGCTGCGGGACGGGGTCTCGACGGACGGCCGCACCAAGCTCAAGTCACCGTCCGGAACGCTCTCCACGGCCGAGGCGATCTCCGTGGTCACGGGCGGTCTCGCGCTCGCCGCGCACTTCGGGGACGGCGTGCTGCGTCCCGGTGATGTGGCGGCCGGCATCCTCGGCGCGGTCGTACGCGACCCGGCGGCGGACCGGGTCATCTGGCAGGAGTACCTGGAGACGGTGGTCCGCGAGCGGGAAGGGTGGAAGGACTTCTACCGCGCCTGCCGCGAGGTGAGCGTATGACCGGCCCTCTGCTGCTCGGCGTCCGCCACCACGGGCCGGGCTCGGCACGGGCGGTCCGGGCCGCGCTGGAGGCGGCGTCGCCCGCGGCCGTGCTGATCGAGGGACCGCCCGAGGGCGACGCGCTGCTCGCGCTCGCCGCGGACGAGCAGATGCGCCCGCCGGTCGCGCTCCTTGCGCACGCGGTGGACGACCCGGGGCGGGCGGCGTTCTGGCCGCTGGCCGAGTTCTCCCCGGAGTGGGTGGCGCTCCGCTGGGCGCTGGGACGCGGGGTCCCGGTCCGGTTCATCGATCTTCCGGCGGCGTATTCGCTGGCGCCGGCGGCGCAGGAGGAGACGGCGAACCCGGACGCCGCCGACGGCGAGCCAGGCTCACTTGAGGGGGCCGAGTCACCCGAGGGCAGCGGTGCCGGGACGGGTGCACCCGGAGCCGGGGCGGACAGCGTCCACCCGGAAGGCCCGGGGACGGGCGGGCCGAGCGGGGTCGCACCGCCTACGGGGCAGGCGCCCGAGGGCAGCCGTGCTCCGGTGGCAACACCGGGTGCGCCCGGGACCACAGGATCCCTGGCGCCCGACGGGCGGACGCCCGGTGCGGAGGGCGGCGACGGCGCGGGCACGGTAGGACCCGAGGACGAGCGGGGCGCGCCCGACCCCCGTGGGCTGCGGATCGATCCCATCGCCGTGCTTGCCGAGACGGCCGGATACGACGATCCCGAGCGGTGGTGGGAAGACGTCATCGAGCATCGCGGTACGGGAGCCGACGCGGCGGATCCCCGAGCGCCGTTCGCCGCACTCGGGGACGCCATGGCCGCACTGCGCGAGACGTACGGGCACGGCGGACACGACCGTGATCTCGCCCGCGAGGCCCATATGCGGATCCAGCTCCGGGCCGCGCGAAAGGAGTTCGGGGACGACGTCGCCGTTGTCTGCGGCGCCTGGCATGTGCCCGCGCTCGAGGAGAAGACCACCGTCGCCGCCGACAGGGCCCTTCTCAAGGGGCTGCCCAAGGTCAAGACCGAGATGACCTGGGTGCCCTGGACCCACCGCAGGCTCGCCCGGCACAGCGGATACGGCGCCGGCATCGATTCGCCCGGTTGGTACGGGCATCTCTTCGGCGCGGCCGACCGGCCCGTCGAGCGTTGGATGACCAAGGTCGCGGGGCTGCTGCGCGACGAGGACAGGCTGGTCTCCTCCGCCCATGTCATCGAGGCCGTACGGCTCGCCGAGACCCTCGCCGCCATGCGCGGCCGGCCCCTCGCCGGGCTGACCGAGACGACCGATGCGATACGGGCCGTGATGTGCGAGGGCTCCGACGTGCCGCTGGACCTCATCCGGAAGCGGCTCGTCGTCGGGGATGTGCTCGGCGAGGTGCCGGACGCGGCGCCTGCCGTGCCGCTTCAGCGTGATCTGACCCGACTCCAGCGCAGTCTGCGGCTCAAACCGGAGGCACTGGAGCGGGAGTTGGAGCTCGATCTGCGTAAGGAGACCGACGCGGCGAAGAGCCGGCTGCTGCACCGGCTGCGGCTGCTCTCCATCGGCTGGGGCGAGCCCATGACGGGGCGGGGGAGCACCGGCACCTTCCGGGAGAGCTGGCGGCTGCGCTGGGAGCCGGAGCTCTTCGTCAAGGTCGCGGAGGCCGGGGTGTGGGGCACGACCGTGCTCTCCGCCGCCACGGCGAAGGCCGAATCGAAGGCCGTGTCCGCGACCGCCCTTGCCGACGTCACCGCGCTCGCCGAACAGTGCCTGCTGGCCGAACTGCCCGACGCGCTGCCCGTGGTGATGCGGGCGCTTGCCGACCGCGCCGCACTCGACGCCGACGTCGGTCATCTCGCTCAGGCGCTGCCGGCCCTCGCCCGCTCGCTGCGGTACGGGGACGTGCGGTCGACGGACACGGCCGCGCTCGGTGAGGTCGCGGCCGGGCTTGCCGAGCGGATCTGCGTCGGCCTGCCGCCCGCTTGCAGCGGACTCGACGCGGACGGCGCGGCCGAGATGCGGGGCCATCTGGACGGCGTACACACCGCGATCGGGCTGTTGCCGAAGGGCCGTGAACTGATCGCGCGCTGGGGATCGGTTCTGCATCGGCTCGCGGCCCGCGACACCGTGCCCGGAGTCATACGCGGCAGGGCGGCTCGGCTGCTGCTGGACGACGGGCGGCTCGAGGAGGACGAGGCCGCACGGCTCATGGGCCTCGCGCTCTCGGTCGGCACACTGCCCGCCGACGCGGCCGCCTGGATCGAGGGATTCGTCGGTGGCGCGTCCGGCGGCGGAGTGCTCCTGGTCCACGACGAGCGCCTGCTCGCACTCGTCGATGCCTGGCTGACCGGCGTGCCGGTTGACGCGTTCACCGACGTACTGCCGCTGCTGCGCCGCACCTTCTCCGCGTACGAACCGGGCGTGCGCCGCACCCTGGGCGAGCTGGTGCGGCGCGGACCCGCGGCGGCATCCGGCCCCACGCACGGCGAGTCCACGATGCCCGGCTTCGGCGCCGGCCTCGACGGGCCACGGGCGGACGCGGTGCTGCCGGTGCTGCACATGCTCCTCGGCATCGACGACAACGACCTCGCGGGGGTGGCCCGATGAGCACGGCGACAAAGAACGAGACCGCGGACGACAGCGCGACCGGGAACGCAAGCGAAGCCGTCACGGGAAGCGGAACCGGAGGCGCAACCGCAAGCACAAGCGCCACCGGAACCGGGGACGAGCGGCTACGGCGGTGGCGGCTCGTCCTGGGCGGCGACTCCGCCGACGGAACCGGCTGCACCCTCAGCGGGACCGACGCGGCGATGGACGGCGCCCTGACCGCCCTCTACGGCAACGACAAGGGCAGCACGGGCAACCGCACCGGCAACCGCTCGGCCGGGCTCGGGGCGTCCGCCCCGTCCGTCGCGCGCTGGCTCGGCGACATCCGCACGTACTTCCCGAGCTCCGTCGTCCAGGTCATGCAGCGTGACGCGATCGACCGGCTCGGCCTGTCCACGCTGCTGCTGGAGCCGGAGATGCTGGAGGCCGTGGAGGCCGACGTGCATCTCGTCGGCACCCTGCTCTCCCTCAACAAGGCGATGCCCGAGACGACCAAGGAGACGGCCAGGGCCGTCGTACGCAAGGTCGTCGTCGATCTCGAGAAGCGGCTCGCGACCCGCACCAGGTCCACCCTCACCGGCGCACTCGACCGGTCCGCGAAGATCAACCGCCCGCGCCACCGGGACATCGACTGGGACCGGACCATCCGGGCCAACCTGAAGAACTGCCTGCCGATTCCTGAAAAAGAAGGTGCCTACACCGTCGTTCCCGAGCGGCTCATCGGATACGGACGCGCGTCCCAGTCGGTCAAGAAGGACGTGGTGCTCTGCATCGACCAGTCGGGCTCCATGGCGGCGTCCGTCGTCTACGCCTCCGTCTTCGGCGCCGTCCTCGCGTCCATGCGCTCCATCGCCACCCGACTCGTCGTCTTCGACACCGCTGTCGTCGACCTGACCGACCAGCTCGACGACCCGGTGGACGTCCTCTTCGGCACTCAGCTCGGCGGCGGCACCGACATCAACAGAGCGCTCGCGTACTGCCAGTCGCAGATCACCCGCCCCGCCGACACCGTCGTCGTACTCATCAGCGACCTCTACGAGGGCGGTATACGGGACGAGATGCTGAAGCGGGTCGCGGCGATGAAGACGTCCGGTGTGCAATTCGTCGCACTGCTCGCGCTCTCGGACGAGGGGACGCCGGCGTACGACCACGAGCACGCGGCGGCGCTGGCGGCCCTGGGTGCACCGGCGTTCGCCTGTACGCCGGACCTTTTCCCGGATGTGATGGCGGCCGCGATCGAGAAGAAACCACTGCCCATATCGGACATGGTGACTCATCAGTAACAGGGGGCTTGCGTCCCCCCGGGAGGCTCGTGCGAGCATCGTCCCGATCCCCGCGGAAGGTCCACTTCCGCCAACCGAGAAGGTTCCTCTCACTGTGACCGTCGCAGCTGCTCGTTCTGCTGCCGTTCTGTGCGCACTGCGCCGGGCGGCAGGCGGGCAGCGTGCGCTGCAAGTGGTGCTGTTTCTCGGGGGACTGATGACCCTCGGTCTTCTCTACGGCGGCCAGGTGCACGCGGCGGAGTCGGCGGGCATGCCGGAATCGGCGATGTCGGCCGACGCCGAGGTGCGCGTCGCGCCGCCGACCGGGCCGGCTCCGGC
Organism: Streptomyces sp. NPDC048479; assembly: GCF_040651435.1. Taxonomy (NCBI): domain Bacteria; kingdom Bacillati; phylum Actinomycetota; class Actinomycetes; order Kitasatosporales; family Streptomycetaceae; genus Streptomyces; species Streptomyces sp. NPDC048479. The sequence continues at coordinate 306,400 of NZ_JBEZKA010000004.1, forward strand.
GCGGGAAGTGCGGCGTGTGGCAACGGACTCCGCCGACGTCGGCACCACTGACGCCGCGGACACGGTCGACTCCGCCAAGTCCGCCCAACCCGTGCAGCCCGGCCGGCCAGGCCAGGCCGCGCAGCCCGTCCAGACCGTTCGCCATGTGGTGAAGCAGGCCGCGGACACCGTGCGGGACGTCGTACTGCCAGTGGCCCAGCCGCTGACCGGGCCTCTCACCGAGACGCTGAACGGGCTCCTGCCCGTACCGCTGCCGCCGCCGGGCGGCGACGCGGATCAGGGACTCACGCCGCAGCTCCCCGTCGACCGGCCCGTGGACGACTCCGCGGACCGGTTCACGGTCGACAACCCCGCGGACTCTGCGGACCCCGCCCGGTGGTCCGGCACGACCGCCACCACAGTCGGTCCGGTCGGCGGGTACGACAGGACTCTTGGCTTCAGGCAGGCCGAATTCCGTTACGAGCGGCCGGTAACTGTGCCCGCGCCCGCTCAAGTCCCCGGCAAGCCCTGCGACTCCACGCACGGCGCATTGCAGCAGTCCGGCGAGACGCACGCACCGCGTAAGGGAGACCAGCAGGCGGCGACGAGCCCCTACGGCACGCAGTTCGCGCTCGTACCGGGCGTGGCCTGGGCCTCGGCCGAAGCGCCGACCCGCGAACGACCGCGCGACATCCTCGAATTCCCCGGCTAGGGCAGTCCTTTCCCCGCTCAAGACCTGCCGCGCGGGGGCGGGACAGGTCTGCCCGCCAACCGGATAGTTCCGGACAGCCGAATGAATTCGAAGGATTGACGTAAGCATGCATAAGAACATCCGCCGTTCCATAGCCGTCGCTGCCACGGCCACCGGCATGTGGGCCCTCGGCACCGCCGCGGCCAGCGCCGACGAGCTGCCCGTCTCCGTACCGCTCTCCGCGCCCGACGAGGCGGCCGACGTTGTCGACGACGTCAAGGACGTCGACGTGGTCAAGGACGCCCAGGGCTTCGACGCCGTCCAGGGTGCCAAGGCCGCCGCCGCCGACGCCAAGCGCACCGCCACCGGCAGGGCTGCTCAGGCCACGGGCACGGTCGCCCAGGCCGAGCGCACCGCCACCGGCACGGCCGCCCAGGCCCGCCAGTACGCCGAGGCCGAGCTCCCGGCGTACCAGGTCCCGGTCACCCCCGACGCGGCCGACGTCCAGAGCGAGATCGACTACCTCTTCGGTCCGCTCGCCGCCTTCGCGCCGCAGCTCGCCGAGCAGGCCCCGTCCCAGGTCCACTACCAGGCGCAGGGCGCCGTCGCCGCCGCCACACCGCTCGCCGCTGCCGCCGCGCAGGACACCCTGCCGCCCATCGCCGCCCGTGCCGTGAACGGCGTGCTCCCGGTCGCCGGTCAGGCGGTCGGCGACGTCGACGGTTTCGCCCAGGGCGTGGTCGGTGACGTGACGCCGTTCGCAGGTGGCGTCGTGGGCGAGGTCCAGCCCTTCGCCGGTGGCGTCGTCTCTGAGGCTCAGCCCTTCGCGGGCGGGGTCGTCGGTGCGGTCCAGCCGCTCGTCGAGACCGTCGTCGACCACGCCCAGCCGGTCGTGCACGGCATCGGCGGCAGCGCCGGCTCCCTGGCCCAGGGTGTCGTGGGCGATGCCACGCCGTTTGCCGGTGGTGTGACCTCCGAGGTCCAGCCGTTCGCGCAGCACGTGTACGGCACGGCTGACTCGACGCCGCTCGTCGGCAACGCCGTCTCCGGCGTCCAGGGCGTGGCCGCCTCGACCACCCCGGGCTACGTGTCGCACCTGACGCAGGGCATCTGACGCAAGCCTGTGACACATGTGACGGAGTGCATCTGACAGGCGGGTCCGATGTTCGCGGGCGGTCCTCATTGGGGTGAGGGCCGCCCGATTCCGTTCGCAGCGGTAAACCTGCCGTTCCGCACCCAGCGGCAACCCTCTCCGCGTCCGCACGGACCCCGCCCCGTGTCCGCCCCGACCCCGCGCCGTGTCCGCTCTGTATCCATGTCCGAATCCATGTCCGACGCGGCCACCCGTGCGATCTGTGACAGGTATCACCGCCCAGGTGTGATCTGCGATTTAGGGACCTCGGGCCCACGGGGATAACCTGCGGGACGGACATGCCGCGTACTCGGACACCGTGTACGCCTCCCTCAGTGACAGCGCAGTCACGTTGCCCTTCGCGGCACGCCCACGCAGAAAACGAACCGCGAGACCATTGAAAAGGGACGGACGCGCGTGGACCTGTTCGAGTACCAGGCGAGGGACCTCTTCGCCAAGCACGGTGTACCGGTGCTGGCCGGTGAAGTCATTGACACGCCTGACGCGGCGCGCGAGGCCACCGAGAGGCTGGGCGGTAAGTCGGTCGTCAAGGCCCAGGTGAAGGTCGGCGGCCGCGGCAAGGCCGGCGGCGTGAAGCTGGCCGCCACCCCGGACGAGGCCGTCGCCCGCGCGACGGACATTCTCGGCATGGACATCAAGGGCCACACGGTCCACAAGGTGATGATCGCCGAGACCGCCCCCGAGATTGCCGAGGAGTACTACGTCTCGTACCTCCTCGACCGCACCAACCGCACCTTCCTCGCCATGGCGTCCGTCCAGGGCGGCATGGACATCGAGGAGGTCGCGGAGAAGAGCCCGGAGGCCCTCGCGAAGGTTCCGGTCAACGCCGTTGACGGCGTGACGATCGAGAAGGCCCGCGAGATCGTCGCCCAGGCGAAGTTCCCGGCCGAGGTTGCCGAGCAGGTCGCCGAGGTCCTGGTGACGCTGTGGGACACCTTCGTCGCCGAGGACGCGCTCCTCGTCGAGGTCAACCCGCTCGCGAAGGTCGCCGACGGCCGCATCATCGCGCTGGACGGCAAGGTGTCTCTCGACGAGAACGCCGACTTCCGCCAGCCCGAGCACGAGGCGCTCGAGGACAAGGACGCAGCCAACCCGCTCGAGGCTGCCGCCAAGGCCAAGAACCTCAACTACGTCAAGCTCGACGGCGAGGTCGGCATCATCGGCAACGGCGCGGGTCTGGTCATGTCGACCCTCGACGTCGTCGCGTACGCCGGTGAGGCGCACGGCGGCGTGAAGCCCGCCAACTTCCTCGACATCGGTGGCGGTGCCTCCGCCGAGGTCATGGCGAACGGCCTCGAGATCATTCTCGGCGACCCGGACGTCAAGTCCGTCTTCGTCAACGTCTTCGGTGGCATCACCGCGTGCGACGAGGTCGCCAACGGCATCGTGCAGGCCTTGGCGCTGCTCAAGTCCAAGGGCGAAGATGTGAACAAGCCGCTGGTCGTGCGCCTCGACGGCAACAACGCGGAGCTGGGTCGCAGGATCCTGTCCGACGCCAACCACCCGCTCGTGCAGCGCGTGGACACCATGGACGGCGCGGCCGACAAGGCCGCCGAGCTCGCGGCTGCGAAGTAAGGGACGAGGGACTCCAACACCATGGCTATCTTCCTCACCAAGGACAGCAAGGTCATCGTCCAGGGCATGACCGGCGCCACCGGCATGAAGCACACCAAGCTCATGCTCGCTGACGGCACCAACATCGTCGGCGGTGTGAACCCGCGCAAGGCCGGCACGTCCGTCGACTTCGACGGCACCGAGGTGCCCGTCTTCGGCTCCGTCGCCGAGGCGATGGAGAAGACCGGCGCCGACGTCTCCGTCGTCTTCGTGCCGCCGGCCTTCGCCAAGGCCGCCGTCGTCGAGGCGATCGACGCCGAGATCGGTCTCGCCGTCGTCATCACCGAGGGCATCGCGGTCCACGACTCGGCCGCCTTCTGGGCGTACGCCGGCTCGAAGGGCAACAAGACCCGGATCATCGGCCCGAACTGCCCCGGCCTGATCACCCCCGGTCAGTCCAACGCCGGCATCATCCCGGGCGACATCACCAAGCCCGGCCGCATCGGTCTCGTGTCCAAGTCCGGCACGCTGACCTACCAGATGATGTACGAGCTCCGTGACATCGGCTTCTCCTCGGCCGTCGGCATCGGTGGCGACCCGGTCATCGGTACGACGCACATCGACGCCCTCGCGGCGTTCGAGGCCGACCCCGAGACCGACCTGATCGTGATGATCGGCGAGATCGGCGGCGACGCCGAGGAGCGTGCGGCCGACTACATCGCCAAGAACGTGACCAAGCCGGTCGTCGGCTACGTCGCGGGCTTCACGGCTCCCGAGGGCAAGACCATGGGCCACGCCGGCGCCATCGTCTCCGGCTCCTCCGGCACCGCGCAGGCGAAGAAGGAGGCCCTCGAGGCCGCGGGCGTCAAGGTCGGCAAGACGCCGACCGAGACGGCCAAGCTGGCGCGCGCGATCCTCGCCGGCTGACCTTCGCGATAAGGCACTACACAAGGCAGTACACACGGCAGTACGGAGCAGTAGGCCGTGCGCAGTTCGTACGAGTGGGCCCGCTCCTCCTGGTGAGGTGCGGGCCCACTCGCGTACCGCCGGGTCTATCGGATCTGGGGTACGAGTCGCTCGGGACCGTTCGCGAGCATGGAGCGGAGCTGCTTGCGCAGCGCGGTGTCCCGGTGGGGCAGCGGCTGCGGTCCGCTGAGCACCGGTCCGCCGTCGACCTGCTGGCCGGGGGCGAGCGGCGGCTCGTACCGCGTCGGAGCGGTGACCACGGTGAAAGCCGTGGCGCTCACGATCAGCGTGGTGACGGCGATGGCCACCCGTGTCCAGAACCGGGCACGCCGCTCACTGCCCGTCCGCACGGCAACGGCGGGAGTCATCTCCGGCGCCGGCCCCTCGCGGGCGAGGTCCGTGAGCAGTTCGTGCAGCGCCGCCCCCTGGCTCAGCTCCGGGAGCCGCTCGGCGATGGCCGCCCGTGCGTGCAGCACCCGGTTCGCCGCGGCCGGGGTGCTGGCCTCGGTCTCGGCCGCGGTCTCCGGCAGGCCGAGGCCCAGGCCGTCGTAGAGCAGCACCGTGCGGCGGTACGGCGGCGGCAGCTCCAGCAGCGCGTCGAGCAGCGCGCGCCGGCCCGGCTCGGCGGGCGGCTGGGAATCGGGCTCGTTGTGGGCGCGGAGGAGCCGGTGCCAGGGGGACATGGCGTACTCGTACGCGACGGCCCGTACCCAGCCCGCGGGGTCCCCGTCGCGCGCGACCTCGGGCCAGTGCTGCCAGGCGAGGTGGAAGGCGCGCTCGACCGACTCGTGGGAGAGCCGGCGCCGACCGGTGAGCAGGTAGGTCTGGCGTACGAGAGCGGGTGCGACATACGAGTACAGCGCGTCGAATGCTTCGGCGGTGGTGAGCTCGGCGCGTGGTGGTGGCGGTGGGTCCTGCGGTGGGGCTTCGCGGACCGCGGGTGCCGAGGTGAGGGCGTTGGTTTTGTCCGTGCGGTCCGGGGCCTGGGCCTGGGCCGGGTCCGGGTCCGGGTCCGGGGCCTGAGGGACGGGTTCGGTGCAGGGGGAGGGGGCCGTCGTGACGGACAATTCCGGGGGCTCCGTGCCGGGGTCTGCCAGCAGCTTCGCGTATGCCTCCCGCCTGGACCCCCGCGGGCTGGTGCGGCCGGCCTCCCAGGACCTGATCGTCGCCCGCCTGACACCGACCGCAACGGCGACCTGCTCCTCGGTCAGTGACTTCGCCTCGCGCAGCATCCGCCGTTCCTCCGGGGAGGGGAGTGGAGCGGCGGAAGTGGAGCGTGGGGCGCGCTGAGTCATGAGGGGCTCTCCTCAGGGCTGCACTCGGCGAAAAAGTACATAAACGTATATTGAGCGACACAACGGCTATTCACGTGTTACGCGGTTAAAGAGCGTGTCGTTGGCAGCATGGCCGCGTGACCCAGCTGACCGATCACACCCCGTCGATGCCGCAGACCCCGGTTGCCGTGCAAGGCGGCCGACAGGCCGCGCTGGCCGCGCTGGGCTCGGCCCTCGTGCGCGGAGCGACCGCGGCGGGGCTGGGGCTCGGCGCGTTCGCCGTTCTCGTGATGGTGTTGTGGATCAGCTCCCCGTACCCGGACAGCGGTCCGGGCGGGGCGCTGCATGTCGCGGCCGGGCTGTGGCTGTTGGCCCATGGCACGGAGCTCCTACGGACCGGCACGCTGTCCGGGAGCCCGGCGCCGGTGGGGGTGGTGCCGCTGTTCTTGGTCGCGCTGCCGGCCTGGCTCGTGCACCGGGCGGCGCGTGATGCGCTCGAGCAGGACAGGGGGCGGCGGCGGCCGTCCGCGCGGGGTGCGGTGTGTGCGGTGACGGCGGGATATCTGCTGGTCGGCGCTGCTGCGGTGCTGTACGCGGCGGGCGGTCCGCTGGCGGCGGACCTGCTGAGCGTGGTGTTCCATCTGCCCGTGGTGACCGTGCTGTCGGCGGTGGCCGGGGTGTGGACGGCGAGCGGACGGCCGCGCGGGCCGCTGCCGGCCAGGCTGCCGGAACGGGTACGGCGGGAACTCGCCCGCCCCCGGGTGGCCGTCGCGCTGCGGTCCGCGACGGCGGGGGCGACGACGCTGCTGGGCGGCGGAGCGCTGCTGGCCGCGGCGTCGCTGGTGTGGCACGCGGACGCGACGCAGGACTCGTTCCTGCACCTCGCGCAGGAGTGGTCGGGGCGGTTGGCGGTGCTGCTGCTGGGGCTCGCGCTGGTGCCGAACGCGGCTGTCTGGGGCGCGGCGTACGGCCTCGGTCCCGGTTTCGCACTCGGTACGGGCGCGACGGCGACGCCGCTGGCGTTGGCCGGGGATCCCGCGCTGCCTTACTTCCCGCTCCTCGCCGCGGTCCCTTCGGAGGGGCCGGGCACGCCGCTGAACTGGGCGGTGCTGGTGGTGCCGGTCGCCGCGGGGGCGGTGATCGCGTGGTTCACGGAACGGGCGGCGGCACTGCGGTACGCGGAACGGGAGGAGGTGTGGGGCTGCCGCGAGACCGCGCTGACCGTGCTGCTCGGGGCGACGGGATGCGCGGCGTTCACGGCGATCCTGACGGCGGCGTCGGGCGGCCCGATGGGCACGCGGGCGCTGGTGGAGTTCGGCCCGGTGTGGTGGCAGACGGGCCCGGCGGCGCTGCTCTGGTCGGCGGGGATCGGGGTGCCGGGGGCGCTGGGGCTGCGGGCGTGGCGGTTGCGCGGGCGACGGGGCGAGGCGGATGTGCCGGTGCCGGTTCCCGCTCCGGTCCCGGTTCCCGCTCCCGCTTCGGTTCCGGTTCCGGTTCCGGCGGAGGCGGCGCCGGCCCCGGAGGCTCCGGAGGCCCTTGAGTCGACGGAGCCCGATGACCCGTCGTTGGAGCCGTACGACATCTTGCCGACGGGCTCGTGGAACGAGAGGGGCGAGCGGGAGGCGCGGGAGGCGCGGCGGGCGGCGCTGAGAGAGGCGTCGGGGGGTCTGATGTCGGAGTTTCCGCCGATGCGGATGCCGGAGCCGCCGGTGCCGCCGACCGCACCGGTGGAGCCGGTGGAGCCGGAGGAGCCGGCGCCGGGGGCGCCGTAGGGGGTGTCCCCAGCCCCGCCCCTTCCCGAAACTGGGGGCAAGCTCCCAGCCCCCGGCCCGACAGCTTCGCACCACGCCCCTGCTTCGCGCCGAGCCGGTGATACGGGGGCTTCGCTGTGCGCCGCTGCAGGGCCGCTGCGCGGCAAAGGGCGTGCCCCTTGCGGGACCAGCCGCCCGTGCTGCGTGGCTTCGACCTCGGGCCGGAGCAGCTGTACGGCGCAGGCGGCCCGGACTGCGAGGGAGGGCTGCGCGGCAGCGAGGTCACGCACCCGCCCCCGCCCCAAGGCGGGGCCGTGACCTGGAGAGACCGCCCGGTCGGCGCCCGTTTACTCCTGGATGCCGATCACTCCGCGGAGCGGCTCCGGGAGCAGGTCGTTGCAGGCCAGTTGGCCCGACTTGGTCAGCGCGTCGTTCGCGCAGGTGTAGTAGTCGCGGTAGACCAGCTGTGCCGTGAACGACGCCGCCACGATCACCAGCGCGATGCTCGCCATCACCAGACCGCTCACCGCCGCCGTGATCTGCGGCCTGCCCGGAGTCGCGGGCGCCACCGGCGCCGGCGGTGTGGGAGATGTCACGGCGTCCGACGCGCGGCGCTGGGGCTTGGCACGCAGGGAGCTGATGCTCCAGTACAGCGCCAGCGCGCCGAGCAGCAGCGCGATCTCCGGGAGGTCGAACAGCGCGAAGAAGAACGCCCACATGCCGGAGAGCAGCGCATAGCGCGCGCGGCGCTGGGCGGGGTCCGTCGGGTCCCACTTCAGGCCGCCGGAGGAGCCGCCCTCGGGGCCCTGCTGGCCGCCGCCGTTCTGACCGTTCTGGCCGTTCTGACCGCTCGGGCGGCCGCCGAAGCCGCCGCCCGAGGAGCGGCCCGGCTGGCGGCTGCTCCACTGGCTGCCCCAGCCGGAACGGCCGGAACGGTCGTCAGGTGTGCCGGAGGAAGGCGTGTCGGAGGAAGACGAGGAGGAGTCGTCGGACGAGCCGTCGTTCGCCGGGCGCCGGGGCTGCCAGGGCTGGTCCGGCCTGCCCTCCGGCGGCGGCGCGAAGGGGTTGTTGTCATCCGTGGACTGGCGCTCCCGCGGCAACAGGAGGTCCGTACGGCGGCGTCGGTCCGGCATCTGGTGAACGTCTTCCCCTCAGACCCAGCGCACATGGGGTCTTGTGTCGTCTTGCCCGTCAGCGGACGGGTCCTGTCCCCTGACGCTACCTCCCGGCCACGCCCCCGTCCCGTGGGGGCCGTTCTGTGTGCCGGTATCGTTGCTGACGGTCGGCCCCTTCGTAGAGTTCCCCGTATCGGGGGGCGCGATTCGTTCGTACGACCACACAAAGACGTACAGCAACGCGAGAAAGAGACCCGCCGTGGCCTCCCCGCCCCCCTCCGCCCGACCGGCCCGCCTCGTGGTCCTGGTCTCCGGCTCCGGAACGAATCTCCAGGCCCTGCTCGACGCGATCGCCGACGACCCTCAGGGCTTCGGCGCCCGTATCGTCGCCGTCGGCGCCGACCGGGACGGGATCGCCGGTCTGGAGCGCGCCGAGCGCGCCGGGCTGCCCAGCTTTGTGTGCAGGGTCAAGGACTACGAGACGCGCGACGCGTGGGACACCGCGCTCACCGAGGCCACCGCCGCGTACGCACCGGATCTCGTCGTCTCGGCCGGCTTCATGAAGATCGTGGGGAAGGAATTCCTCGCCCGCTTCGGTGGCCGCTGCGTCAATACGCATCCCGCCCTGCTGCCCAGCTTCCCCGGAGCCCACGGAGTGCGCGACGCGCTCGCGTACGGCGCGAAGGTCACCGGATGCACCGTGCACTTCGTCGACGACGGCGTCGACACCGGCCCGATCATCGCGCAGGGCGTGGTCGAGGTACGGGACGAGGACGATGAAGCCGCTCTCCATGAGCGGATCAAGGAAATCGAGCGACGGCTGCTCGTCGAGGTCGTGGGGCGTCTGGCCCGTAACGGCTACCGCATTGAGGGACGAAAGGTAGTTTTCCCGTGACTGTTGAGGCTGCGAAGCGGGCCATCCGGCGAGCGCTGGTCAGTGTTTATGACAAGACGGGTCTTGAGGAGCTCGCCCGCGGGCTGCACGAGGCGGGTGTGGAGCTGGTCTCCACCGGCTCGACCGCCGCGAAGATCGCCGCGGCCGGGGTGCCGGTCACCAAGGTCGAGGAGCTCACCGGCTTCCCCGAGTGTCTGGACGGCCGGGTCAAGACGCTGCACCCGCGCGTGCACGCCGGCATCCTCGCCGACCTGCGGCTCGAGTCGCACCGTGAGCAGCTCGCCGAGCTCGGCGTGGAGCCCTTCGATCTCGTGGTCGTCAACCTCTACCCGTTCCGGGAGACCGTCGCCTCGGGCGCCTCTCCCGACGAGTGCGTCGAGCAGATCGACATCGGCGGCCCGTCGATGGTCCGCGCCGCCGCCAAGAACCACCCCTCCGTCGCTGTCGTCACCAGCCCCGCGCGGTACGCGGACGTCCTCGACGCGGTCAAGGAGGGCGGCTTCGACCTGACCGCCCGCAAGCGGCTCGCCGCCGAGGCCTTCCAGCACACCGCCTCGTACGACGTGGCCGTCGCCTCCTGGTTCGCCTCTTCCTACGCGCCCGCCGACGACTCGGTCCTCCCCGACTTCCTGGGCGCGACCTTCGAGCGTACGAACGTGCTTCGCTACGGCGAGAACCCGCACCAGGCCGCGGCGCTGTACTCCAACGGCAACGGGGGCCTGGCCGACGCGGAGCAGCTGCACGGCAAGGAGATGTCGTACAACAACTACGTCGACACGGAGGCCGCCCGGCGCGCGGCGTACGACCACGACGAGCCCTGTGTCGCGATCATCAAGCACGCCAACCCGTGCGGCATCGCGGTCGGCGCGGATGTCGCGGATGCGCACCGCAAGGCGCACGCCTGCGACCCGCTGTCGGCGTTCGGCGGGGTCATCGCCGTCAACCGGCCGGTCACGGTCGCGCTTGCCGAGCAGGTCGCCGAGATCTTCACCGAGGTCATCGTCGCTCCGGCGTACGAGGACGGCGCGGTCGAGGTGCTGGCCCGTAAGAAGAACATCCGCGTGCTGCGTTGTACGGGCTCCCCGGCGGCCCCCGTCGAACTCCGGCCCATCGAGGGCGGCGCGTTGCTGCAGATCAAGGACCGCCTTCAGGCGGAGGGCGACGACCCCGCGAACTGGACGCTGGCGACGGGTGAGGCGCTGTCGCCGGACGAGCTGGCCGAGCTCGCCTTCGCGTGGAAGGCCTGCCGCGCGGTCAAGTCCAACGCGATCCTGCTCGCCAAGAACAGTGCGTCGGTCGGTGTCGGAATGGGCCAGGTCAACCGCGTCGACTCCGCGAAGCTCGCGGTGGAACGGGCCGGCGCCGAGCGCGCGGAGGGTTCCTACGCCGCGTCGGACGCGTTCTTCCCGTTCCCGGACGGTCTGGAGATCCTGCTGGCCGCGGGCATCAAGGCCGTGGTGCAGCCGGGTGGTTCGGTGCGGGACGAGCTGGTGGTGGAGGCGGCGAAGAAGGCGGGCGTGACGATGTACTTCACGGGCACGCGCCACTTCTTCCACTGACCCTGAGCTGTACGGCCTGAGGGCCGCACCTCCGCACCCCCGCCCCGGGCGGGGGTGCGGTTCGGTGTCAGCGGCAGTAGCCGACGCCGGAGATCCGGGTGTGCCGGCCACGGCAGTCGGTCACAGTGCTCCGGCCGAAGCGGCGAGAATGTGCCGGTAGAACGGCCGAAGGCCGTAAACCCGCCGGTCGGCAGAGGGTTACGGCCTTCGTGAATTCGGTACGTGTGTGGTGCCAAGTACCTCAGTAACGCGGGCGGTTGAACCAGGCAGACGCCTGCGAGTTCACCATTGCGGCGAGGATGATGCCGCCGATGGCGAGGGAGACGAGGCCGCCGACCGCGCCGCTGGCCTGGCCGGACGCGAAGTTGGCGAGGGACCCGAGGATCATCAGCGATGCGTACACGATCGTGATGACGCGGATGGCGGTGCCGCCGGTGGAGAACTTCACCCCGAGGAAGATCGCCAGGCCCGCGAAGACCAGCAGGATGACGACCACGATAAAGCCGAGACCGGCCAGGCCGGTTGCTGCGTCAGAGTCGACCGCGTCCGAGGCGGCCGCGATGGCGATGGCCGCGATGATTCCGAAGAGGACCTGCAGGCCGCCAATGATGTACAGGAGGACGCGGGCCGCAGTCATCAGACCGGGCATGGACGTCGGGGCGCCGCCGTAGGGCTGCACCGGCGGGGCCTGCGGGTAGCCGTAGCCCGGCTGCTGCGGTTGGCCCTGCTGCGGGTAGCCGTAGCCCGGCTGCTGCGGTTGGCCCTGCGGCTGGCCGTAGCCCGGCTGCTGCGGTTGGCCCTGCGGCTGGCCGTAGGGGTTGTTCGGGTCGCCGAAACTCATGGCGGGATTCCTCCGTTGGAAAATGCGGGGACGATGCGGTCCGAGCGGAGGAACGTCACGAGATCAGCGGTTTGCCCCCCAACACTGCCGCGGTACTGCGCGGCTCATCGTGGTATTAACGTCGACTTTTTGTCCAGTCGGGATCCGTATGTGTTGTGCAAGTGCAACCTCAGGTTCCCTTGCGGCGGGCCGGGAGGGAGCGTGAAGGCGCCGCGATCGGCGCGTGACGGCGGCCCGAATTGGAACCCGGGCGGGTCCATCCGCGAGGATGGGTCCATGACCGCCCAGATTCTCGATGGCAAGGCCACCGCAGCCGCGATCAAGTCCGACCTGACCGCCCGCGTGGCGGCGCTCAAGGAGCGGGGCATCACCCCGGGCCTTGGGACCCTGCTCGTCGGGGACGACCCGGGCAGCCGTTGGTACGTCAGCGGCAAGCACCGCGACTGCGCGCAGGTCGGCATCGCCTCGATCCAGCGCGAACTGCCCGACACCGCCACGCAGGAAGAGATCGAGGCGGTCGTACGGGAACTCAACGACAACCCCGAGTGCACGGGCTACATCGTCCAGCTGCCGCTCCCCAAGGGCATCGACGCCAATCGCGTTCTGGAGCTGATGGACCCGGCCAAGGACGCGGACGGGCTGCACCCGATGAGCCTCGGCAAGCTGGTGCTCGGTGTGGAGGGCCCGCTGCCGTGCACTCCGTACGGCATCGTCCAGCTGCTCCGGCACCACGGCGTCGAGATCAACGGCGCGAATGTGGTGGTCGTGGGCCGCGGGATCACCATCGGGCGGCCGATGCCGCTGGTGCTTACCCGTAAGTCCGAGAACGCGACGGTGACGCAGTGCCACACCGGTACGCGCGATCTGTCCGCGCATCTGCGGCAGGCGGACATCATCGTGGCCGCGGCCGGTGTCCCGCACCTGGTCAAGCCGGAGGACGTCAAGCCGGGCGCGGCCGTACTCGACGTCGGCGTCAGCCGCGACGAGAACGGCAAGATCGTCGGGGACGTCCACCCGGGCGTCGCCGAGGTGGCCGGCTGGGTCGCCCCGAACCCGGGCGGCGTGGGCCCGATGACCCGCGCGCAGCTGCTGGTCAACGTGGTCGAGGCGGCGGAGCGCGCAGCGGTCGCCGCCGCGGGCTGACCGGGAAGGCTGAGCCCATGGGTGTACGCACGAACGACGGAGCCGACGCGGCGGAGCCGCGGGGCGCGGGCGCGAGCCCGAACGGGCCGGGGACCGGTGGGGACGCGCGGGACGAGGCGGCCGCGGCGGCCGCCCGGAAGACGGCGTCCACCGCGGATGACGAGCCGTCCCGGCCGGGCGGCTCGGACGCCAACGGTGCCGGCTTGAATTCGGTGGCCGATGCGGCCGGTGGCGGGACTGGCCGCGACGAGGATGCCGCGCCGAAGTCCGCGGTCGGCGCCGCCGGTGCTCCCGCCGAGGACGGCGAGTCCGCTGCGGCGGTCCGCTCTTGGTCCGGCGACCGGGACTCGGGTGCTGCTGACGCCAACGGCGCCGCCGCTCACGCCGCGGACGGCGCCGCCGCTCACGCCGCGGACGGCGCCGCCGCTCACGCCGCGGACGGCGCCGCCGCTGACACCGGCGACATCGGTCCGCACGCCGACCGCGCCGACCACGCAGCGAAGCCGGCCGACGCCGCCGACAGCGGACCCCGTCCGGAAACCGGCGCCGACACCCCGAAGCCGGAGACCCCGGACACCGCTGCCGCCGCCGTGATCGCCGACGCCGTCCACCCCCGCCACGCCGGTCCGGACGACACCGGGCCGGACGCCGAAGCCGCCTCCGCGACGGCGGCCGACAGTCAAGGGGTCGGCCCCGGCACCGGCAGGACGCCCTCCCGCCGGCCACCCTCCCTCACCCGGGACACCGCCCGGCCCGAGGGTGGTGGACGGGCCGCTCCCGGGGCCGCTTCCGCGCCCGCTCGGCAGTGGCCTCTGCTCACCGTCCTCGCCCTCGCCGGCCTCGGCCTGGTGATTGTCGGCAGCGATGCCTTCGCCGACGCCTTCCGGGTGGGCACCATCCTGATCGGCGTTGCCCTGCTCACCGGTGCCGTCATGCGCCGCACCCTGCCCTCCGTCGGCATGCTCGCGGTGCGCTCGCGCTTCACGGACATGGTCACGTACGGGCTGCTCGGCACCCTGATCGTGCTGCTCGCGCTCGTGACGCAGCCGAAGCCGTGGCTCGACGTCCCGTTCCTCGAGGACGCCGTCCACTTCACCGTCCGTTAGTCCCGACGTTTAGACCCGACAATTCGAGTATCTTGATGACGAGATATCTGGAGTATCTTGATGACGAGATATATCGGCGGAGTCCGAGAACGCGACATCACTGACTTCGCCGACCCCAGCCGAAGCGCGTGAGAGGGACGTTCCACGTCATGGCCAAGATCAAGGTAGCCAACCCGGTCGTCGAGCTCGATGGCGACGAGATGACCCGCATCATCTGGTCCTTCATCAAGGACAAACTGATCCTGCCGTACCTCGATGTCGAGCTGAAGTACTTCGACCTGGGCATCGAGCACCGCGACGCCACCAACGACCAGGTGACCGTCGACGCCGCCAAGGCCATCAAGGAGCACGGCGTCGGCGTCAAGTGCGCCACGATCACGCCGGACGAGGCGCGGGTCGACGAGTTCAACCTCAAGGCGATGTACCGCTCGCCGAACGGCACCATCCGCAACATCCTCGGCGGCGTCATCTTCCGTGAGCCGATCATCATGGAGAACGTGCCGCGGCTCGTCCCGGGCTGGACCAAGCCGATCGTCGTCGGCCGTCACGCTTTCGGCGACCAGTACCGCGCCACCGACCTGAAGGTCCCGGGCCCGGGCACCCTCACCATGACCTTCACCCCGAAGGACGGCTCCGAGCCGATCGAGCTCGAGGTCCACGAGTTCCCGGGCTCCGGTGTCGCCCTCAGTATGTACAACCACGACGAGTCGATCCGCGACTTCGCGCGCGCCTCGTTCCGGTACGGCCTGGCCCGTGAGTACCCGGTCTACATGTCCACGAAGAACACGATCCTCAAGAAGTACGACGGTCGCTTCAAGGACATCTTCCAGGAGATCTTCGACGCAGAGTTCAAGGCCGAGTTCGACGCCAAGGGCCTCACCTACGAGCACCGCCTGATCGACGACATGGTCGCCTCGGCGCTCAAGTGGGAGGGCGGCTATGTCTGGGCCTGCAAGAACTACGACGGCGACGTCCAGTCCGACATCGTCGCGCAGGGCTTCGGCTCGCTCGGCCTGATGACCTCGGTCCTGATGTCGCCCGACGGCAAGACCATCGAGGCCGAGGCGGCGCACGGCACGGTCACCCGCCACTACCGCCAGCACCAGCAGGGCAAGGCGACTTCGACCAATCCGATCGCCTCGATCTTCGCCTGGACCCGTGGTCTCGCCCACCGCGGCAAGCTGGACGGCACTCCCGAGGTCACCAGGTTCGCCGAGACGCTCGAACAGGTCTGCATCGAGACCGTCGAGGGCGGCCAGATGACCAAGGACCTGGCGCTTCTCATCTCCAAGGACGCTCCGTGGCTGACCACGGAGCAGTTCCTGGACGCGCTCGACGCCAACCTGCAGAAGAAGATGGCGTCCGCCTGAGCCAACCGGCACCGAACGCCGACAGCGCCCGTCCTCTCCCCCGAGGGAGGACGGGCGCCGTCGTGGTTCAAGAGTCATGGACGCGCCAACCGCGTTCAAGGGACGCCTGGTGCCTGTGGCATGGAGGTGACCATTCCGCCACGGTGTGATCGTTGGGCTACGGATGCGAGACTGAAGCGGCAGCCGGGGCGGGGCGCGCAGGGGGGCGCACCAACTGTCCCGAATGCTCCCGTGCACGCCAAATACAGGAACTGACATCCTGGCTCCGCGCATCCCACTGGGTAGTCCGGAACACGGACGCCCGAAGGGCACGGCACGGGGTCGGGACAGCGCGGGGCACATCAGGAACGTTCGGGGGACAAGGGGGGGCAATGCCTCGTTGGAAGGCACTACCGGAGGAGCTGGACCCGCAGGTCCGGGAGTTCACCAGCCAGCTCCGTCGGCTCGTCGACCGCAGCGGGCTGAACCTCGCCGCGGTCGCGGACCGCACCGGGTACAGCAAGACATCGTGGGAGCGGTATCTGAACGGTCGGCTGCTCGCGCCCAAGGGCGCGATCGTCGCGCTGGCCGAGGTGACCGGTACGAACACGCTCCATCTCACCACCATGTGGGAGCTGGCGGAGCGCGCCTGGAGCCGCTCCGAGATGCGCCACGACATGACCATGGAAGCGATACGGATCTCCCAGGCGCGGGCGGCGCTCGGTGAGTTCGGCCCTGCCCCCGCGGGCACCGCGAACAGCCGCTCGGGGGGCCGGACGGCCGCGCCCGCGGAGCCGGCCGGACCGGAGGCCGGGGCGTTCAGGACCGATGAGCAGCGCCGTCCGCGCGTACCGGTGCAGCCCGGCCCGGACCACCAGGGCTCGCCCGGACACCAGGGCCCGCCGATGTCACCGCCGACCGCACCTTCCGGCCCCACCGCCTCCCCCGACCAGGGACGTGGAAAGCGCAAAGTCACCATGTTCCTGGCCGGCGTGGTCGGCGCGCTGCTGGTGATAGCCGCGGCCGTGCTCCTGACCGACCTCGGCGGTGACGGCGACGGCGGCAGGAGCGCGGCCAAGACGCCGTCCGCCACGCCGACGACCAGCAGCCCGCCGTTGCCGGCCGGTGTGAAGTGCAGTGGCAAGGACTGCACGGGCCAGGACCCGGAGGCCATGGGCTGCGGCGGACAGCTCGCCAAGACCGTCTCCAGCGCGATTGTCGGCAAGGCCCGGGTCGAGGTCCGGTACAGCAAGACCTGCCAGGCGGCCTGGGCCCGTATCACTCAGGCGGCCCCCGGCGACACGGTGCAGATAAGCGTGGGCGGCCAGGGCGCGCAGAACGGCCTGGTGAACGGGGACAACGACGCGTACACCCCCATGACCGCGGCGGCGGCGCCGGCCGAGGTGAAGGCGTGCGCGACGCTGAAGACGGGGACGACGGGCTGCACCGGGCAGCAGTGAGCGCAGCGGCGGGCTATGAGTGAGCGGTGCGTGAGCGGTGCGTGAGCCGCGCCACAAGGGGGCGGGGAATGCCGGGGTCGCGGTTCGGATAGCCTGACGCTGGATGTCTCTTCACGTCAAGATTCAGAAGACGCGCGAAGGGGTGTCCAGCACCAGGGGCAGGGACCCCTACCGCCAGCTGTCTTACGGAGATCGCCATGACCCGCACTCCCGTGAATGTCACCGTGACCGGCGCGGCCGGCCAGATCGGCTACGCGCTGCTCTTCCGCATCGCCTCCGGCCACCTGCTCGGCGCGGATGTGCCGGTCAAGCTTCGTCTCCTCGAGATCCCGCAGGGCCTGAAGGCCGCCGAGGGCACCGCGATGGAGCTCGAGGACTGCGCCTTCCCGCTGCTGAGCGGCATTGAGATCACGGACGACCCGAACGTCGCCTTCGACGGGGCCAACGTGGCCCTGCTGGTCGGCGCCCGTCCGCGTACGAAGGGCATGGAGCGCGGCGACCTCCTCTCCGCCAACGGCGGCATCTTCAAGCCGCAGGGCAAGGCCATCAACGACAACGCCGCGGACGACATCAAGGTCCTCGTCGTCGGCAACCCGGCCAACACCAACGCGCTCATCGCGCAGGCCGCTGCCCCGGACGTACCGGCCGAGCGCTTCACCGCGATGACCCGCCTCGACCACAACCGCGCGATCTCCCAGCTCGCGAAGAAGACCGGCACCCCGGTCTCCGAGATCCGCCGCCTCACCATCTGGGGCAACCACTCCGCGACCCAGTACCCGGACATCTTCCACGCCGAGGTGGCGGGCAAGAACGCCGCCGAGGTCGTGAACGACGAGAAGTGGCTCGCCGACACCTTCATCCCGACCGTCGCCAAGCGCGGCGCCGCGATCATCGAGGCCCGTGGTGCGTCCTCGGCCGCCTCGGCCGCGAACGCCGCGATCGACCACGTCCACACCTGGGTCAACGGCACCGCGGAGGGCGACTGGACCTCCATGGGCATCCCGTCGGACGGCTCCTACGGCGTCCCGGAGGGCCTGATCTCGTCGTTCCCGGTCACCACGAAGGACGGCACGTACGAGATCGTCCAGGGCCTGGACATCAACGACTTCTCGCGTGCGCGCATCGACGCGTCGGTGAAGGAGCTGGAGGAGGAGCGCGCGGCGGTCCGCGAGCTCGGCCTCATCTGATCCGTACGCCCTCACGTACATACGCACCGCCCCCGGCAGCCGACAGGCCGCCGGGGGCGTTTGTCATGCCGGTGGAACTGACCAGGTGGAACTGACCGTGCGGTCCGGGGAGTCTGGGCTGTCATGCGCGTGACGATGATCCCGCCTGCACTGACGGAGGCGACCGGCCCGCTGTTCCGTCCCATCAAGTACTCGCTCTTCCCGCAGCTGGGGCTCGCGACCCTCGCCGGACAGGAGGAGCTGGACGCGGTCAGATGTTCGATGATGCAGGATGAGCCGCATGCGTTTGATCTCCGAGGCTCCTGAGTCGGTCCAGCTGGCAACGGACACCGGTCAGAACGGCGTGGCGGCCCTGGGGATGATCGTTCTCGGGGTGCTCGTCCTGATCATGCTCTGCGCGTATCTGTTCCCGGCGTTCATCGCCCGTCGTGGCTTTGCGGCCCCGACGCTCGCGGGGACGCTGCGGGACATCGCGGTGGTGTGCGTGACGGTCGCGCTGGCGCTCTATGTGTTCGGGCTCATGTGCTACATCCGGCTGGAGAACGAGTCCTACACCTGCGCAACCGAGCGGTACGGGTACTCCTCCGGGATTGCGCGCGCGCAGTTGGAGCGGATGCAGGACAGTCTCTTCCCGGTCGGCTCGACCTGTCGCTGGTCCGACGGGTACACCCACGACTTCGTGCCCGCGTTCGTGAATCCGGCGATCACCGTGCTGCTGTCCCTCGCGGTGATCGCGGCCGGTGTCGCCCTCGGTCACGCCGGGGCCGCGCGGGATTCGGCCCGACGGAGTTGATGCGGCCGGAGTGCGCCTGCCCCGCCGGGGCAAAGTGATACGGGTAACTTTGAGACACTCAATGCGCATGCTTTCCGAACCCTGGGGCAGGGGACCCGACCGCCGGATATCACCGGTGTGGAACGTATCGGGAACGGAAGGCAAAACGCGACGTGTCGGCACAACAGACCATCCACGTGGGCGGAGAGTGGCGCGCAGCCGTATCCGGCGCCACGCGCGAGATAATCGACCCCGCTGACGCGACCGTCTTCGCCGTCGTGGCGGAGGGCGGGACCGAGGACACCGACGCCGCGATCGCCGCCGCGCGTACCGCATTCGACCAGGGCGAGTGGCCCCGTACCCCCGTCGCCGAGCGTGCCGCGCTGCTGCGGCGCGTCGCCGAGTTGCTCCAGCGCGACCGTGAAGAGATCGGTCTGCTGGAGAGCCGGGACGCCGGAAAGACCCTTGAAGAAGGGCGTGTCGACGTCGACTGTGTGAGCGACGCCTTCCGTTACTTCGCCGACCTCGTCATGAACGAGAGCGGCGGGAGAGTCGTGGACGCCGGTTCGCCGGACATCCACAGTGTGGTGGTGCATGAGCCCGTCGGGGTGTGTGCGCTGATCACGCCCTGGAACTACCCGCTTCTGCAAGCGAGCTGGAAGATTGCCCCGGCGCTGGCCGCAGGCAACACCTTTGTGATCAAGCCCAGCGAGATCACCCCGCTGACCACCGTCGCGCTCATCGAGCTGCTTGTCGAGGCCGGACTGCCCGCCGGCGTCGCGAACATCGTCACCGGCGCGGGCGACCCCGTCGGGGCCCGGCTGGCCGAGCACCCCGATGTGGATCTGGTGTCCTTCACCGGCGGACTGTCCAGCGGTACGAAGGTGATGCGCACCGCCGCCGACAGCGTCAAGAAGGTCGCCCTCGAACTCGGCGGCAAGAACCCCAACGTCGTCTTCGCCGATGCGTGCGGGACGGACGAAGGCTTCGACACGGCCGTCGATCAGGCGCTCAACGCGGCGTTCATTCACAGCGGGCAGGTCTGTTCCGCCGGGTCGCGGCTCATCATCGAGGAGTCGCTGCGCGAGCGCTTCGTCGGCGAACTCGCCCGCCGCGCCGAGAAGATCCGCCTCGGACGAGGCACCGAGAAGGGCGTGGAGTGCGGCCCCCTCGTCTCTCGGCAGCAGCTCGCCAAGACCGAGGAGTACGTGGCCTCCGCCCTGGCGGAGGGCGCGGTGCTGCGGGCCGGCGGAGCGAGGCCGGAAGGGGAGGGGTACGAGGGGTACTTCTACCGGCCCACCGTCCTCGACCAGTGCCACCGCGGCATGCGCGTCGTACGCGAAGAGATCTTCGGCCCCGTCCTGACCGTCGAGACCTTCCGTACGGAGGACGAGGCCGTCGCCCTCGCCAACGACACCGAGTACGGGCTCGCCGGCGCCGTATGGACCGCCGATCCGGGCCGGGCGCGGCGCGTCGCCGGGCGGCTGCGGCACGGGACCGTCTGGATCAATGACTTCCACCCCTATCTGCCACAGGCCGAGTGGGGCGGATTCGGGAAGAGCGGCATCGGCCGTGAACTCGGGCCCGCCGGCCTCGCCGAGTACCGCGAGGCCAAGCACATCTACCAGAACCTCGCCCCGCGTCCCGTGCGCTGGTTCGCGGGCTGAGCAGGGTTACGCAGAAATGACGCAGCAGAACATGACCACGTACGACTATGTCGTCGTCGGCGGCGGCACCGCGGGATCCGTGATCGCCTCCCGGCTCACCGAGAACCCGGACATCACCGTCGCCGTCATCGAGGGCGGACCGAGCGATGTCGACCGCCCCGAAGTCCTCACCCTGCGGCGCTGGATGGGGCTCCTCGGCGGCGAGCTCGACTACGACTACCCGACCACCGAGCAGCCTCGCGGCAACTCCCACATCCGGCACAGCCGCGCCCGGGTGCTCGGCGGCTGCTCCTCCCACAACACCCTCATCGCCTTCCGGCCGCTGCCGTCCGACTGGGACGAGTGGGCGGCGGCCGGCGCCGAGGGCTGGGACGCCGCCGCGATGGACCCGTACTTCGACCGGCTGCGGAACAACATCGTCCCCGTCGACGAGGCGGACCGTAACGCCATCGCCCGTGACTTCGTCGACGCGGCCCAGGCGGCGGTGGCCGTCCCGCGCGTCGAGGGCTTCAACAAGAAGCCGTTCCACGAAGGCGTCGGCTTCTTCGACCTCGCGTACCACCCGGAGAACAACAAGCGGTCCTCCGCCTCGGTCGCGTATCTGCACCCGTTCATGGACCGCCCGAACCTGCATATCGCCCTGGAGACCTGGGCGTACAAGCTGGAGCTGGACGGCACACGCGCGACCGGGGTGCACATCCGTACGAAGGACGGCGAGGAGCAGTTCGTCGAGGCGCGGCACGAAGTCCTGGTCTGCGCGGGCGCGGTGGACACTCCGCGGCTGCTGCTGCACTCCGGCATCGGGCCGCGCGCCGATCTGGAACGCCTCGGCATCCCCGTCGTACACGATCTGCCGGGCGTCGGCGAGAACCTGCTCGACCACCCGGAATCGGTGATCGTCTGGGAGACGCACGGGCCGATCCCCGAGAACTCGGCGATGGACAGCGACGCGGGCCTCTTCGTACGGCGGGATCCGGACGCACAAGGGCCCGACCTGATGTTCCACTTCTACCAAATACCGTTCACCGACAACCCGGAGCGGCTCGGCTATCAGCGGCCCGCGCACGGGGTGTCGCTGACGCCGAACATCCCCAAGCCACGCAGTCGCGGCCGGCTGTATCTGACCAGCGCGGATCCGGATGTAAAGCCTGCGTTGGACTTCCGTTACTTCACTGATGAGGACGACTACGACGGCCGTACGCTCGTCGACGGCATCAAGATCGCCCGCGAGATAGCCAAGGCCGAACCGCTGGCCGGCTGGCTGAAAAGGGAGGTCTGCCCGGGGCCCGAGGTCACCTCCGACGAGGCGATCGGGGAGTACGCGCGGAAGGTCGCGCACACGGTGTACCACCCCGCAGGTACCTGCCGAATGGGTGCCGCCACTGATGAACTTGCCGTGGTTTCCCCTGACTTGACGGTCAGGGGTCTCGACGGCATCCGTATCGCGGACGCGTCCGTATTCCCGACGATGCCTGCCGTGAACCCGATGATCGGGGTCCTGATGGTCGGAGAGAAGTGCGCGGAGCTGCTGTCCGCGGCTTCCGAGGAGAGGGGCGTGACCCGATGAAGTCCGAGACCGAGTCCGAGACCGGCACCAAGGCCGAGACCGGCACCAAGGCGGAGACCGGCACCAAGGCCGAGACCGGCACCAAGGCGGAGACCAAGGCCGCCGGGACGAAGGCGGAGACCAAGGCCGTGACCAAGGCCGAGCCCGGCGCGGAGACGAAGGGTGCGGAGGCGACCGAGGAGGCCGCATCCGACGCCGGTCAGCCACCCGTCTTCTCCGTACGCGACCTGTGGAAGGTCTTCGGTCCGAAGGCCGGCCGCATCCCCGGCGACGCCGAACTCGGTGCGCTCTCCCCGGTCGAGCTGCGCGAGCGCACCGGCTGCACCGCCGCTGTACGCGATGTCTCCTTCGATGTGCGCAAGGGCGAGGTCTTCGTCGTCATGGGCCTCTCCGGCTCCGGCAAGTCGACGCTCGTGCGCTGTCTGACCCGGCTGATCGAGCCCACATCCGGATCGATCGCCATCGACGGCGAGGACGTGCTGTCCATGGACACGGCGCGGCTGCGCGAACTGCGCCGCCACCGTGCGTCCATGGTCTTCCAGCACTTCGGCCTGCTGCCGCACCGATCCGTGCTCGACAACGTCGCGTACGGCCTCGAGATCCAGGGCATGGGCAGGGCCGCCCGCCGCTCCCGGGCCGCGGACGTCATCGCCAAGGTGGGCCTCGAGGGCCTCGAACACCGCCGTCCCGGACAGCTCTCGGGCGGTCAGCAGCAGCGGGTCGGGCTTGCCCGTGCGCTCGCCGTCGACCCCGAAGTGCTGCTCTTCGACGAGCCGTTCAGCGCGCTCGACCCGCTGATCCGCCGCGATATGCAGGAGGAGGTCATCCGGCTGCACCGTGAGGAAGGCCGGACGATGATCTTCATTACGCACGATCTGAACGAGGCGCTGAAGCTCGGCGACCGCATCGCGCTGATGCGGGACGGCCGGATCGTGCAGCTGGGCACGCCGGAGGAGATCGTGGGCTCGCCCGCCGACGACTATGTACGGGACTTCGTCCGCGATGTACCGCGCGAGCAGGTCATGACGGTGCGTACGGCGATGCGCCCGGCGGACGCCGGCGAGGCCGAGACCGGACCGGCGCTCGCCGCCGACGCGACCGTCTTCGAGGCGATCGAGGCGGTCGCCCGCAGCGGCCGGACGGCGCGTGTCGTACAGGACGGGCGGTGCCTGGGGGTCGTCGACCACCGCGGACTGCTGGATGTCGTGGCCGGCCTCGACCGTGGTGCCGATACGGACAAGGCGGTCGTCGCATGACGGCCGTCGTCACCGCCCCCGCCAAGGAAGCGGCCGCACCCGAACACACCCTCCGGACCCTGCTGCGCCACCGGGTCAAGGGCAAGCTCCTGCTGCTCGCGGTCGCCGCGCTGGTGCTCATACCTGTCGGCATCGCGCTGTGGGGCAGCGGCAGCTGGCCCGGCGGGCTGACCATCGACGTCTCCGGGCCGCTCGACGACGCCAACCAGTGGGTCATCGACAACCGCGAGACCCACCCTCTTTTCCTCTACTTCCTGCTCCACTTCTCCAACACCGCCGTGGACGCCGTCGACGTGGTCTACCGGTTCCTGGACGCCATGGGGTGGCCGGGTGTCCTTGCCGCCGGTGTGCTGTTCGCCTGGCGGGCCGCCGGGCTCGGGCGGCGCGGGGTCAAGGTCGCGGCGACCGCGTTCGGGGCGTTCGCCGTGTGCGGGCTGCTCGGGATGTGGGACGCCACGCTGCTCACCATCGCGCTGATGGTCGTCGCGGTGGCCGTCGCCACGCTGCTCGGCGTGCTGATCGGTCTGGCGGCCGGGCTGTCCGACCGTTTCGACCGGGCGCTGCGGCCGGTGCTGGACACCATGCAGGTGCTGCCCGCCTTCGCGTATCTGCTGCCCTTCGTGCTGGTCTTCGGCACCGGCACGCCCGCGGCGCTCTTCTGCACGGTGATCTACGCAGCCCCGCCGATGGCCCGCCTCACGGCACTCGGCCTGCGCGGCGCCGACCCCGCCGTGCTCGAGGCCTCCGCGTCGCTCGGCGCGAGCGGCTGGCAGCGGCTGCGAACGGCGAGGCTGCCGCTCGCCCGCAAGCAGATGCTCCTCGGCCTCAACCAGACGATCATGATGGCGCTCTCGATGGTCGTCATCGCGGCCCTCGTCGGCGCCGGCGGACTCGGCGAGGAGGTGTACTCGGCGCTCTCCACCGTCGACGTCGGCAAGGCGCTCGCCGCCGGCATCCCGATCGTGCTGATCGCGATCTGGCTGGACCGTACGACGGCGGCGGCAGGCGACCGTATCGGCGAGAGCGCGCCGGGCGGCGGCCTGCTGCACGGCCGGTCCGCATGGGCGCTGGTGTTCGCCGGTGTCGTCGCCGCGGAGCTGGGGCGGCTGGCGGTCGGCAAGGCCTGGCCGGAGGGCTGGACGTACGACATCTCCACGCCCGTCAACAAGGCCCAGGACTGGATCACCGAGAACCTCTCCTCCGGCGTCCCGGTCCTCGGCGGTACGGAGGTGTGGTCGGAGCACTTCACGCTCTGGATCCTCAACCCCCTGCGCGACGCCCTGCTCTGGCTGCCGTGGTGGTCCGTACTGCTGCTGGTGGCCGCCGTGGCCTGGCTGGTCGGCACCTGGGCGACGGCGCTGACCGCCACGGTCTCGATGGCGGCGATCGGCGTACTGGGGGTCTGGGCGAAGTCGCTCGACACGCTCTCGCAGGTGCTCGCGGCGCTTGTCCTGACGCTCTTCCTGGGTGTCCTCGCGGGTATCTTCTGCGCGCGGGCCGGACGTCTGGAGCGCTGGTTGCGGCCCGTGCTCGACGCCATGCAGACCATGCCGCAGTTCGTGTATCTCATCCCGGTGGTCGCGCTGTTCGGCGTCACCCGCGCCTCGGCGATCATCGCGGCTGTCGTCTATGCGCTGCCCGCCGTCGTACGCATCACGACGCAGGGTCTGCGCGAGGTCGACCCGGCCGCGCTGGAGGCCTCCCGCTCGCTCGGCGCATCGCCCCGGCAGCAACTTCTCCAGGTGCAGCTGCCGCTGTCCCGCCCGGCGCTCCAGCTCGCCGTCAACCAGGGTGTGGTGCTGGTCCTCGCCGTGGTTGTCGTCGGCGGCCTGGTCGGCGGCGGCGCGCTCGGCTACGACGTCGTGAAGGGCCTCTCCCGGGGCGAGATGGGCATCGGGATGACAGCCGGAGTCGCGATCGTGTGCCTCGGTCTCGTACTGGACCGGATCACGCAGCCCACCGCCCGCAAGACCGACTGAACCTGTCCCTTCATATATCAGGAGCACCATGCGCACCCTCCGTATCACCACCGCTGTTGTCAGTGCCCTCGGAGTCCTCACTCTCAGCGCGTGCGGCGCTGCGGACACCGGCAAGAAGGACGAGGCGGGCGGCAAGAAGTCCGTGACGCTGACTGTCCCGTCCTGGGTCGGCGCCCAGGCCAACACGGCCGTCGCCGCCTACATCCTGAAGAAGGAACTGGGCTACACCGTCAAGACCCAGCAGATGGGCGAGGTCCTCGCCTGGGACGCGCTCTCCAAGGGCGACATCGACGCGATCATGGAGGACTGGGGTCACCCCAAGGAGGAGAAGCAGTACCTCGCGACGAAGAAGACCGTCGTCAAGGGCGGCGACCTCGGCGTCACCGGACACATCGGCTGGTTCGTGCCGAAGTACTACGCGGACAAGAACCCCGAGGTCACGGACGCCAAGAACCTCAATAAGTACGCCAAGGACTTCAAGACCGCGGAGAGCGGTGGCAAGGGCGAGATCCTCGAGGGTTCGCCGGACTACGTCACCAACGACGATGCGCTCATCAAGAATCTGAAGCTGGACCTCAAGAGCAACTACTCGGGCTCCGAGGCCGCACAGATCACCGCGATGAAGAAGTACGCCAAGGAGAAGAAGCCGTTCCTGACGTACTGGTGGACCCCGCAGTGGCTGAACGCCCAGATCGACATGGTCGAGGTCAAGCTGCCGGAGTACAAGGCGGGTTGTGACGCGGATCCGAAGAAGATCGCCTGCGCCTACCCGAACACGCCGCTGCAGAAGTACTTCAACGCCGACTTCGCCAAGAACGGCGGCGATGCTGCGGAGTTCCTGAAGAACTTCAAGTGGACGACCGAGCAGCAGAACGAGGTCGCGCTGATGATCGCCGGCGAGAAGATGTCGCCGGAGGCGGCGGCCGAGAAGTGGGTCAAGGAGAACGAGTCGACGTGGAAGGCGTGGCTCCCGAAGAAGTAGCCTCAGAATTCCCTCAACTCTCTTGAGGGGAAGGGGTCCTGCGACCGAAGATCCATACATGTTTGGATTCGGCAAGCAGGAACTCAACGTACTCGTACTGCGTGACGCGGACGGCATCGCCGATGCCGTCCGCGCCGCGTTGGACACTGCCACGCCCGAGGAACGCCCGGGCCTCGAGCGGGCGGCCGCCCTCGTCGCCGAGGCCGCGGCCGCCTCGGACGCCGAGCTGCGCGGTCGCTGGGTGCGCGGGCATCTGGCCGCGGCGGGCATCGAAGGGCCGGCCGACTCGATCACCGCGATCAAGGCGCTGCGCCAGGCCGAGCGGCAGCTGAATCTTTACGCGGCGGTGACCCTGGCGAGGGACGCGGAGGCGACCAGGCCCGGAGCCGGGAAGGCCGACCCGGCGGACCAGGCCGGTTAGTCCGCGCGCTCTGTGCCCTCTGTGCCCTGTGTGCGCTCCGCGCGCAGGCTCTCGGCGATGGTCCGTACCGCCGCCATCGCCTTCCTGTGCAGGCCGGGCCCGAAGGTGATCCGGGTCGCGCCGAGGCGGCCCAGCTCAGTGACGCTCGGACTGCCCGGCAATGGCGCGACATTGATCGGACCTTCGATCTCCTCGCGCAGCAGCGGGAGTTGCTCCGGCGGTACGGAGAACGGATAGACAGAGTCCGCCCCGGCCGCGACATAGAGCCGCGCCCGGGTGATCGCCTCCGCAGGGTCGCTCACGCCGCGCAGGAACGAGTCGACCCGGGCGTTGATGAACAGTCGGCAGCCAGCCTCCCCCCGTACCTCCGCCAGCCAGTCCGCGTGCCGCTGCGGGTCCTTGAGCGCTTTCGTGGCCGAGTCGGAGTCCTCCAGGTTGCAGCCGACCGCGCCGGTGTCGAGGATCCGGGCCACCAGTTCCTTCGGAGTCAGGCCGTAGCCGGCCTCGACGTCCGCGGAGACGGGGACGTCCACCGAGCGGGCGATACGCGTGACGGCCGCGAACATCTCGTCCGCGGGCGTCTGCCCGTCCTCGTATCCGAGTGCGGCCGCGACACCGGCGCTCGGGGTGGCCAGCGCCGGGAAGCCCGCGTCCGCGAAGGCGCGGGCACTGGCCGCGTCCCAGGGGCCGGGCAGGACCAAGGGATCGCCGGGCGAACGGCCGTGGTGCAGGGCGCGGAAGACGGTCACGGTCATTTCTTCTGGACCTCCTGGACCTTCTGGTTCTCTTTTCCCCGGATCTCGCGGATCTCGCGGATCTCGCGGATCTCGCGGATCTCCCGGTTCTCCCGGTTCTCCCGGGGCAGTGGGCGGCGGTCAGTGCTTGAACTGGCCGGGCGTGTAGTGGCCGGGGACCAGGCGGGTCGACACGCCGATGCGGTTCCAGGCGTTGATGACCGTGATCGCGGAGATCAGCTGGGCCAGCTCCTTCTCGTCGAAATGCTTCGCGGCGTTCTCGTACACCTCGTCCGTCACAAAGCCGTCGGTCAGGACGGTCACGGCCTCCGTCAACTCGATCGCCGCGATCTCCTTCTCGGTGTAGAAGTGCGCCGACTCCTCCCAGGCGCTGAGCTGGATGATCCGCTCCACCGACTCGCCCGCCGCGAGCGCGTCCTTGGTGTGCATATCGAGGCAGAAGGCGCAGTGGTTGATCTGCGAGGCGCGGATCCTCACCAGCTCGAGGAGGACCGGGTCGACGCCCTGCCGGGCGGCCGCGTCCAGCTTGACCATGGCCTTGTAGACCTCGGGGGCGAGCTGTCCGATCTGGAGACGGGGGGTGTGCTCGTGGGCGTAGGACGTGTTGCCGTTCGTCGTCATGGTGACGACGGTACGCGGCTGATGGCACAGGAGTATGGTCCACTTCCATGACGGATTCCTGGGCCACTTTCGGTACCGATCTGCATGTCGAGCTGCGCGGCTCCGGGCTGCGATCGGGCCTGATGGACGCGTTGCGGGAGGCCGTGCGCACCGGGCGACTGACGCCCGGGACCAGGCTGCCGTCCTCGCGCTCGCTCGCCGTCGACCTGGGCATCGCCCGTAATACCGTCGCCGACGCGTATGCGGAGCTGGTCGCCGAAGGGTGGCTCACGGCGCTGCAGGGCTCGGGGACGCGGGTGGCCAGACGAGCCGCGCCGAGGAAACCGCAGGCGGGCGTGGTCAGAGCCCGGCCGCCCCATCGCCGCCCCACCTACAGCCTGCATGCCGGCACCCCCGACCTGGCCTCATTTCCGCGCGCGGAGTGGCTGAAGGCGGCTCGCCGGGCGCTGACCGCCGCGCCCCACGAGGCCTTCGGATACGGCGATTCACGCGGGCGCATCGAGCTGCGGACCGTACTGGCCGACTATCTGGCACGGGCGCGCGGTGTGTACGCGGACCCCGAGCGCATCGTCATCTGCTCCGGCTTCGTACACGGGCTGATGCTGATGGGGAAGGTACTGAGACAGCGGCGGGTGCGGGAGGTCGCCGTCGAGTCGTACGGGCTCGACGTGCACTGGAACCTGCTGACCGAGGCGGGTCTGCGAACGCCTGCGCTGCCCTTCGACGGACTGGGCTCGCAGACGGGTGAGTTGGCTGCGCTGCGCGCGGTGGGCGCCGTGCTGATGACACCCGCGCACCAGTTCCCGATGGGGGTTCCGCTCCACCCCGACCGGCGCGCGGCCGCCGTCGACTGGGCGCGCGGGTCGGGCGGGCTGATCCTGGAGGACGACTACGACGGGGAGTTCCGCTACGACCGGCAGCCGGTGGGCGCGCTCCAGGGCCTGGACCCGGAGCGGGTGGTCTATATGGGCACGGCGAGCAAATCCCTGGCGCCGGGGCTGCGGCTCGCCTGGATGGTGCTGCCCGAGGAACTGGTCGGGGAGGTCATCGAGGCGAAGGGGTCCGTCGACTGGGTGTCGAGTGCGCTGGACCAACTGACGCTCGCGGAGTTCATCGCCTCGGGCGCGTACGACCGTCATGTACGGGGAATGCGGCTGCGCTACCGCAGAAGGCGCGACCAGCTCGTCCGGGTGCTGGCGGAGCGCGCGCCGGACATCCGGGTCAGCGGCATCGCCGCCGGGCTGCACGCGGTGCTCGAACTGCCGCCGGGCACGGAGGGCTCCGTGATCCAGGCGGCGGCGTGGCAGGGCCTGGCGGTGGAGGGCGTCTCGCGCTTCCGCCACAAGGACGCGCCGACGGGGAGGGACGCGCTGGTGGTGGGGTATGCGACGCCGGCGGACAGCGGCTGGGCGGGGGCACTGGACGCGCTGTGCCGGGCGCTGCCGTGAGACGCACCTGGGGCTCGGCCCCCGGACCCCCGCGTCTCAATCGCCGGCGGGGCTTGAAATCAAGGCCGTCCGGCGTTTGAGGACATGCGGCCGAAGGTCGCAAACGGGGGTCTGGGGGCTTGTCCCCAGTTACGGGAAGGGGCGGGCAGGGGGACAGCCCCGCTCAGGGGGCCGCAGCCTCGGGTGCCTCCGAAGGCGCGGGCGGCTCGCCGAACCGTGCCAGAGCCAACGCACCCGCCACCGCCACCACGAACCCCGCGACGGCCAGCCACGCAAGGCCCTCGCGGGTCCGGTCGCCGAGCCACACCACGCCCACCAGCGCCGGGCCGATCGTCTCGCCGATCACCATGCCCGCCGTGGCCGTCGTCACCGAGCCGCGCTGCAGGGCGGAGGTGAGCAGCAGGAACGCCGCGCCGCCCCCGAGCAGCAGTGCGTACAGGGCCGGGTTGGTGAGGACCTCGGGCAGGGAGACCGTGTCGATCAGGCGGACCGCGACCTCGACCACCCCGAAGCCGCAGCCCGCGCCGAGGCCCAGGACCAGGGCGCGCGCCTTGTCGGGGAGGCGGCCAGCGACCGCGCCGGCGAGGAGTACGACGAGCGCGACGCCGAGCATCGCCCAGGCCAGCGCGGGCGATCCGGCGCGGTTGCCCTCCTCGCCCGAGGCGAGGCCCAGCATGGCCAGACCCGCGCAGACCACGGCCACCGCGGCCCATTCGGTCCGGCTCAGACGGACATCGAGGAGGCGGGTGGCAACCACGGCGGTGACCGCGAGGCTGGCGGCGAGCGCCGCGCCGACGGCGTAGATGGGGATGGAGCGCAGCGCGACGATCTGAAGGACGAAGCCGAGGGCGTCCAGGGCGAGTCCGGCGACATAGCGCCACTGGCGCAGCGCCCGCAGCAGCAGCGCCGGGTCGACACCGGAGCCGGTGCCGGGTTCAGCGGCGCGGGCGGCGATGGCCTGGAGGACGGAGGCCGTGCCGTAGCAGACCGCGGAACCGAGTGCGCAGATCATCCCAAAGAGCACAGAGCGACTGTAGATGAACCACAGATGAGGAGGGCTGAGGGACCGGGCTGACAGCCGCGCGGGGCGGCCCTCTAGTCTGTCCGGCGATCTACTGGCTTGATTCGAACGGGGGCGACCGGCTGATGGCACGACGCAGGCTGAGGTCGAGCACGGTGGTGCTCGGCGGCATGGGGGTGCTCGCGGCGACGCTGACGGCGTGCAGCTCGGAGCCGGACGAGCGGTGTGTCGATCCGGTGACCTACGAAGTGCTTCCGGACTACAAGTGCGACGGCGACAGTGGCAGCGACGGACACAGCAGCTCCGGCAGGTACTACTACGGCGGCAGGGTGGGCGGTGGCCGGGCCGAGGGTGGCAGCTTCGACAGGACTGCCGTCGACAGCGGCGGCTTCGGCGGCTCCAGCTCCGGCGGCGGCTGAGTACGGGGCATACAGAGCATGAAGCGTCACACCATCGAGCCCCGCCCCGGCTGGCAGCAGATCGTCGAGGAACAGGGCCTCATCTACCCGCTCACCCGCTACCCGGACGGCTCGCTGCGCCCGTACTGGGACGAGAGCGCGTACTACGAATTCTCGCTGCCCGAGGTCGAGGCGCTGGAAGAGGTCGTCGAGGAACTGCACGCCATGTGCCTGGCCGCGGCCGCGCACATCGTCCAGCACGACCGCTTCGCCGACCTCGGCATCACCGACCCGAGACTCGCCTCGCTGATAGCCGAGTCCTGGCGGAGGCGGGATGAACTCCCCTCCGTCTACGGCCGGTTCGATCTGCGCTACGACGGCACCGGCCCGGCCAAGATGCTGGAGTACAACGCCGACACCCCCACCTCCCTGGTCGAGGCCGCCAGCCCGCAGTGGTTCTGGATGGAGGACCGCTTCCCCGGCGCCGACCAGTGGAACTCCCTCCATGAACGCCTCGTCGACGCCTGGAAGCGCCAGGCGCCGCTGCTTCCGCCCGGGCCGCTGCACTTCGTCCACTCCGACGGCGACGAGCTGGGCGAGGACCTGATGACGGTCGCGTATCTGCGCGAGACCGCCGAGCAGGCCGGCCTCGTCACCGAGGCGCTGTCCGTCGAACGGATTGGCTGGGACCGGCTGTCCGGTCGCTTCGTGGACGACCGGCTGCGCTTCATCCGCAGCTGCTTCAAGCTCTATCCGTGGGAGTGGCTGGCCACCGACCGCTTCGGGCCGTACGTTCTCGACACCCTGGACAACGGCGGCGGCACCGGCACCACCTGCTGGATCGAGCCCGCGTGGAAGATGCTGCTCTCCAACAAGGCGCTGCTGGCGATCCTCTGGGAGCTCAATCCGGGCCACCCGAATCTGCTTCCTGCCTATCTCGACGGGCCACGTGAACTCGCCGCGGAGCGCGGTTACGTGGCCAAGCCGCTGCTCGGCCGCGAGGGCGCCGGAGTCACCATCCACGAGCCGGGTGCCGAGCCCCTACTGCGTGATGAGCCGTGCTGCTACCAGGAGTTGGCCCCGCTGCCCGATTTCGACGGCAACCGCGTGGTGCTCGGCGCATGGGTCGTCGGGGACCAGGCGGCGGGGCTCGGCATCCGGGAATCGGCGGGGCTGGTCACGGACGAGTACGCCCGCTTCCTGCCCCACGTCATCCTCCAGCCCGGTCGGAACGGTCCGAACGGGCCGCTCAGCCCTCCAGTACGGCTCTGAGCTGGTCCAGGCCCCAGTCCAGGTCCTCCTTGCTGATCACCAGCGGCGGGGCGATCCGGATCGTCGAGCCGTGGGTGTCCTTGACCAGGACCCCGCGGTCCATCATCTTCTCGGAGATCTCCCGGCCGGTGCCGTGGCTCGGCACGATGTCGACGCCCGCCCACAGCCCGCGGCCGCGCACCGCCTCCACCGCGCCGGCGCCCGTCAACAGGCCCAGCTCGTGGTGGAGATGGTCGCCCAGCTCGGTGGCGCGCTGCTGGAACTCGCCGGTGCGCAGCATCGCGATCACCTCCAGAGCCACCGCGCAGGCCAGCGGATTGCCGCCGAAGGTCGAGCCGTGCTCCCCGGGCCGGTAGACGCCGAGCACCTCGGCGGAGGAGACGACCGCCGACACCGGAACGACGCCGCCGCCCAGCGCCTTGCCCAGCACGTACATGTCCGGCACGACGTTCTCGTGCTCGCAGGCGAAGGTCCGGCCGGTTCGCCCGAGGCCCGACTGGATCTCGTCCGCGATGAAGAGGATGTTCCGCTCGCGGGTCAGCTCCCGCACCCTCGAGAGGTACCCGGCCGGCGGCACCAGCACCCCGGCCTCGCCCTGGATCGGCTCCAGCAGCACGGCCACGGTGTTCTCGGTCAGCGCCGCGCTCATCGCGGTC
This sequence comes from Streptomyces sp. NPDC048479, assembly GCF_040651435.1. Classification (NCBI taxonomy): domain Bacteria; kingdom Bacillati; phylum Actinomycetota; class Actinomycetes; order Kitasatosporales; family Streptomycetaceae; genus Streptomyces; species Streptomyces sp. NPDC048479. The sequence continues at coordinate 339,238 of NZ_JBEZKA010000004.1, forward strand.
AGATCCCCGTACGGGACGATCTCGAAGCCCGGAGTGTAGGGACCGAAGTCCGCCCGTGCCTCCGGATCCGTCGAGAAGCTGATCACCGTCGTCGTACGGCCGTGGAAGTTGTTGGCCGCGACGACGATCTTCGCCATGTTGTCCGGGACGCCCTTGACCCGGTAGCCCCATTTCCGGGCGGTCTTCACGGCGGTCTCCACCGCCTCCGCCCCGGTGTTCATCGGCAGCACCATCTCCATGCCGCACAACTCGGCCAGCTGTGTACAGAAGTCGGCGAACCGGTCGTGATGGAAGGCACGGGAGGTGAGCGTGACTCTCTCCAGTTGTGCCTTGGCGGCGTCGATGAGACGACGGTTTCCGTGACCGAAGTTGAGCGCCGAGTACCCGGCGAGCATGTCGAGGTAGCGGCGCCCCTCGACATCGGTCATCCAGGCGCCCTCCGCCGTGGCGACGACGACGGGCAGAGGGTGGTAGTTGTGCGCGCTGTGAGCCTCCGCCGAGGCAATGGCACTCTCCGTTGTGGACACGGGATCTCCGTTCAGTAGAGACAAGCCGTCCGGTGTGGGGCGGGGTGGTGCCCCTGTTTCTATCGTCGCTCGCATGGTGGACTAAGAAACCTTGCTGTGGGGCGTGGCCGCTAGGCTGGGTATTACGCACGGCGACTGGCGTACGGGGAAGTGACCTCGAGGGAACCGCGCGCGGAAGATCACACGAGGTGCCGCCCGCCTGGGTACTCCGGGACACATCCCATCCGGGTGCTGCCCGCCCCTCGCCTCAGGCCGAGGGGATCCACGAGCCGCACCCCGGGACCACGACCGAGCAACGGATCGCCCCGGAGGACACCATGACGCTTCCCCTGCCGCACCCCGCACTCTCCGCCACCGACCCGGAACTGGCGGGCCTCGTCGCCGCCGAGGAACAGCTCCAGGCAGAGACGCTCCGGCTGATCCCCAGCGAGAACTATGTCTCCCGGGCCGTACTGGAAGCCTCCGGCACGGTCCTGCAGAACAAATACAGCGAGGGCTACCCCGGCCGCCGCTACTACGAGGGCCAGCAGAACATCGACCAGGTCGAGCGTCTCGCCATCGCCCGCGCCAAGGCCCTCTTCGGCGTTGAGCACGCCAATGTCCAGCCCTACTCCGGCTCTCCTGCCAACCTCGCCGTCTATCTCGCCTTCGCCGAGCCCGGCGACACCGTGATGGGCATGGCCCTGCCGATGGGCGGCCATCTCACCCACGGCTGGGGCGTCTCCGCCACCGGCACATGGTTCCGCGGCGTCCAGTACGGCGTACGCCATGACACGGGCCTCATCGACTTCGACGAGGTGCGCGAACTCGCCCTCAAGGAGCGCCCGAAGCTCATCTTCTGCGGTGGCACCGCGCTGCCCCGCACCATCGACTTCGCCGCCTTCGCGGAGATCGCCCGCGAGTCCGGCGCCGTCCTGGTCGCCGATGTCGCGCATATCGCGGGCCTGATCGCGGGCGGCGCCCATCCCTCCCCCGTGCCGCACGCCGACGTGATCTCCACAACCACCCACAAGACCCTGCGCGGGCCCCGCGGCGCGATGCTGATGTCCCGCGAGGAGCACGCCAAGGCGATCGACAAGGCGGTCTTCCCCGGACTCCAGGGCGGCCCGCACAACCAGACCACCGCGGCCATCGCGGTCGCCCTGCACGAGGCGGCCCAGCCCTCCTTCCGTACCTATGCGCAGTCGGTCGTCGCCAACGCCAAAGCGCTTGCCGAGGAGCTGCTCGCCCGCGGCTTCGACCTGGTCTCCGGCGGCACCGACAACCACCTGATCCTGATGGACCTCACCCCCAAGGACGTGCCCGGCAAGGTGGCGGCAAAGGCCCTCGATCGGGCCGGGATCGTCGTCAACTACAACACCGTCCCGTACGACCCGAGGAAGCCCTTCGACCCCTCCGGCGTACGCATCGGCACCCCCTCCCTCACCTCCCGCGGCCTCGGTACGCAGCACATGGCCGCCGTCGCCGACTGGATCGACCGTGGGGTCACCGCGGCCGGCACGGGCGACGAGGACGCGCTGGGCGACATCCGGTCCGAGGTCGCCGAGCTGATGGCCGCGTTCCCGGCGCCCGGACTTTCCGCCTAGCGCGGTCACCCGGTGACCTGTCACCGGTGACCGCGATGGTCGGCCAGGTCCGGCCGGGAGTCGGTTCGTCCTCAATCGCCGGACAGGCTCGAAAGCAATCCTGTCCGGGTGCTCGACGCCCGGACAGGGCGCCTAGCTGTCGAGCAGCTCCTGACGGGGGCCGGTCTCCGGCGTGCCGCCGCCCCGCCCGAACGGCGGGCGCGGCAGCCGTGAGGCCACCGGCCTCAGCACCGGTGCCGGCACCGCCCCGGCCGCGAGCCCCGAGATTCCCTTCGCCGGCAGAAGCCCCGGAAGGAGCCGCTCCAGCTTGCGCAGCGCGCGGTTCAGCCTCGACTTCACCGTGCCGCGCGGCCGGCCCAGCGCCTCGGCAGTCTCCGCCTCATCCATCTCCAGCAGATAGCGGTAGGTGACGACCTGCCGCTGCTGCTCACTCAGCCCGTCCAGCGCCGCCCGCAGCAGCGCGCTCCGCTCCTGCGCCACGGCTGCCACCGCGGGGTCCGCGGATTCCGGTATCAGCGGCTCTGAGCCGAGCAGCAGCGCCTCCCGCCCGGCGAGCGCCCGCAGCCGCACGGCGGAGCGCACTGTGTTCCTCGTCTCATTGACCACGATCCGCAGCGGCCACGGACGGAAGGCCGCGCCGTCCCGGAACCGCCCCAGCGACTGGTACGCCTTGAGGAAGGCGCTCTGCACCACATCCTGCGCGTCCGCACCCGCCCCGAAGACCACAGCCGCCCTCACCGCGACACTCGTAAGGGCGCGCACCAGCTCCGCGTACGCCTCCGGCTCTCCGGCGCGCACCCGTGAGGTCACCGCGGCCTCGTCAACGACGATGCCGCCCCCCTCTTCGACGGCGCGGCTCCCCTCCAGCGTCCCCTCGCGCTTGCTCACACCTTTGATACACCGGCGGCCGGGGATCGGTTCCACACCTGAGAGAATGATGAGCATGGCCTCTGATCGACCCCGCGCGCTCTCCGGTATCCAGCCCACCGCAGGCTCGTTCCACCTCGGGAACTACCTCGGTGCGATCCGCCAGTACGTGGCGCTGCAAGAGACCCACGACGCGTTCTACATGGTCGTGGACCTGCACGCGATCACCATGCCGCAGGACCCCGCCGAGCTGCGTGCCAATACCCGGCTCGCCGCCGCCCAGCTGCTCGCCGCCGGTCTCGACCCCGAGCGCTGCACCCTCTTCATCCAGAGCCATGTCCCCGAGCACGCCCAGCTCGGCTGGATCATGAACTGCCTCACCGGCTTCGGCGAGGCCTCCCGGATGACACAGTTCAAGGACAAGTCCGCCAAGCAGGGCGCCGACCGCGCCACCGTCGGCCTCTTCACGTATCCGATCCTGCAGGTCGCGGACATCCTGCTCTATCAGGCCAACGCCGTCCCGGTCGGCGAGGACCAGCGCCAGCACATCGAGCTCACCCGTGACCTCGCCGAGCGTTTCAACACCCGCTTCGGCGACACCTTCACCGTCCCGGCGCCGCACATCGTCAAGGAGGTCGCGAAGATCTACGACCTCCAGGACCCGTCGATCAAGATGAGCAAGTCGGCCTCCACGCCCAAGGGCCTGATCAACCTGCTCGACGAGCCCAAGGTGACCGCCAAGAAGGTCAAGAGCGCGGTCACCGACACCGACACCGTCATCCGGTTCGACCCCGTGAACAAGCCGGGCGTCTCCAACCTCCTCACCATCCACTCCACCCTCACCGGCACGACCGTCGCCGAGCTCGAGGCGGAGTACGAGGGCAAGATGTACGGTGCGCTCAAGACCGATCTTGCCGAGATCATGGTGGACTTCGTCACACCGTTCCGGAGCCGTACGCAGGAATATCTGGACGACCCCGAGACGCTTGACTCCATCCTGGCCAAGGGTGCGGAGAAGGCCCGCGCGGTCGCCGCCGAGACCCTGGCCGCCGCATACGACAAGGTGGGCTTCCTTCCCGCCAAACATTGAGCGGACACTGATTCCGTACTGAGTCATCACTGAATCAGCACTGTGTCCAAGGACTCTGGCCACACCTACGGTGCAGCCGCCACACTGGCGGCTGCACAACACCTAGCTACCGACGACTGAGGAGAACGACGTGGGGACCGTAACGCTCGGCGTTTCGATCGCGGTCCCGGAGCCTTACGGCAGCCTGCTCCAGGAGCGGCGCGCGGGCTTCGGGGATCCCGCCGCGCACGCCATTCCCACGCACGTCACGCTCCTCCCGCCCACCGAGGTCGAGGCCGACGCCCTGCCCGCGATCGAAGCGCATCTCGCCGAGGTCGCACGCTCCGGCCGGCCGTTCCCGATGCGGCTCTCCGGCACCGGGACGTTCCGTCCGCTCTCGCCCGTCGTCTTCGTCCAGGTCGCCGAGGGCGCGGCGGCCTGCACCTGGCTGCAGAAGCGGGTGCGGGACGCGTCCGGGCCGCTCGTGCGCGAGCTGCAGTTCTCGTACCACCCGCATGTGACCGTGGCGCACGGCATCACCGATGAGGCGATGGACCGGGCCTACGAAGAGCTCTCGGACTACGAGGCGGCGTGGACCTGCGCCTCCTTCGCCCTGTACGAGCAGGGCGCGGACGGCGTGTGGCGCAAGCTCAACTCGTACGCCTTCGGTGGCGGGGTCGCGGCCGTTCCGGCCCAGGGTGCCCCGATCGACGAGCCCGCCACCACCATCTGACCCGAGCATCCGGCCCACCGTGGCCCGTGCCCCGTTGCCCTGTGGCCCGCGAGGCCGTCAGACCGGCAGCCGGCGGAAGACCGGCCTCGGTACATGCCGCAGCGCCGACATCACCATACGCAGCGCCCCCGGCACCCACACCATCTCCGACCTGCGCCGCAGCCCCTGTTCGATGGCCGCGGCGACTGCGTCCGGCGTGGTGGCCAGCGGTGCCTCGGCCAGCCCCGCCGTCATCTTCGTGCGTACGAATCCGGGGCGTACGACCATCACATGCACCCCCGTCCCGTGCAGCGCGTCACCCAGACCCTGTGCGAACGCGTCCAGGCCGGCCTTGCTGGAGCCGTAGATGAAGTTGGCGCGGCGGGCCCGCTCGCCGGCGACCGACGACAGCACCACGATCGAGCCGTGCCCCTGGGCCTGCAGCGCGCCCGCGCACACCAGGGAGGCCGAGACCGCCCCCGTGAAATTGGTCTGCGCGACCCGGACCGCCGCCAGGGGCTCGGCCTCGTCGTTCGCCTGGTCGCCGAGGACGCCGAAGGCGAGCAGCACCATGTCGATGTCGCCCTCCGCGAAGACCTTGCCCAGTGCCGGCTCGTGCGCGGCGGGGTCGAGGGCGTCGAAGGCGACGGTGTGCACGTCCGCGCCGAGCGTGCTCAGCTCGGCCGCGGCGGTCTCCAGGGCGGGCGAGGGGCGGCCTGCCAGCCAGACCGTACGGGTGCGGCGGGCGATGAGCCTGCGGGCGGTGGCCAGGCCGATCTCCGACGTACCGCCGAGGACGAGCAGGGACTGCGGGGTGCCGAAGGCGTCCTTCATGACAGGGGCTCCTCAAAGTCGGAGGGAGAGGGCAGGGAGCAGGGGGACGAGCAGGTGGGTGCGGGGCCGTGGACGCCGGACGGGCAGGAAAGCTGCCGCAGCCGGGGGTCACAGGGCCAGGCGCCTCGACAGGTCCGAGACGAAGACGCCGCTCGGGTCCGCCTCGGCCCGCAGTGCGCGGAATTCGGGCAGTCGCGGGTACATCTCGGCGAGCAGTTCCGGGCGCAGCCGGGAGTCCTTCGCGAGATAGACCCGGCCGCCCGCCGACGCGACCTCCTCGTCCAGCTCGTCCAGGAACGCGCCGAGGCCCGGCAGCCCGGCCGGGATGTCCAGAGCGAGCGTCCAGCCGGGCATCGGGAAGGACAGCCACCCCGGGTCGCTTTCGCCGAACCGCTTCAGCACCGCCAGGAACGAGGGGCAGCCACGCCGAGAGATGCGCCGCACGATCCGGCGCAGCGCCTCCTCCTGCCCGTGGCCGACCACGAACTGGTACTGGACGAAGCCGCCGCGCCCGTAGATCCGGTTCCAGTGCGGGACGCCGTCCAGGGGATGGAAGAAGGTCGAGATCTTCTGCAGCTCGCCGGTCCGCTGCCGCGGCGCCTTGCGGTACCAGAGCGCGTTGAAGAGCCCGACGGTGGTTCGTCCCAGCAGGCCGCCCGGTACGAAGCCGGGGGCGGCCGGCAGCTGTCCCGGGCGATATGTGAGGGGCGTGCGCCGGGCGCGCGGAGGAAGCGCGTCCAGCGGTGCGTGCTCCCCGTAGGTGAGGACCGAGCGCCCCAGCGCACGGCCGCGCGCGAGGAGGTCGATCCAGGCGACCGAGTACCGGTGGCGATGATCGGTGGCGGTGAGCCTGGCCATCAGATCGTCGAGGTCCGTGGTCCGTTCGGTGTTGACGGACATCAGCGAGGTCTCCACCGGATGGAGCTGGACGGTCGCCGAGAGGATCACCCCGGTCAGGCCCATGCCGCCCGCTGTCGCGTTGAAGAGGTCGGTGCCGGGGACGACGTCTTGGATCTCGCCGTCGGCGGTGAGCAGTTCCAGCGACCGCACATGGCGGGAGAAGGATCCTGAGACATGGTGGTTCTTGCCATGGATGTCGGCGCCGATCGCGCCGCCCACCGTGACATAGCGGGTCCCCGGCGTCACCGGCACGAACCAGCCGAGCGGCAGGAGCACCTCCATCAGCCGGTGCAGGCTCACGCCCGCGTCGCACACGACGAGGCCCGCCTCCGTGTCGACGGTACGGATCCTGTCCAGCGCGGTCATGTCGAGTACGGATCCGCCCGCGTTCTGCGCCGCGTCGCCGTACGCCCGACCGAGCCCGCGGGCGATGCCGCCGCGCGCCCCGCACATCCGTACCGCTGCCGCGGCCTCCGCGGGCGTACGGGGCCGCAGCAGACGGGAGGTCGTCGGGGCGGTCCGGCCCCAACCGGTGACGGACACGAACTCGGCACTGAGCATGCCCTTGACCGTATAGCCGCTTATTACCTATTTGCTCTGTATGTCACTGGACTCGCCGAAATGGGTGATTAAACGAGTGTCATACAAGATGGGCGTGAAAGTGGGCCGTTCGCCGAGAAGAGTCGCCCCTGGCTCATGAGAAGGGGTGGCGAAGGCATATGGGATACGTCGACTGTGCTGCCGTCGACCGGCTGCTGCTGGCGGCGATGCGCGACTGCGGCAGCGAGCCGCGCGTGGCCGCGGTCGCCCGCGCGCTCTCCTTCACCGGCGAGCACGGCGCGCTCTGGCTCGTCGCCGGGCTCGCGGGCGCGGCGGCCGACCGGGAGCGGCGCGGGGTATGGCTGCGCGCCACGACCCTGGTGGGCTCGGCCCATCTGGCGAGCATGGGCCTCAAGCGCCTGGTACGCCGCCCCCGACCCGAACTCCCGGCTCGCGAGCCCCTCGTGCGCACCATGGGGCGTCTTTCCTTTCCCAGCTCGCACGCCACATCGGCTGCCGCGGCCGCCGTCGCCTTCGGTGCGGTGCGACCCGCCGGCCGTCGGCTGGCGCCGCCACTGGCTGCCGCGATGTGCGTGTCCCGCCTGGTCGTCGGGGTCCACTATCCGACGGACATCGCCGCGGGCGCCGTGCTCGGCGGACTCACCGCGAGACTGGGCGCGGCCTGGATGATGCGCCCCCTCGCGAGAGCGGCGGCACTCACCGCAGTGGCCGCAGGAGCGGCGGAACTCACCGCAGTGGCCACAGGAGCGGCGGGAGGAGGGCGCGATGACTGAGCGCGGCACTGCGCTGCTGGACCGGCAGGAGCGGCCCACGCCACCTCGGGCCGTAAGCCTGCCCGTCGGCCTGATGAGGACCGCCCGGCCGCGCCAGTGGGTCAAGAACGTGCTCGTCATGGCCGCGCCCGCCGCCGCCGGAGAGCTGGTCTCGCGGCACACCGCCGTCCAAATGGCCATCGTCTTCGCCGTCTTCACGGCGGCCGCGGCTGCCGTCTACCTGATCAACGACGCCCGGGACGCCGAGGCCGACCGCGCGCACCCCGTCAAATGCCGGCGGCCCGTCGCCGCCGGGGACGTCCCGGCGGCCCTTGCCTACACCGTCGGCGCACTCCTCGCCGGCGCCGCGATCGCCGGCGCCGTCACGCTGTGCAATGTCATGACCGGCGCGCTGATCACCGCGTATCTGTCGATGCAACTCGCGTACTGCGTCTGGCTCAAGCATGTCCTCGTCGTCGACCTGGCCGTCGTCACCACCGGGTTCCTGATGCGCGCGATGATCGGCGGGGTCGCGCTCGGCATCCCCCTGTCCCGGTGGTTCCTGATCACCACCGGCTTCGGCGCGCTCTTCATCGTGGCGGCCAAGCGGTACTCGGAAGCGGTGCAGATGGAGGGCGGCAAGGGCGTGACCCGGGCGCTGCTGAACGAGTACACGACCGGATATCTGCGCTTCGTCTGGCAGCTCGCGGCCGGTGTCGCCGTGCTCGCCTACTGCTTGTGGGCGATGGAGAGCGGCGGCGTGGCCGGTCGGGCGCTGCTGCCCTGGCGGCAGCTGTCGATGATCGCGTTCATCCTGGCAGTGCTGCGGTACGCGGTCTTCGCGGACCGGGGTACGGCCGGCGCGCCTGAGGACGTCGTGCTGCGCGATCCGGCGCTCGCCGTCATCGGGCTGGCGTGGGCGGCGATGTACGGACTGGCGGTCGCCGACCTGTGAGCGGCCATTCGTCCGGCTGCGCGGCCCCTTCGGCCGGGCCCCGCTCACCGCGAAGGCCCGCTCCTTCCTCGCGGGGACGCACCGTCGCGTCGGCATGGCCATCGCCACCTGCCTGCGATTCTGGGGAACCCGGACGCTGGCATTCGGTGTGGAGGGTACGCGTACGACATGGACTGGCTGACCAAGCTCCCCGTCATCGGCCCGCTCGTGGCCAGGCTGATGCGCACTCACGCCTGGCGTTCGTACGAGACGCTCGACCGGGTGCACTGGACGCGACTCGCCGCCGCGATCACCTTCATCAGCTTTCTCGCGCTCTTCCCGCTGATCACCGTCGCCGCGGCGATCGGCGCCGCGCTGCTCGGCAAGGAGCAGCTGGCCAAGATGGAGAACAAGCTCAGCGAGCAGGTGCCCGGTATCTCGGACCAGCTCGACCTCAACTCCCTGGTCACCAACGCGGGCACGGTCGGGCTTGTCGCGGGCGCGCTGCTGCTCTTCACCGGCATCGGCTGGATCGGCTCGCTGCGGGAATGTCTGCGGGCCGTCTGGGAGCTGGACGACGAGGAGGAGGGCAACCCCGTCCTGCGCAGGCTGAAGGACGCGGGTGTGCTGCTCGGGCTCGGCGCGACCGCGCTCGCCTCGCTCGCCGCCTCCGCGCTCGGCTCCACCGCCGTCGGCTGGAGCGCCGACCGGCTCGGCATCGACGAGGGCGGAGCCAGCGGCGTACTGCTGCAGATCGCGGCACTCGTGGTCGGCGTCGTCGCCGACTTCCTGATTCTGCTGTACATGCTGACGCTGCTGCCGGGAGTGGAGCCGCCGCGCCGCCGTCTGGTCGTGGCGGCACTGATCGGCGCGGTCGGCTTCGAACTCCTCAAGCTGCTGCTCGGCAGCTATATGAAGGGCGTCGCGTCGAAGAGCATGTACGGGGCCTTCGGCGTTCCGGTCGCCCTGCTGCTGTGGATCAACTTCACAGCGAAGCTGATGCTGTTCTGCGCCGCCTGGACAGCGACGCCGAGTGAGCAGAGCGGGCCGAGTGAGCAGGGCGGGCCGAGTGAGCCGAGCGGTACGACCGATGCCGTCGGCGGGACTAGCGGCGGCGCAGCGGCCAGCGGCGGTTGATCAGGAACACTCCGGCCGCCACCACCACCAGCACGCCGCCCGTGATGGCGATCGCAGTGCCGATGCCGCCGGCGCCCTTCCCGGCGGCGTGCGACTTCGCGGGAGCGCCGTTGTTGGCCGTATTCGCGTCGTTGGCGGACGGGGTGACCGCGGACTTCGGCGGGACCAGCTCACCGACCGGCTTGACCTTCCCGGCCGCGGCGAAGCCCCAGTCGAGCAGCCGGCCCGCTTCCTGGTAAACGGCCTGGCTCTCCTCCGAGTCCGGGTTCATGACGGTGACGAGCAGCACCCTGCCGTTGCGCTCGGCGACACCGGTGAAGGTCGCGCCCGCATGCGAGGTGTTGCCGTTCTTGACGCCCGCGATGCCCTTGTACGGAGAGATGCCGTAGTCGCCGGTGAGCAGGCGGTTGGTGTTCTGGATCTCGAACGTCTCGCGCTTCTTGCCCTCGACCTGCGCGCCGGGGAATTCGGCGTGCGCGGTGGAGCAGTACTCGCGGAAGTCCTTCTTCTGCATGCCGCTACGGGCGATGAGTGTGAGGTCGTACGCGGAGGAGACCTGGCCGTCGAAGTCGTAGCCGTCGGGCGATACGACATGGGTGTCGAGTGCCTGCAGTTCCTCGGCGTGCTCCTGCATGTCCATGACGGTCTTGGGCACGCCGCCGTTCATCGACGAGAGCACATGCACAGCGTCGTTGCCGGAGCGGAGGAAGACACCGAGCCACAGATCGTGGACGGAGTAGGTGAGGTTCTCCTTGACCCCGACCAGGCTGCTGCCCTCGCCGACGTCCGCGAGCTCGGCGTTGGTCACCGTGTGGATCTCGGTCCTCGGCAGCCGGGGCAGCACGGTGTCCGCGAACAGCATCTTGAGAGTGGACGCCGGGGGCAGCCGCCAGTGGGCGTTGTGCGCGGCCAGCACGTCGCCGCTCTCCGCGTCCGCGACGATCCAGGACCGGCCGCTCACATCCTTGGGCAGGACGGGCGCGCCGGGGCCGAGGCTGACCTGGGTGCCGGGCTTGCCGAGTTGGGTGCCCCCGACGGAGGACATGGAGGCCGGGGGGTTCGGCTGTTTCTTGTCTGTCGTGCGGTGCTCGGTGTCCGCGGACGCGGGCGTGATGGTGAGAACGGGGAGCAACGCGGCAGCGGTGACCGTCAGCGCGGTCTTTTTCAGAGCAGACACGGTCGAGAACGTACATGGCGTTGAGGAAAATATGTTCATCATGCCGATGACCCGCCGAGAGTGACGCCGGGACAGCCCACCCCGAGGAACCCGGTCGGAGGACGGCCGCGATACTGAGTCCATGAAGCTCAGCCGCCCGGTCTCCTGGTTCCTGCTCGCATTCGGGGTGTGGAGCTGGTTCATCTGGATCACTTTCGTCAAGAACCTTTGGAAGGACGGCAGCGGACTCGCCTTCGACGACGCGGGTGACCCGACCACGTACTTCTGGGTGCATCTGCTGCTCGCCATTACGTCCTTTCTCCTGGGGACGGTCGTCGGCGTGATCGGGTTGCGTGGCGTACGCGCATTGCGTCGTGAGGGCGCGCAGAAGGAAAAGGAATAGGGGAGCGCTTCCGTGCTGGTGGTCGTCCTGCTTGTGGTGGTCGTGATCCTGGCCGTGCTCGCCGGGGTGCACTGGTACGTATGGCGGCGGCTGGTCCGTGACACGACGGCGCGGGGCGGCGCGGCGCGCCGGGCGGGCACGGTGGCGGCGTGGGTGCTGCCGCTGCTCTCTGTGGGAGCGCTGGTGTCGGGGCGGGCGGGGGCGCCGTTCTGGCTGCAGCGGGTGGTGGCGTGGCCGGGGTATTTGTGGCTGGCAGTGCTGCTGTATCTGGCGCTGGCGCTGGTGGTGGGGGAGGGGGTACGGGTTCTGCTGCGGCGGGCGCTGGAGCGCCGGGCGGCGGCTGCGATGACCGGGCGGAAGCCCCTCACCCCGCCCCTTCCCGAAACTGCGGAGCAGGCCCCCCGGACCCCCGGGCCGACTCCGGCCGCGGCCGGAGCGACCGCGCAGGTGGAGCCCGGGCATGCTGCCGTCGTGACAACGCCGGCGGCGGACGCGGGCACGAACGGCACCCTCGTGGTCCCCATGCCCGAGGTGGTCCCCGTGCCCGAGGTGGTCCCCGTGCCCGAGGTGGTCCCCGTGCCCGAGGTGGTCCCCGCGGACCCGCCCGCCGGGCAAAGTGCCCCCTCGCGGCGGATGTTTGTTTCGCGGGTTGTCGGCGGAGGCGCCGCCGCTGTTGCTCTTGGGACCGTTGGGTACGGGACCTACGGCGTGCTGCGCGGGCCCCGGGTGAAGCGCGTCACCGTGCCGCTCGTCAGACTTCCGCGCGCCGCCCACGGGTTCCGGATCGCCGTCGTCAGCGATATCCACCTCGGCCCGATTCTCGGCCGCGCCCACACCCGGCGGATCGTCGACACCATCAACGCCACCTCGCCCGACCTCGTCGCCGTCGTCGGTGATCTCGTCGACGGCACCGTCGCCGATCTCGGGCCCGCCGCCGAGCCGCTCGCGCAGTTGCGGTCACGCCACGGGTCGTTCTTCGTCACCGGCAACCACGAGTACTTCTCGGGCGCCGAGGAGTGGGTCGACCACGTCCGCGAGCTGGGGCTCAGGCCGCTGCGGAACGAGCGCGTGGAGATCGGCGGCTTCGACCTCGCCGGCGTCAACGACCTCGCCGGCGAGAGCGAGGGCGACGGCCCCGATTTCGCCAAGGCCCTCGGCGACCGGGACCCGGCGCGCGCCTCCGTGCTGCTCGCGCATCAGCCCGTCGTCATCCATGACGCCGTCGAACACGGCGTGGACCTGCAGCTGTCCGGACATACGCACGGCGGTCAACTCTGGCCGGGAAACTATCTTGCGGCCCTGGCCAATCCGACGGTCGCAGGGCTCGAACGCTACGGAGACACTCAGCTGTACGTGACCCGCGGCGCCGGTGCCTGGGGACCGCCCGTGCGGGTCGGAGCCGCCTCCGACATCACCGTCGTACAGCTTGCCTCCCGCCAGGCATAGCCCAGATTCAGCGGACGGCACCGACATCCGGCGGCGGGGCGGCCGGGCCTTCCGGCGTTCCTGCGCGGTTTTTTCCACGCCGCGGTTTCTACGGCGCGACCGTCCGCGCGGCGGCCGGCAGTGCCACCGTCACCGCCAGGCCCTCACCCGGCGCGGTCTGCACCGTCACCGCGCCGCCGTGCGAGGCGACCACCGCCTGCACGATCGCCATGCCGAGACCGCTGCCCGCGGGCTGACCACCGTCCGCGTCCGAACTCCCGCCGCCCGCGCGGAAGAAGCGGTCGAAGATGCGGTCGGCGTCCTCGCGGTCCATGCCGGGCCCCTCGTCCGCGACCCGCAGCCGCACCCGGCCGCAGCCGCGCCCGTCGCCGTCCTCGCGCTCCAGCTCCACCCGCACCGGGGCGTCGGCCGGGGTGTGGGCGCGGATATTGGCCAGGAGGTTGCCGATGACCTGCCGCAGGCCCGACTCGTCGCCCTGGACGACCATCGCTCCATCGGCCTGTACGGCGACCGGGCGCCGCGGCTGCTGCGCCCGCAGATCGTCCGCAGCGTCCCGTACCAGACGGCTCAAGTCGACTGCACACAACTGTAGTTGGGGCTGCTGGTCGAGGCGGGCCAGAGTGAGCAGTTCCTCGACGAGCCGTCCCATCCGGTCGGCCTCGGCGTTCATCCGGGCCAGCGCCCGGGTCCGGTCCGCCGTCTCGCGCAGCATCCCCTTGTCGTACAGCTGGAGATAGCCGCGGATCGCGGACAGCGGCGTACGCAGCTCGTGCGAGGCGTCCGCGACGAACCGCCGCAGCTGGGCCGCGCTGTGCTCGCGCGTCTCGAAGGCCGACTCGACCTGGTGAAGCATGGAGTTGAGAGCGACCCGCAGCTGCTCGATCTCGGTGACGGGGTCGCGTCCGGCCGGTACCCGCCGGGTCAGGTCGCCCTCGGCGATGGCGGACGCCGTCTCCACCATGTCCTCCAGCGGCCGCAGCCGGTGCTTGGCGCCGAGCATGGTGAGCAGCGCGAGCAGCCCCAGCAGGAGGGTGCCGAAGGCGACATCGAGCCTGAGGGCCTTCTTCATCGAGGAGTGCACCGCCCCGGTGTGGGTCGCCATCAGGACGACCGTGCCGTCGCCGAGGCGTGTGCCGACCGCTCGGTACGCCTCCGAGTCGAGGCTCACGTCGACCGGCACCGGGGAGTCGGCGAGCGCGGCGGGATCATCGACGGCGTCGGCGAGTTTGTGCTGCCGTTCGATGGGCGCGATGCCCGCGAAGCCGATCGGCTCGCCCTCGCGGTCGAGGGCGACGAGGATCGTCTCCGGCCGAGGCAGGCTGTCGGCGTCCGACGTGCCCGGCGCGAACTGGTCGCGCAGCGCTCCGATGGCGCTCAGCGATTCGATCTGCTTCTGGGTGAACCCCGTCCGCTTCAGCGCGTTGCGGCTCCCGACGAGCTCTGTGTCCACCCGGTCCAGCAGATAGTGCCGCATGCCCATGAGGCTGACCGCGGTGGCCGCGACGATGCCGAGGGCCAGCAGCGCCACATTCACCAGCGTGAGCTTGGCGCGCAGGGAGTGAATTCCGCGGTGCTGGTGCCGACGCCGTATGCGGCCCGAGACACACCTCCATCGAGTCCTCGAGCGAGTCGTCGTGCGAGCCCTCATGCGAGTCCGTATCCGACGCCCCGCCGGGTGGTGATCAACGGTGGCCCCAGCGGGTCCAGCTTGTGTCGCAGATAGCTGATGTACGTCTCGACCACGGTGGACTCGGCCTGGTGCTCGTACTGCCAGACATGGCGCAGCAGCTGCTCCTTGGGCACGATGCGCCCGCCGTTGCGTACGAGAAAGCGCAGCAGCGCGAACTCGGTGGGCGTGAGCTGCACCGAGTTGCCCGCGCGCCGGGCCGCGTAGGTCGTATCGTCCAGCTCCAGATCCCCGTACCGCAGCGGTGGTCGCACCGGCAGCACATCGACGGGCCTGGTCCGGCGCAGTACTGCCCTGATGCGGGCCACGACCTCGTCGACGTTGAACGGCTTGGTGATGTAGTCGTCACCGAAGCCCAGCGCGCCCACGATCTCGGCAGGAGCGTCACGCGCGGTCACGAAGACGACGGCCATCTCCGGGTGAGCGGCACGCAGTTCACGCCCCAGCACCCGTCCGTCGCCGTCCGGGAGCATCACATCGAGGAGCGCCACATCCGGGCGCGTCTGCCCGGCCAGCTGCTGGGCCTGCCGTACGCTTCCCGCCGTAATCACCTCAAAACGGTGATAGCGCAGTGCGATCGCGAGGACGTCGGCGATGCTCGGCTCGTCCTCGACCACCAGCACGGTCGCTCCCTCGTGGTTCATGTCCCCAGTATCGGTGTGTATGCCGTACGGGGAGCCGGTCACTGTCTTGGAGTTCCTTGAGAGTCATGGCCGCGCCACGCCACGGGCCGTGTCCGCGGCCGATTCTTGAGACCGGCCCGGGGGAGACGGATCGACGAAGGGGCAGGAATCGTGGCGGCATTGGCACGGTGGTGCTATCGGCACCGGCTGGTGGTCCTGGTGCTGTGGGTGGGGGCACTGTTCGGCCTGGGGGTGGCGGGAAGTGCGGCAGGCACCAACTACTCGAACAGCTTCAGCCTCCCGAACACCGACTCCACACACGCGTACGACCTGATGGCGAAGGCCTTCCCGGAGCGCTCCGGCGACACCGACACGGTGGTGTGGCGGGTCTCCGAGGGTTCCGTACGCGACGGGTCGGTACGGGAGCGGATCGAGCCCGCGCTCAAGGAGATCGCGGGCATGAAGGGCGTCGGCGAGGTCGCGAGTCCGTACGCCGGAGCGGCGGGCGCGGCACAGATCAGCAAGGACGGGCGGATCGCCTACGCCCAGGTGACCTTTGCCGAGCAGGCCAACGGCGTGCCGAAGGAGCTCGTCCAGGACGTCGTCGACACCGCGCAGGACGCTGAGCGTGGCGGTCTGCGGGTCGAGCTCGGCGGGCAGGCGATCACCCGCATCCAGGAACCGCCGACCGGTACGGCCGAGATGGTCGGTATGGCGGCCGCGGCGATCGTGCTCTTCCTGGCCTTCGGCTCGCTCTTCGCGATGGTGCTTCCGCTGGTCGTGGCCGTCTTCGGGGTGGGTTCCGGGATGCTGTCGACGACGCTGCTCAGCCATGCCACGGATGTGCCCGAAGTGGCGCCGCTGCTCGGCTCGTTGATCGGCCTCGGCGTCGGTATCGACTATGCGCTGTTCATCGTGACCCGGCACCGCAAGGGCATCATGGGGGGCGTGACGCCGGAGGAGGCGGCCATCACCGCGCTGAACACCTCCGGGCGTGCGGTGCTGTTCGCCGGCGGCACGGTGTGCATCGCACTCGCCGGCATGCTCGTGATGAACATGCGTTTCCTCAACGGTGTGGTCGTCGCGACCTCGCTCACCGTCGTACTGAGCGTGCTCGCCGCGATCACGCTGCTGCCCGCGCTCCTCGGCGTCCTCGGCATGCGGGTGCTGAGCAGGCGGCAGCGGCGCAGGCTTGCCGCCGAAGGGCCCGAGCCGACGGAGTCGAACGGCGCCGCCGCCCGCTGGTCCGCGCAGGTGCAGAAGCGGCCCAAGTCGGTCGCGCTGGTCGCGGTCGTGGTGATGGCGGCGCTCGCCATTCCCGTACTGTCGCTGCGTCTCGGCGCGTCCGACCAGGGCAACCACAGGAAGGACACCACTACCCGGCAGGCGTACGACCTGCTCGCCGAGGGGTTCGGACCCGGGTTCAACGGGCCGCTGCAACTGGTCGCGCGGGACGCCGAACCCGCCGCCGTCCAGGCGCTGGTGGGCGAGGTGCGCGGAACGGCCGGCGTCGCCCAGGTCGTCGCGCTGCCCTCGCCGCCGGACTCCGGTATCGCGGTGATCCAGGTCGTACCGACGACCTCCCCGCAGTCCGAGGAGACCGACCGGCTGATCGACCGGCTTCGTGACGAGGTGATCCCGCAGTCGGGCCAGGAGGTCCATGTCGGCGGAGTCACCGCGGTCTTCAAGGACTTCGCGGCGGTGACCGGTGACCGGCTGCCGTACTTCATCGGGACGATCATCGCGCTGGGCTTCGTGCTGCTGCTGATCGCGTTCCGGTCGCTGGTGGTCCCACTGACGGCGGCCCTGATGAACCTGATCGCGGCCGCGGCCTCGTTCGGCGTACTGGTCGCGATCTTCCAGTGGGGCTGGGGAGCCGAGGCGCTCGGCCTCGGCAAGGAGGGTCCGATCACCGCGTTCCTGCCGGTGATCATGCTGTCGCTGCTCTTCGGGCTCTCCATGGACTACCAGGTCTTCCTGGTCAGCCGGATGCACGAGGAGTGGGTGCATACGAAGGACAACGCGCGGGCGGTACGGGTCGGCCTCGCCGAGACCAGCCGGGTCATCAACTGCGCCGCCCTGATCATGATCTGCGTGTTCAGCGCGTTCGTGCTGAGCGGTGACATGGAGGGCGCGATGGCGGGCATCGGGCTTGCGGCGGCGGTGGCGCTGGACGCGTTCATCCTGCGTACGGCGCTGGTGCCGGCGGCGATGCATCTGCTGGGGAAGTCCAACTGGTGGCTGCCTGCGGGTCTGGAGAAGCGGCTGCCGCATCTGGCGGTGGAGCCGCGGGAGGCCGCGTACTCGGGCCCGGCTGCCCCGGCGGTCCCCGGACAGCGCCTTCAGCCGCCGACGGGCGCGTCCGTCGTGCACGGCTTCGTCCGTACCGAGCTGGGCGAGCCGGTCGGGGACGCGATCCTCACCCTTGTCTCGCCGGGCGGCAGCCAGGTCGACCGGGTGGAATCGCTGGCCGACGGCTCGTACATCCTGTCCGCGCCGGCCGGCGGCGCGTATCTGCTGGCGGCGACGGCGGGGATCCGAGACCCCTGGGTCAGGCACATCATGATCGGCGGCGATCCGCTGGTCCACGATGTGGTGCTGACCGACGTGGGAGTGAGCCGCTGACGACGTCGGCCCCTGTTCGACGGACGCCCCGGGCCGCGGCCGGGGCGTTCGTCGTTCCGCGCTACTTCTTGCGGGCGGCGACGGTCTCCGCCATCCCGGGAAGGAAGTCCGTGAACAGCTCGTGCACCTCGCGTACGAGCGGCCGCAGTACCCGGAACCGGGAGAGCGCGACACCGCGCGTGGTGAGCCTGGCGCCGCGTTCGGCGAGGCGCCGGCTGCGCTCGCGGCCCTCAGAGCGGTCGAAGACCCAGTACAGGACGAGTCCCATCTGGGAGAGCCACATCAACTCGGGGAGGACGTCGGCGAGTTCTTCCGCCACCTTGGCCTTCGATCCGGCCAGCACCTCGCGGTGGACGGCGATGGCCGCCTCGCGCGCGTGTTCCGACTCGGGGGAGAAGGGGCTGAGCGGGCTCTCCGGGTCGGCCGCGTTCTTGAAGAACTGGGCCGCGAACTCGTGGTACGGCGCGGCGATGTCCAGCCACGCCTGCAGCACCCCGGCGAGCCGGGTCTCCAGATCCGTCTCCCGGTCCAGCACGGGCCGGACCGCCGCCTGGTGCTCGGCGGCGATCCGGTCGTAGAAGCCCTGGACGAGGTGTTCCTTGGAGGAGAAGTAGTAGTACGCGTTCCCTACGGAGACCCCGGCCTCCTTGGCGATGGCCCGCATCGTCGTCTTGTCGTAACCGCGCTCCTGGAAGAGCCGGAGCGCGGTCTCGAGAATGAGCGTGCGGGTCTGCTCGCTCTTGGGGGCCTTTACTTCTGTCACGGTGTCCGAGCCTAACCGGGGACGGAGCATCGGTCGTCGCAGGGCGTACCGATGGCCCCTCCTGCCGCGGTCGCCTCGCGGTACTTGGCCGCCGCGAGCATCGTGACGCGTACGAAGGGCTCGCCCGCCGGGGTGGCGAGCCAGTGGGCCTTCGGCCGGTGTTCGGCCAGTGCCCAGAGGCAGACGATCCAGGCGGCGGGCCCGGTGTAGATCTGGCCCCTGTCCCCGATGACGGTGATCTCTTTGAGAGTCCGGGCGTGGTCGAGGCGCGGGTATCTGCGCCGCGCCTCGTCCGACCCGGCGGGCACCAGGTCCAGCGGTACGAGTGTGCGCTGCCGCAGGAGCCAGCTCCGCAGGTGCACGCAGAGCGAGCACTGGGCGTCGTACAGGACGGTCAGTCTGCGGACCGGGGTGCGGACCGAGGGGCCGGTCGGGGTGCGGGCCGGGGTGCCCATCGCGCTCACGCCCCGGCGGGACCGGCGGCGGGTGCGGCCCACGGGCCCTGGCCTGCCTGGCCCGTCCAGCCCTGCGGCGGCACCGGCGGTATCTGCTCGCGCTCCATCATTCCGCGCCGGCGGATCTTGTTGAGTACGTAGACATTGCCGAGGTGCATCACACCGAGGACGAGGAGCACGACGCCGATCTTCACCGACAGCGCCTCGAAGAGTCCGCGGGCGTCGGCGACAGCGTCGGCGGCCTTGAGGTAGAGGGCGACGAAGCCCAGATTCACCAGGTAGAAGCCGACCACCAGAAGGTGGTTCACGGCATCGGCGAGCTTCTCGTTCCCCTGGAGTACGTCGGCGAGGAAAACCCGGCCGTTCTTGCTGAGCGTGCGGGCCACCCAGATGGTGAGGGCGACGCTGATCAGCAGATAGATGACGTACGCGATAACAGTGAGGTCCATGCCCCACCCTCCCTTGAACGCGTTCAAAAGCTGGTGTCATGGACTGTAGACCTCCTTTTGAACATGTTCAAGCCAGCTGGGAACCAGAGGAGGCGTGGACGTCGGGGCTCCAACCCCGGCCGGGTGACGCACTCTTGCGAGAGCGCAGGTCAGCGCCCGGCGGCGGCGGTGCTGCTGCTGCTCTTGGCCGGTCGACTCCCCCGGCTGGAGTGGCCGCTCCTGGCCGGCGGTCAGGCCGCCTACCTGTCGCGCCTCAGCTGAGCCGTGATCGTGCGGTCGGTGATCCTCTCGTCGTCGGCAAGCAGGAACGCCTTCGACATGATCACCGACAGCAGTCCGCCGTCCTCCTCGAAGGGCAGGAAGAGTCCCTCCCCGCTCCCGCCGACCGCCGAACGGTCCACCACGATGCAGAGACAGGCGTCGTTGGGCTCCATCAGGATGTTGCCCGAGCCGAGATGGATCTTGTACGTGCGGAGCTCACCGCGCACCCGCAGGAATCGGTCCGTGAGCTCCACACGGTCCGCGATCCGGGTCCGCGGCAGCAGGCGGGCCAGCGACTCCCGCCGTATCCGCGCCGATTCGGTGAGCTCGCCGAACGCCCAGCCCGCCCAGTACCCGGCGTACCCGCGCTCCTCACCGCGGTCCCGCCACTGCGGGTCCGCCCCGATCGACGCGACCCCCACGAACAGGTCAGCGTCCCGCATCGCCTCCGTCAGCACCAGCGGCGGTACGTCGACGAGGTCGGCCCGCTCCCACGGTCCGCGCGCCCCGTGCCGCCGCTCGAAGCGCAGCTGGTCCGTGGAGCACAGGGACGCCATGTCGCCGCCCGACCGCTGCTCGACCAGCTCGACATGGAACCGGGCCCGCCAGAACTCGCCGTCGGAAGTGGTCAGTTCACCGGCACGCGGCAGCTCCCGCACCATCTCTGCCGCGTATCCCTCGCCGTACCCCAGGTGGTTGCCCAGCCAGCCGCGCTCCACCATCAGCGCCTTCGCCCGGTTGTAGCGCAGGATGTGTCCGGCGAAGCGGTTGGAGTAGCCGCGGGTCTCCTCCTCGGCCGGGGTGAGCGGATAGACCTCCCGGAAGGCCTGCTTGAACGGCTGACGCAGCTCGCGTTCGGCGAGCTCCTCGCGCCAGATCCGTATCTCGTCGGCGTCGGCGCGCACCGGATGCCAGAGCCGCAACACGGAGCCGTCCGTCACCGGGGCCGCCGTGCCGTCCGCCCCGGCCAGCGCCCAGCCGCCCGCCGTACGCTCCGGCAGTCCGGCAACCCACTGCTCGCCGCCGTCCGTGCTCGCCTCCCAGAGCAGGCTGCGGGACAGCGTGCCGGTCACCGGATGGTCGATGTAGTACCGCTCCCAGTCGGCGGACGGCCACTGGGTGCCGGCCATCAGATGCTCCTCGAGCCGTACCCGTTCGACCGGCAGCAGGGTCCGCAGCTGCTTCAACGCGGCCCGGATGCCCGTCAGTCGGTCACCGAACTCCTCCCGGACCGCCTTCGGCGCGGACTTCAGCACCCGGCCCTGCGGCCCCCGGAAGGAGAGCGTGGCCGCCGCGGAAGCGGTGATCGACAGCACCGCGGTGTAGTCGCCGAGCGGATCCTCGCGGATGCCGCGCGCGTCGAGGCCCACGGACGGCACGGCCCGTTCCCTGAGCATCGACGGAGTGATCCCGCTGCGCTCGGCGACAGCCTGCAGGGAGGCGCTGATGCCCTTGACCACCGTGCGGTTGCGGATCTCGCGCCGGAGCCGGCCGAGCCAGTCGGCGGCCTGCTCGCCCTGCGTACCGCCGAAGTCGCCGAAGTCGCCGAGGACGGCGACCGCGGTCGTGGCCATCCTGCCGTTGCGGCAGTCACCGCCGGAACCGCGCGTCCCCGTGCCGGCGTTGAGCGCGACCGCGCCGACGGCCGGCACCACCCAGTCCGCTTCGACATCTGCGGCGGCCCACAACAGCCCGCGCAGCAGCCGGGTGCTGCCCTCCGCCGCGATCCCCGGCAGGGTGTGCCCGCCGACCCAGGCGGGCGCCGCCACCGGATGCTCCCGCTGCCCCGCCATCCCCTCCAGCAGCGCCCGCACCACCTCGGGACCGCCTTCCGCCTGGTCCAGCAGCGCCGCCGCCCCCTTGCGCCACCGCTTGGTGGCCCGCAACTTGTCCTGGCCCATGCAGTGCCACAGGAGGTCGTTGACGCCAGGAGCCCAGAGCAGCGTGCTGTGGGCGGCCCGCATCGCAGGTCCGTAATCGTCGAACCCGTCGAGCAGTTCGTCCGCAAGACCGGTGGCGGCTGGCTCCGTCCCCGCCAGCTCGTCGAGCTGCTCCCGCATCCTCTCGGACCCGCGCGCCGCGAAGGGCAGCCATCGGCGCAGCGACCGCACCAGCTCCCGGTCGTGCGGGCCGCCGCCAGTGCGGGCCTCACCAGCGGCTCGAACTCCCGCAGCAGGGTGAGCAGATCGACCTGCGCACGCTTGCCCGCCAGTCGCCCGAGCAGTTCGTCGGCCTGCTGCGCAGTCCAGTCGAGCTGCCGCGACGTCACCCAGCCGAGCGCCCCCAGGCTGACATCGTCCGCGCCGCCGTCGATGACGTTCTGGTGGAACCAGAGCGCGGCCTGCCGCTGCTCAGGCTCGTCCAGCGACTCCAGCAGTTCTTGCACCGGCGGCCCCTCGCCCGTGCGCTCCTGCCACCCCGCCTCGTACAGCCTGGTCTCCAGGCCGTCCGCCATCGCCGTCATCGTGCCGGTCCCCTCCCCGAGCTCAACTCCTTCCGACGGTACGGCGCACCACTGACAACGGCCCCGGCGGCCCCGAACCGGCGCACTCCCGGAACCGCCGCCGTGCCCAGGCAGGCGGCGCCCACGACGACCGCCGCGACCGCGAGCGGCACCGAAGGGCCCCATGCCGAGGCGGCCAGCGGTGCCAGCGCGTACCCGAGCGGCATCGCGCCGAGTGAGAGCAGCCAGTCGTACGAGGTGACCCGGGCCAGCGCATGCGCCGGGATCGCCTGCTGGACCGAGGTCTCCCAGACCGGTGAGAGGAAGCCGAGCCCGGCCTGGGCGACGCCGTACGCCGCGATGGTCAGCGGAGCGGGCGCGGAAAGGGCCAGCAGCCCGAGCGGCAGCGCGTAGGCCGCAAGACCCAGATTGGCCACCAGGACCGGCCGCTCGGGCCGGGCCCGCGCGGCGATCAGCGAGCCCAGCAGCAGTCCGACCGCGCCGGTCTGGAGCAGCGCCAGCCAGGTGCCCTGCCCGCCCAACTCGCTTACGGCGATGGCGGGGCCGAGCGTCATCAGCACGGCGGCCGCGCCGTTCCACGCGGCGTGCGCGAGGAGGCTGGTCCAGTACCAGTCGCGGGCGAGGACCTCGGTCCAGCCCTCCTTGAGGTCGGCGAGCAGCGACCGCCGCGGAATGGGCACGTGCCGTACGCGGACAGCCGCGAGCAGCACGGCGCTCACCGCGAAGCTCGCCGCGTCGAGTACGAAGGCCAAGCCGGGCCCGACGGTGTAGATCAGCAGTCCGGCGAGTGCGGGTCCGCCGAGCCGGGTGGCGCTCTGCGCGACGCCCATCACCGCGTTGGCCTTTCGCAGCCCGTCCTCCTCGACCGTCCCGGTGATCAGCGGTGAGACGGTCGGCATCGCGAACGCGCCTGCCGCCCCACCGACCGCCTCCGCCACGGCGATATGCCACAACCGGGGCTCGCCGCCGAGGAGTTCCACTCCCACGAGGAGCTGGGTGAGGCACCGTACGGCGTCGGTGACGAGCGCGACCGTACGGGCGTTGAACCGGTCCCCGACGACGCCGCCGAGCGGCAGCAGCAGGAGCTTCGGGACCATCGCACAGCCCAGCACGAGCGCGAGCGCGCCGGTCGATCCGGTGGCTTCGTACACGGCGAGGGCCAGCGCGGCGGGAATCGCGGCGTCGCCGAGCAAGGACAGTGTGCGGCCGAGGAACAGCAGCCGGAAGGCGCGCGTGCGCAGAGGATGCGGTGGCATGAAGGCCAATCTATTTCGGTATCTAATTATTCGTCAACGAAATATCTCCTCCCGAAGTACACCCCAGTACCATCGCGGCCATGGAGCACCGCGACTGGACCGACGGACATGTGGAGCGATGGAAGCCCGTGCTGCCCGACCTCGACCCCGACATCGAGGGGGCGGTCACGCGGATGAAGAAACTCTCCGTGCATCTGCGTCGGGTCCGGGAACAGTCCCTGCTCGACTTCGATCTGGAACGCCATGAGTTCGACACCCTGCACAAGCTCGCGGGCCGCGGCGGCAAGGCGGCCCCCTCCGAACTCGCCGCGGACCTCGACCTGGCCCCGGCCTCGGTCACCGGCCGCCTGGACGCGCTCGAGAAACGCGGGTTCATCCGCCGTACGCCCTCCACAACCGACCGCCGCCGGGTCGATGTGGAACTGACGAAGTCGGGCCGGGCGACCTGGCTGGGCGCGATGGACGTCCTCGGCGACGAGGAGTACCGGCTGCTCGGAGTCCTCTCCAAGGATGAACGGAAGCAGCTCAACGACATGCTGCGACGCGTCATGCTGGCCGCCGAGCACCCGTCACCGACATCACCAGGGAGTACAGACTCGTCGTCGCCGTGATGAACAGCCGGTTGTTCTTCGGGCCGCCGAAGGCGATGTTGGAGACCGCCTCGGGGACGACGATCCGGCCGATCAGGGTCCCGTCCGGGTCGTAGCAGTGCACTCCGCCGTGCATGGCCGCCGCCCACAGCCGGCCTTCGTCGTCGAAGCGGATGTTGTCGAAACGGCTGATGCCGTCCGCCGCCTCGGCGAAGACCTTGCCGTCCGAGAGGGTGCCGTTCTCGCGTACGTCGAAGACGCGGATCTGGCCGGCGCGTGTGTCGGAGACGTACAACTGCCGCTCGTCGAGCGAGAAGACCAGGCCGTTGGGGCCGCCGAAGCCGTCGGCGACCAGGCGGACCTCGCCCGTAGCCGGGTCCACGCGATAGACGTTGCAGGCGCCGATCTCGCTCTCGGCGCGGAAGCCCTCGTAGTCGCTGGTGATGCCGAAGTCGGGGTCGGAGAACCAGACCGAGCCGTCGGACCGTACGGCCGCGTCGTTCGGGCTGTTGAGGCGCTTGCCCTCGAAGCGGTCGGCGAGGACGGTGAGCGTGCCGTCCGGTTCGGTGCGGGTCACGCGTCGGTTGCCCTGCTCGCAGCTGATCAACCGGCCCTCGCGGTCGAGCGTGTTGCCGTTGCTGTGGCCGGCCGGAGAGCGGAAGAGGCTGATCGCGCCGGTCGCCTCGTCCCAGCGCAGCATGCGGTCGTTGGGGATGTCGCTCCAGATCAGCTGCCGCCAGGCCGGCAGATAGAGCGGACCCTCGGCCCAGCGGCAGTCGTCGTGGAGCGTCTCCAGCCGCTCGTCGCCGTTGGCACAGCGTCCGGTGCGGAAGCGATCGTCCAGGATCTCGTATATCGACGGGCGGGTAGTGCTGGACATGGTTGAGTCCCCCAGTTCTGCGACTGAATGGCATTCCGTGGAGTATCCGTATCGCAGTATGAGGTATGGTCGCAAGCGTGGATGACATCGATCGTGAGCTTGTGGCCCTGCTCCAGCAGGACGCCACCCAGGCCTACGCGGCGCTGGGCAAGGCCGTCGGCCTCTCGGCCGGCGCCGCGCACGAGCGGGTAAGGAAACTGCGCGAGCGCGGTGTCATCCGCCGCACGACGGTGGAGGTGGACCCGGCGGCGCTGGGGCGGGGTGTGCTCGCCTTCGTCATGGTCGAATCGTCCGTCTGGATGGGGGAGTCGGGCGCCGCGTTCGCCGCGATCTCCGAGATCCAGGAAGCGCACATCATCGCGGGCAGCGCGTCCGTGCTGGTGAAGGTGCGCACCGCCACCACCGAGCAGCTCCAGGACGTGCTGCGGCGGTTGTACGCCATCGAGGGCGTCAGCGGCACGCAGGCCACCGTCTCGCTGGAGACCTTCTTCGAGCGGCCGGTCTCCCCCCGTCAGGACTGATTGTCAGTGGTGGCTTCTACTGTTCTCGGCATGGGAATGGTGACCTTCGTCGACGAGGCGACATCGGGGGAACGTCGCGACGCTCTGGACTGGAGGTCGCGGAAGAACGCCTCGCGCTGCGTGAGTTGATCCGGCGCAGGGTGCTTGAGGAGGTCGTGCACGGCCAGGACGCCAGGGGCGCGTACGAGCGCGCCATCGAGGCGTTCGGGCGCAACGGCTTCCTGGTGCTGGTCGGGGACCGGCAGATCGAGAAGCTGGACCAGCAGCTCGAACTCGGCAGCGCCACGGAGGTCATCAGCGTAAACGACTCGTACCCGCCCGCGGTAAGGGAGTTGCCGCAGTGGGGGCTGCGCGCCGAGTACTGGATCGAGGGCGTCGGCGGCAGGGAGGACGACGACCTCACCGACTCCGGCGCGTACACCCGCGTCGTCACCGATCAGGTCCGCTTCTATCCGATCGACGCCCCCGGCAACCGGGCGCACGCGGGCGGCGGCGCCTACCGCCAGGGCAGCAGATGGCAGGACGGGACATCCGTCGACCTGCTGCCGCTCACCGGCATACCCGAGCTCGTGCTCTCCGAAGTCCTGCGCGACGTCGACCTGTTCGTGGGCGTGGCCTCCGTCGGCAACGACCCCACCTGGCAGGACGGCGGACCCGGCGGCCGCTTCCGGGAGTACTGGACCTCGTACGGCTTCGGCGAGCTGTCCCAAACGGCCGCGACCCGCCGCGAGTTGCTCACCCGGCTCGTCCCGCGGCTTGCGATCGCCGACCGTTGCACCGTCGGCGGCCGCTTCCTGCCGGGTCCGCGGCGATCGGAACACGTACCGGATCCATCTCGGCTCGGGCAACATCCTGGTCGATCCGCACGAGCGCTATCTGTGCATCGTCCCGTTCGCGGGCAGCGGCGCGGTGAACGCCGGATACCTGCCCTTCGAGGGTGACCGGATGCTCGCCGTGATCCTCAGCAAGGCGATGATGCTCGCCAAGGACACGGAGATCACCGACGTCACGATCACCAGCCAGCTCTAGGGGGTGTCGTCACATACTGCTCAGCGAGCGCGCGTAGTTGATCTGGCCCATCACCATTTGGAAGCTCTCGGGACCCCGGGCCGGGATCATCGTCGAGTGGTGCCGGCCGCCGCTCGTCACCGTGACCTGGATGAAGCCCGTGGTCGTCTTCTCCTTCATCAACAGGAAGAGCAGACCCAGCAGACAGAAGAGGAAGAACACGACAGCCAGCACGATGGCGTGCGTCGGCATCTTCTCCTCGGTGCGCGACATGTCCGTCGCGTTCCAGACCGCGCCCCTCAGCGGGAGGGTGCCGGCGGGCGTCACGATCGAGTCGCCCATGACGGTGATGTCACCGATCGACACCAGCGGCGCGCCACCCATCGGAGCGGGCGGACCGCCCGCAGGGATGGGCAGAGCAGGCTGCGTCTGGCTGTAGTCGGGGGTGCCCTGGCCGGGATATCCGTACCCCGGCGCCGGATTCGGGTAGCCGTACGCCGGCGTCCCCGGCGGCTGCGTCGGCCCCCACTTGTACTCGGGCTCTCCGTCCGCGTACGGATTGGGCTCGCTCATACTCTCGTCCCCGCTTTCCTGCTGCGCATGTCAGACAGAACCGATCCTGCCAGGTATAGCCCCCGTCGGTGAAGTGAAGCCGTACGGCGAAGGGTCCCGCCTCCCAGGACCGGGAGGCGGGACCCTTCGTACCGCATCGGCAACTACCGTTGCCCGGAAGTCCAGATGCTCACAAGCACAGAGGCGCAGAGGCTCAGAAGCGACGCGTGATCAGTGCCCGCTTCACTTCCTGGATCGCCTTGGTGACCTCGATACCGCGCGGGCAGGCGTCCGTGCAGTTGAACGTCGTGCGGCAACGCCACACACCGTCCTTGTCGTTGAGGATCTCCAGCCGCTGCTCGCCGGCCTCGTCGCGCGAGTCGAAGATGAAGCGGTGCGCGTTCACGATCGCCGCCGGGCCGAAGTACTGGCCGTCGTTCCAGAACACCGGGCACGAGGAGGTGCACGCGGCGCACAGGATGCACTTGGTGGTGTCGTCGAAGCGCTCGCGGTCCTCGGCGGTCTGCAGACGCTCACGCGTCGGCTCGTTGCCCTTGGTGATGAGGAAGGGCATCACATCGCGGTACGCCTGGAAGAACGGCTCCATGTCCACGACCAGGTCCTTGAGGACCGTGAGGCCCTTTATGGCCTCGACCGTGATCGGCTTCTCCGGGTTGATGTCCTTGATCAGCGTCTTGCAGGCGAGCCTGTTCTTGCCGTTGATCCGCATCGCGTCGGAGCCGCAGATGCCGTGCGCGCAGGAGCGCCGGAAGGTGAGCGAACCGTCGACGTCCCACTTGATCTTGTGGAGGGCGTCGAGCACACGCTCCTTGGGGTCGATCTCGATCGGGAAGTCCTGCCACTGGGCCTCGTCGGAGACCTCGGGGTTGAAGCGGCGGATCCGGAAGGTGACCGTGATGTAGGGCGAGGCGGCGCTCTCCGCCTCCACCTTGTCCAGTACGGGAGTAGCCATCAGTACTTACGCTCCATCGGCTGGTAGCGGGTCTGGACGACCGGCTTGTAGTCGAGCCGGATCGACTCGATGCCGTCGTCGCCCACCTCGCGGTACGCCATGGTGTGGCGCATGAAGTTGACGTCGTCGCGGTTGGGGTAGTCCTCGCGGTAGTGACCGCCGCGGGACTCCTTGCGGGCGAGTGCGGAGACGGCCATGACCTCGGCCAGGTCGAGCAGGTTCCCCAGCTCGATGGCCTCCAGCAGGTCGGTGTTGAACCGCTTGCCCTTGTCCTGGACCGAGAC
Source organism: Streptomyces sp. NPDC048479 (assembly GCF_040651435.1). NCBI lineage: Bacteria > Bacillati > Actinomycetota > Actinomycetes > Kitasatosporales > Streptomycetaceae > Streptomyces > Streptomyces sp. NPDC048479. The sequence goes on from NZ_JBEZKA010000004.1 coordinate 367,513, forward strand.
GTTCAGGTAGCGCTCGCGCAGCTCGCCGATCTTCTCGACAGCGGTCTTGATCGTCTGCTCGGTACGGAACACCATCACATTGGCGTCCATGCACTCCTGGAGCTCGCGGCGGATGTCCGCGACCCGCTCGTTGCCCGTGGCGCTGCGCAGCCGCTCGACCTGCTCCTGGACGAACGCCGCCGGGTCCTCGGGAAGCTCGACATAGTCGTTCTTCGCGGAGTACTCGGCCGCGGCGATGCCGGCCCGCTTGCCGAAGACGTTGATGTCCAGCAGCGAGTTGGTGCCCAGGCGGTTGGCGCCGTGCACCGAGACGCAGGCGACCTCACCGGCGGCGTACAGACCGGGAACGACGGTGGTGTTGTCCCGCAGGACCTCACCCTGGACATTGGTCGGGATGCCGCCCATGGCGTAGTGCGCGGTCGGCTGGATCGGGATCGGGTCCGTGTAGGGCTCGATGCCGAGGTACGTACGCGCGAACTCGGTGATGTCCGGGAGCTTGGCGTCCAGCTGCTCCGGCGGCAGGTGGGTCAGGTCCAGGTAGACGTGGTCGCCCTCGGGACCGCAGCCGCGGCCCTCGCGGATCTCCGTGTAGATGGAGCGCGAGACGACGTCACGCGAGGCGAGGTCCTTCATGACGGGCGCGTACTTCTCCATGAAGCGCTCGCCGTCCTTGTTGCGGAGGATGCCGCCCTCACCACGGGCGCCCTCCGTCAGCAGGATGCCCATGCGCCAGATGCCCGTCGGGTGGAACTGGAAGAACTCCATGTCCTCCAGCGGCAGTCCGCGCCGGTAGCAGGCGGCCTGCCCGTCACCGGTCAGGGTGTGCGCGTTGGAGGTCACCTTGAAGAACTTGCCGGTGCCGCCCGAGGCGTAGATGACGGCCTTCGCCTGGAAGATGTGGATCTCGCCGGTGGCCAGCTCGTACGCGACCACACCCGCCGACTTCTTGACGCCGTCGACCTCGATGATCAGCTGGTCCAGGACGTAGAACTCGTTGAAGAACTCCACGCCCTCCTTGACGCAGTTCTGGTACAGCGTCTGGAGGATCATGTGACCGGTGCGGTCCGCGGCGTAGCAGGACCGGCGGACCGGCGCCTCGCCGTGGTTGCGCGAGTGCCCGCCGAAGCGGCGCTGGTCGATGGTGCCGTTCGGCGTCCGGTTGAACGGCAGGCCCATCTTCTCCAGGTCGAGGACGGCGTCGATGGCCTCCTTCGCCAGGATCTCGGCGGCGTCCTGGTCGACCAGGTAGTCACCGCCCTTGACCGTGTCGAAGGTGTGCCACTCCCAGTTGTCCTCCTCCACGTTGGCGAGCGCGGCGGCCATGCCACCCTGCGCGGCGCCCGTGTGGGAGCGGGTCGGGTACAGCTTCGTCAGTACGGCGGTACGGCTGCGCTTGGTCGACTCGATGGCCGCGCGCATGCCGGCGCCGCCCGCGCCGACGATGACGGTGTCGTACTTATGGATCTTCATTGGTCTCGTCAGCCCCGGCTTTAGCGGATGTTCGGGTCGAAGGTGAAGATCACCAGCGTGCCCAGAAGGATGGTGAACACCGTGGCGGTGTACAGCAGGCCCTTGAGCCACAGGCGCGTGTTGGCGCGCTCCGCGTAGTCGTTGATGACGGTACGGAGGCCATTGGCGCCGTGCAGCATGGCGAGCCACAGCATCAGCAGGTCCCAGGTCTGCCAGAACGGGGACGCCCAACGGCCGGCCACGAAGGCGAAGCCGATCTTGGAGACGCCGCCGTCGAGCACCAGCTGGATCAGCAGGTGGCCGATGACCAGGACGACCAGGACGACACCGGACAGGCGCATGAAGAGCCATGCGGCCATCTCGAAGTTGCCGCGGGTCGACTTCGGGGTCTTCTTGGTGCGCCGGCGAGGCGCCTCGATGTACGGGGCCGGATTGTCCACGTCGTACAGGCTCTCGCCCTCGACGGGACCGATCACGGAAGAGGTGTCAGCAGACATGTCTGGCATCAGCTCCCGAGCAGTTCACGTACGGCGTGGCCGAGCACCGGGTACAGGGCGCCCACCATCAGTACGAACCAGATGGCCATGACGGTCCAGAACATCTGCTTCTGGTAGCGCGGGCCCTTGGACCAGAAGTCCACAGCGATGACACGCAGGCCGTTGAGCGCATGGAAGAGAATGGCGGCCACCAGGCCGTATTCGAGCAGCGCGACGATCGGCGTCTTGTACGTGGCCACGACACTGTCATACGCCTCGGGAGAGACGCGGACGAGAGCGGTGTCCAGCACGTGTACGAACAGGAAGAAGAAGATGAGGACGCCGGTGACTCGATGAGCCACCCAGGACCACATTCCTTCCCGGCCGCGGTACAGCGTTCCAGCCGGCACGGCAGAACCCTCCGGGAGCGGGGATTGGGGCCTGCCGGCTTGGGGGGTCGGTCTGGCCCGGCCGGGTACGGTCCACCGGCCCTGGCCATCGTAGCGACGAGTTGTCGGTTCGTTTGCCCGGGGTCCGCAGGTGTGATCAAACAGGCAATCAAACAGCCTCGGACGGGCTATCGGGAAGCCCCCGCGACGTCTGATTCCGGATGGTTGGCCACTACATGTGCCAGTCGGGAGCGGGCGAGGCCGCGCAGCTCCTCGGCGGAGACGGCCCGCTCCTCGTCCGGCTCGTGCGCGAGGCGGGTGCGGATTCCGGCCAGTACCTGGTCGAGGTATTCGTCGGGGTGGTAGCCGTGCAGGCTGATCACGAAGGCGTGGCCGAAGCGGCTCTCGTACGCGGCGTGGGCGGCGGAGAGCGCGGTCTGCGCGGCCTGCGGCGCGCCGGGGTGCAGACCGGCGGAGGACTCTCCGGAGAGGGCCTCGGAGACGTCGGCGGGGGAGAGATCGTAACCGGCCTCGTCGGAGGCGGCGAGCAGCGCGTCGAGGTCGGGATAGGGGCGGTGAGCGACCACGCGCTGGGCCCAGCGGCGGCTGCCGCAGCAGGCGAGCAGCACGGCTTCGGCCAGGTCGGCGGGGGCGGCGTTGAAATGCGCGAGGCCCGGCGCGCCGTGACGCGGGGAGGGTATGGCGGAAGGATCGAGGGCTCGGTGACTGTGGTGGAGTGGCGGCGGTCGCTTCGGGAGGCCGGCGTGGGATTCGCTGGACAGCGTGGGCTCCTCGAACGGGACAGCGGGACGGCTGGGAGACAAGTGATGGATGGTTCATAACGCTATCCAGGCCGGGCAGGAGCTGTCCGACGGATGCGCGATATTCACCCGGACGAGAGAGTTCCGCATTGCGTGATAGACCTTGATGGGGGGTGCTTCGCCATAGTTACGCCACATATGGGAGGAATCCGAGTGAGACGGCACTCTGGGCGCGCAGGGGTCACCGGCGCGATCGTTGCCGCAGCCGCGGCCTTCTCGATGACGCTGACCGGCTGCTCGAGCGGTGTACCCGGCGGGACGGGCAGCGATGTGCGCGGCGCCGGGAAGACACCCGTGGCCGCGGCGCCCACGCCGTCGCCCTCCAGGACGTACCCCCTCTCGAAGGCGCCCGACACCATCCCGTCCGTACGCACCTTTGAGCCGGGCCGCGGTCCTGGCTGGCGGCCCCAGGCCGGCGGCGGGGTCGTCATCGCCAAGGGCAGCGGGGCACTCGCCGACGAGGGTCAGCTGATCGCGAAGGAGCTGAAGCTCGGCTACCGGGGCGCGGTTCCCGCCCGCGCCGGCGACGTCGAGCTGGCGCTCGCGACCCCACCGAAGGGCAAGCCCGAGTCGTACACCGTCCTCACCCGTGGCGGGCGGGTCACCATCTCCGGCCCTGACCAGGCCGGGGTCTTCTACGGGACGCGGACGCTGAAGCAGGCGGTGCGGTCCGGGGGCGCGATGCCGGAAGGTGTCGTACGGGATCAACCGGACCGGCCGCAGCGCGGGCTGATGGTCGACATCGCGCGCAAGCACTACACGGCGGGCTGGATCGAGGACCGGCTGCCCGAGATGGCCGACCTCAAGCTCAACCAGCTGGGCCTGCACTTCTCCGACGACCAGGGCTTCCGTATCGCGTCGGACTCGCATCCCGAGATCGTCTCGCGCGAGCATCTGACCAAGGCCGAGGTGCGGCGGATCGTTGAGCTGGCCGCCCGGCTGCACATCACGGTCATCCCGGAGATCGACTCCCCCGGCCACCTCGGCGCGGTGCTGGACGCGCATCCGCAGCTCCAGCTGCGGGACGCGGCGGGCAGGTCCGTGCCCGGGGCGATCGACATCGGACAGCCCGCGTCGGCGAAGATCGTGGACGAGCTGCTGAAGGAGTACGCGGAGCTGTTCCCCGGGGCGTACTGGCATCTCGGCGGGGACGAGTACCAGGCGCTGACCAGGAAGAACCCGGAGGTGTCCTTCCCGCAGCTCGCGGCCGTCGCCCGCCGGAAATACGGGCCGAACGCGCGGGTCCAGGACCTGGCGACCGCGTGGGTGAACGACCGTGCGGCGGTGCTGCGCCCGCTGGGCCGCAAGCTCAAGGCCTGGAACGACGGCTTCTTCCGGGGTGGTGTGGTCACCGCGGACAAGGATCTCGAGGTCGAGTACTGGACGGGCAAGGAGATCGGGGCGCGGCCGCCGGAGGAGTATCTGCGCGAGGGCCGACGGGTGGTCAATGTCAATGACGAGTACATGTACTACGTGCTCGGCCAGCCGCAGACCTTCCGCTATCCGACGGGCCGCCGGATCTATGAGCAGTGGACGCCCTTCGTGATCCGCGGTACCCAGCCGGTGCCCCGGACGTACTCGGACCAGATCCTGGGCGGCCGCTTCGCTGTCTGGTCCGACCTCTCCCAGGCGCAGACCCAGGACCAGGTCGCACGCGGCATCGCCATGCCGTTGCGGGCGACGGCCCAGAAGCTGTGGGACCCACGTCCCCCGGTGCGCAGTTGGCAAGCCTTCGACCAATTGGCCCGGAAGCTGGGCTGAGCCGCGGGTTCACGCTGGACGGTGGCCGCCGGGGAGACATATCTTCTGCCGGCGGCCGCACATTGTGCGGCCGCCATTCTGTGACGCCTCTGGGGAGGGGTGTCGTCTCACCCGTGGGGGGTCCGCTCAGCCATGCTCTGCTCGAACTGCCAAACGAATACGGCCACGACCGGGGGGGCCTCTGCGATGGCTGCTCGGTAGCCGCGGCCAACAGCACTCCGCCGCCTGCGCGCCCCTCGATGGGCTACTCCAGGCCCACATCCGCACTGCGCTCGCCGGTCGGACTCTCGTACGCCGTCGTGGCGCTGCTCTCGTTCGTCATCGTGGCCGACCTCTTCTCCGTCCTCGCCTCGGTCAATCTCCGCGGAGTGGTGGGTCCGCTGCCGGGAGACAGGTTCGAGGTCTTCGCGGACGAGGACCTGGAGCGGGCGGACTTGCTGATCGCCATGGCGGGCGGGCTTCAGTCCCTCGGGCTCTTGGCCGCGGCCGTGCTCTTCATCATCTGGTTCCACCGGGTACGGATCAACGCCGGCGTGTTCGCGCCGGATCTGCAGAGCCGTGGCCCCGGCTGGGCGATCGGCGGCTGGTTCATCCCGATCGGCAATCTGTGGATCCCGCGCGGGGTCGCCGGTGACATCTGGGTGGCGAGCCGCCAGGACCCGTACGGAAGGTCGAAGGGGGAGTCGCAGGCCGTCCTCAACGCCTGGTGGACGGCGTGGATCATCTCGCTGCTGATCGACCGTGTCGCGGGCAGGCAGTACGACAATGCCAAGACGGCGGAGGCGCTCAGGACGGCCGCGAACGCGTTCATCGTCACCGACCTCGTCGACATCGCGGCCGCGCTGCTGGCGATCCTCGTCGTCCGCAGGCTGACGCGCATGCAGAGCGTCAAGGCCGTGCGGGGCCCTCAGGAGGTCGCGGTGTGAGGCCGCCCGGGGGCGCGCGGGCTCACACCGCGGGATTTCACGGCCGCGGCGGTCCCAACTGGGCGCTGCGCAGGCCGAGTTCCAAGTGGGCAGAATGTAACAGAGTTGTGGCGCATGTGTGTGCGAGTGACGTATGACGGTTCCTCCGGGTCAGGCTGGTGCCTCCGGCATGGGGGGAGCGGGGTATGGGGTTCTCGGGCTACTACGTCGTGGGCAGGAGCGGGCAGCCGCTCACGGAGCAGGGTGCGCTCGCCGGCGTACGGGGAAATCTGACGCTGTACCAGCAGCGAGCGGACGGCTGGCAGATCTGGCAGCACCCGAGCGAGCCCGATATCGGCGATATGGGCGCGCTCGCCCGGTCGATGGGCTCGCCGGTGCTCTTCGGCTTCGTCATGGACAGTGACTGCGTGGTCGTGGAGGCGGCGGCGCCGGAAAGCGGATCCTGGTACGCGTGCCTGGCCAGGGAGGCGATGGCCGGGTATCTGGGCGCGAGCGGCATGGTGCTCGACGACCTCTTCCTGACCGCCGAGGACGCGGTGCGGAGGGCGGCCGAGTGGGCCGAGGAAGCCGGCACGACCATGGCGGCGGAGGCCCTGAAGGGGGTACTTTGCGCCAAGCGGCCCGAGCCTTTCGCCGAGGAACTCTTCTTCCGATTCCTCGATGGACTGGGAATTCCCGGTCTGTCGGAGTGACGCATTTGAGCCACGGGGCGCAGTAAGAGGAAGTACTGCGTCCGCGACGGGAGGCGTCCATGGCGTCGAAGAGCCTGAGGGAACTGATGGCACAGGCGGATGAGCGAGGCCTGGCCGCGAGCGGGCTCGCCTGCCTGGACCGCTGTCTGCCGCTGCTTGCGTCCGAGGCCGATGCGCTGCGTCCGCTCTGGGCCGGGCTGGTGGAAGGCGAGGAGGACTGGTCCCTACGCCTCGCGGAGGCCAGGGAGACCATGGAGAGCGCGGCCGTCGACGACGAAGCCGCCGTTCTCGTACGGCAGATGCTCGGCGCCGCGCCCTCCGAGTGGGAGGTGGATCCGCTGCGGGAGTGGGCGGACGACTGCTCCGTCGCTGCCCTCGAACTCCACCACCGCTTCGATGCGGGTCCCGGTACCGAGGTACCGGCGGCGGCCGAGGTGGTCGACGTGCTGAAGCGTTGCCGTGAGGGCGAGCCGGACCGCGCGGGTCCGCTGGTCGCCGGTGAACTGCGCCGTCAGGTCCAGATCCTGGAGATCCTGGCGGACGCGGAGGGGGGCGTCGGGCTGCGCCAGGCGCTGGATGTGTCGACCGAGGGCCAGCGGGTGCTGCGCGCGGTCGTCTCGCGCCGTGCGCGCGTCAGGCGCTGACGCCCGCGGCTCGAGGCCGCCGAGGACGGCTGGGGCCCCGGGGGCTGACCCGGGCCCGGCGCTTGCCGAGGTCCGGTGGGCGGGCGGTGTCTGCCCGCCCGGAACGCCCCGCAGCCGGTGAGCGGCCGCCGGAGTGATCGTGTTCCGCCGGGGCTGCGAGTCCGGGGCGTCCGGCTCGGGGTGCGAGCGTGCTCGGCGGGGTCGGTGCGCGGCGCGTGACGAGACGCGTGAACGGGCCGACGGGGTCGGTGCGTGCGGGCCCCACCGGCTGTGCGGACTACGTGCACTGTTTCGGGTGCGACCAGGCTGAGCGGGTTCACCCTCGGCGGCGGGCGGGGCGCCGCCTGGATGAGACGAGCGGGCATCACTTCTTCCCGCGCCCGTCGGCCGGCAGTTCGCCGGTGCAGGTTGCTCGTCCGAAGTTGCCGGATGCGGTGGCACGTTGCACGTGTTTGCCGCGGATGGCGAGGGTGCAACTGGCCTGGCCGCCCTTCCCGTCGAGGGCGAGGGCGATGGTCGGCGCCTTGCCGAGCGGTACCTGGACCGTCTTCTTCCAGGGCAGCGTGACGCCCTTCTCCACGGTTGCCTCGCCGGACTCGCTGCGTGCGAGGTAGGAGAGCTCGGCCGTGCCGCTTCCGGTCACCTCATAGGTCACCTCGGCGGTCGGGACAGCGCGGGCCTTCGGCTTCTCGGGGGTGTTGAGGAAGCCGTAGCCGACAAGTCCGCCGCAGGCGAGCAGCACGACTGCCGCGATGACCAGACCACGCCGGTCCGGGCGCGCCTTGTCGGCGGTCTCCGGCTCCGCGACGTCGATCAGGTCCGAGGCTTCGGTGGATTCAGTGGATTCAGTGGATTTCGCGGATTCAACGGACTCAACGGACTCGGCGGATTCCGTGGATGGCATAAGGGACCGGCTTTCGGAGAATTGACTCTGTGCGGAACCGGGCGTTTATACACGACGCGATCCGCCTGGCGCGAGCGAGCGGAAGAAACGGGCGAATCGGCACTCTCTTCGAGGGCCAACTGTCCCTAATGTCCTAGGGGTTGACGGGGCATCACTCGGGACATTAGAAATCACGCCGCCACAGCCGTGAACTGCCAGTTCGCAGTCGTGGAGCAATGAGTCACGCCGGCCGGAAACCTCCAGGCCGGCTCATTCGGCGTGCCTATTTCGCATGCGGCGAATTGGCATCGCCTATGTGGAAGGGCATTGAGGTGAAAGTTCCATACGGGAGATATATCTCCTGTCTAGTCGTTTCGGCGGTGGCGGGAACGCTGCTGCCGCAGGTCGCGTATGCGGCGCCACCGTCGGCGGCGCACAACGACGACAAGGGGGTTGTCGACACCGTCAAGGGCTGGTTCTCGGACGACGACGACAAGGAGTCGGCCAAGCCGCCCGTCGGCGGAAAACTGGAGATACCCAGCCGCGAGAAGCTGCCGAAGGGCAAGAAGCTTCCGAAGCCCAAGCGGGTCAAGGAGCTGACGAACCGCCGTACGCCGCAGGCGCGGTTCTGGCAGCTGTCGGACGGCCGGGTCGAGGCGGAGCTGGCGGCTGTGCCGGTCTCCTACAAGTCCGGGAAGTCCTGGAAGCCGATCGACACGGCGCTGAGGCCGACGGCGGAAAAGGGCTTCGACTTCGCCAACACGGCGAACACGGGACAGAGCTGGTTCGGCTCCGACGCCGAGAAGCTGCTGCGTTTCGGGGCGCCGAACGGCCGCTCGGTCACGATGGGCCTGAAGGGTGCCGGCAAGTCGCTGAAGCCGCAGGCCAAGGGCGAGACCGTCACGTACAAGGACGCTGTTGGCGGCGCGGATCTGCAGTACAAGGTGGGCCGGGGACAGGTCAAGGAGAACATTGTCCTGGACGCGGCTCCGGCCGGCCCGGTGTCGTACACCTTCACGCTGAACACCGGTGGCCTGACGCCGAAGGCCCGCAAGGACGGTTCGGTCGCGCTGTTCGGTGAGCTCCCGAACACTCCGGTGATGGTGATTCCGGCGCCGTACATGACGGACGCCCAAAAGGACGCGCTGTCGCCGACCGGTGGTACGTACTCCACCAAGGTCAGCCAGAAGCTCAGCCGCGACGGCAAGAACTGGAAGCTGACGGTCACGCCGGACACCAAGTGGCTGGCGGCGAAGGAGCGTCAGTACCCGGTGGTGATCGACCCGACGATCACCATCGCGCCGTCGCCGACGGACTCGCAGGACACGATGGTCCTGTCCGACCAGCCGTCGGTGAACTTCAACACCACGTGGAAGCTCGCGGCCGGCAAGACGGACACGGGCATCGCCCGCTCGCTGATTCAGTTCCCGCTGAGCGAGATACCGGCGGGCGTGAAGGTCGATGCCGCGCGGTTGGGGATGTACTACGACCAGTCGCACACCACCAACGGCAAAGCCGTGACCATCGAGGCGCACCGGGCGACGGGTTCGTGGACCGAGTCGGGCGCGAACTGGTCCAACACCAGTGCGCTGGTGGGTGAGCTGTCCGGCACCACCGTCCAGCAGGACGACGGGGACACCGGTACGGCGGCGGTCGGCGAGTGGCCGGGAGGCACCACCACCGGTGGCGCCGCGACCAACGACGACTTCGCCTACAACAAGAACGCGCTGACGGGCGAGAAGTACACCTGGCAGCCGCAGGTCCCCGAGACCGACTCCTACCGGGTGGATGTGCACTACCCGGCGGCGTCGGACGCGGCCACGGCCGCCCCGTACACCGTGAACTACAGCGGCGGCACGAAGAACTACACGGTCAACCAGACTGGGACCGGCGGGGTCTGGAAGACCCTGGACACCGCCGAGTACAACTTCGACAAGGGCAACGCGGGCAAGGTCGTGCTGGGTGACACCGGCAGTTCGACCACGCGCACCCTGGCGGACTCGGTCCGGCTGGTGAACCCGGCCCAGATCGTGAAGCCCATCGGCGAGTACAACCTGTGGCACAACTTCCCGGTCACCGACACCGTCCAGAAGTGGGTGTCCGGTACCGCCACGAACTACGGGTTCGTGCTGAAGGCCACCGATGAGTCGGGCGACGCGACGACGGGCGGTCCGCTCGGCGGCCCGCGTTACGAGGCGGGCGACGCCAACACCTACGGCGGCGAGACCTCGACCATTCCGCGCCTGACCGTCACCTACGGCAAGGTCGGCACCGCGCTCGACTCGCCGACCGTGGTGCACGGCACGGGACCCGAGCTGTCCTGGCCCGCGTACGTCAACACAAGCGGCGCGGCGAACGACGCGATCGTCGAATACCAGCTGCACCGCTCCACGCAGCAGGTCTTCACGCCGTCCGCCGCGACCCTGATCGCCCCGATCGCGTCCACGGCGACGACGTACACGGACACCACCGCGGTGCCGACCCCGGACTCCAGTTCGTCGGAGATCGGGAAGTCGTACTTCTACCAGCTGGCGGTCAAGACCAAGGGCGGTGAGCTGCTCGGGTCTCCGACCCGGGTGGTGGGTATCCCCAAGGCCGGCCGGACGATGAAGATCATCCAGAGCGGTCAGACGGACACCACGCTGTCCTCGCAGCAGCCGACCACCAACCAGGACGCTATCAAGTCCTTCAACGTCGGCCAGACCTGGCTGAGCGTCGGCAACAACTCCACCACATACGGCAAGACGCGCGCCGTGCTGAAGTTCCCCACCACGGACATCCCCACCACCGCGACGGTGTTGGAGAACAAGATGTACATGTGGGGAGCGGAGACCACCAGCACCACCAACGGTGCGATCTACGAACTCCACGCGCTGACCCGGGACTTCACCGAGACTCAGGCCACCTGGAACAACGCCACCACCACCACCGCGTGGACCACGCCGGGCGGCGACATGTCCGCCACCGTCTCGGACACCGTCCCGCAGATCACCGACGAGGTCGGGCGCCACTGGTGGGACGCCACCGGCCTGATGCAGTCCTGGGTCAAGACACCCACGGGCAACAAGGGCGTGGCCGTCAAGCTGAAGGACGAGACCACCACCGGTCCGCAGGAGCGCACGCTGTTCCTGTCGTCGGAGGCCTCCGACCCACAGCTGCGCCCGTACATGCAGGTCATCTACGTCGACTCGACGACCGAGGACACGTACTACGCGCCGCAGACGCCGGCCCGGATGACCCCGAACTCCACCTACACGGTGGACTTCACGGTCACGAACACGACCGCTTCGGCGTGGGCGGCCGGTGAGCGGCAGCTGTCGTACACCTGGAAGCTGCCCGACGGCACGGACATGACCAACGGCGGCAACCAGCTGTCGACGGCCATTCCGGCGCTGTTGCCGGGCAAGTCCGCGACCATCCAGGCGCAGGTCAAGACCCCCATCAACTCGGACAACGGCTCCAAGCGCACCGAGTACGTGCTGGGCTGGGACGTCCGCAAGATCTCGGACGGCAGCTGGCTGTCGGCCGGGACGGGCGCCATTCCGTCGCTGAAGCAGAACGTGGCGGTGGAGGACCCGACCTCGAACTCGCTGGGCCTGGAGAAGTTCTACACGTACACCGGCCAGAACACCGGCGCCGGCTCGACGATGATGAACAACCTGGCGTCCGGCAACAACGTCTGGTCGTACAACGCCTTCAACAACCCGGGCCGAGGGGTGAACACCTTCGCCCGGTTCTCGTACAACTCGCTCGACACCACCGACACGGTGCTTGGTGCGGGATGGTCCGGGCAGGCTTCCGGTCCGATCCGGCTCGGCGCGCCGCTGGACTTCCACCCCAACCCGAACCCGACCGAGATCAAGCTTCCGGACGGCGACGGCACCACGCACATCTTCCGTTGGGACAGCGCCAACTCGGTGTGGAAGGCCCCGGCCGGTGTCCACTACAAGCTGGCCGCCAAGGCGGGCCTGGACTGCAAGCCCTCGAAGGACCCGGTCCCCGACGCCTGGACGATGACCCGTCCGGACGGCACCCGCTTCCTGTACGGCTGTGACGGCTACCTCACGTCGATCGTCGACCAGAACGGCAACACGCAGACGTTCACGTACGAGGAGCGCAAGTCCAACAACAAGCCGACCAAGTTCCTCAAGTACATCACTGACCCTGCCGGCCGTCAGTCGCTGACCGTCACCTACTACAACAAGGGTGACGCGTCCTACGACTACATCGACGCCACTGGCGCCAAGGTCACCGGCATCAATCTCACCAACTCCAAGATCTACGACCATGTGAAGTCCATGACGGACATCTCGGGCCGCAAGATCTCCTTCTACTACACCGACAAGGGCCTGTTGGGGCAGTTCGCCGACGGCGACGGTTCGTCCCAGCCCAAGGTGTTCAAGTTCACCTACGACGCCACGCAGGGGAACAAGAACGTCAAGCTGGTCAAGGTCACCGACCCGCGCGGTAACGCCACCAACGTGGCGTACTACGCGCCGCAGACCGGTGACGACCCGAAGTACCACTGGTGGACCAAGACGATCACCGACCGTCTTCAGGGCTCCACGGGCTTCGCCTACGCGGCCGACGCCGGCAACGCCGAGTTCACCGATACCACGGTCACCGATGCCGAGAACCACGCGTCGACCTATGTGACGGACGACTTCGCCCGCCCGGTCCAGGTGACCAACGCCAAGTCGCAGAAGACCAAGCTGTCGTGGGACGCGGACAACAACGTCACCTACCTCGAAGAGGCCAACGGCGCCAAGACCGCATATTGCTACGACCAGAAGACCGGCTACCCGCTCTGGCAGCGTGACGCGGAGAACAACAAGTCCGGCGTCCCGCCGTCGTCGGACTGCGCCCCGGGCACCTACCCGGCCAACGCGGCCAAGTACGAGTACCAGACCCGGCTGGACGGCTACTCCGCCGACCTGTTCAAGAAGACGTCCCCCGAGGGCCGTACCTGGCAGTTCGGTTATGACAGCTTCGGCAATCTGAAGACGGTCACCGACCCCAAGGGTGTTGCCACCCCCACGGCGGGCGACTACACAACCGCCTACGAGTACGACGGGTACGGCGAGCTCACCAAGGCGACCGACGCCAACGGCAACCCGACGACCAACAGCAACTTCGGTCCCACCGGCTACCCGGCGTCGATCACCGACGCGCTGAACAAGGCAACCGCGTACGTCTATGACGAGCGCGGACAGGTCACCCAGGTCACCGACGCGCTGGGCAAGAAGACCACGCAGACGTACGACACGTTCGGCCGTCCGCTGGTCAAGAGCGTGCCGAAGGATCAGAACGCCGGTGTGCTCATCACCACCCCGGCCCCGGTCTACGACGCCAATGACAACGTCAACCAGTCCAGTGCGACCAATGGCGCCGTGTACACGGCGGAGTACGACGCGGCCGACCGGGTCACGTCAACGAACGACCCGAAGGACACCACGTCGTCCGACGAGCGGAAGACGCTCTACACGTACGACAGGGTCGGCAACGTCACCGCGACCACGGAGCCGAAGGGCACGCTGACCACAGCGAACGCCAACGACTTCAAGACCAGCAACTACTACGACGAGATCTACCAGCTGACGTCGGTCGTCGACGCCGCCGGTGACAAGCTCTCGTACGCCTACGACAACGTCGGCAATGTCACGACGGTCGCCGACCCCAAGAAGAACGCGACTGCTGACACCACCGACTTCACCACCAAGACCGACTACGACCTGAACCACCGGCCGACGGTCGTCACCGACGCCGCGGGCAAGACCACCAAGAAGTCCTACGACAAGGACTCGCTGGTCGTCTCGACCACGGACCCGGAGAACAACACCACGCTCATCACCTATGACGAGCGTGGCAAGAAGATCCAGGCCAAGGTTCCGCACGACGGAACCTCGACCATCACCTACCGGACGAAGAAGTACGAGTACGACCAGGTCGGCAACACGACCAAGGTCATCACTCCTCGAGGCGTGGACTCGGCCGCGGCCGACGACTTCACCTCGGAGACGACGTACGACGCACTGAACCGTCCGGCAAAGGAATACCTGCCGTACGACCCGGCGGACGCCCGCCACAACAAGAAGGTCTACAGCGAGACGACGTACGACGAGGTCGGCCGCGCCGCCAAGTCGTCGCTGCCGCCGTCGGAGGGCCAGTCGGTCCGCAACGACACCACGTACTCGTACTTCGACAACGGCTGGACCAAGTCGTCGACGGACCCGTGGGACATCGTCACGACGTACGACTACGACGCGCTTGGCAAGCAGACTGCCCGCACGCTCACTTCGGCCGGCGGTTCGTCCAGCCACACCATGAGCTGGACGTACTTCCCGGACGGGAAGCTCAAGTCCAAGGCGGACGACGGCGTTCCTGTTGGCAGCGCGGTCGCGCTGGTCGACAACTCCGACAGCCAGAACACGTCCGCCACCGGCACCTGGACCAAGGGAAGCGTCACCGGGCAGCAGGGCTACGACCACCAGGTCCACGCCTCAGGCACCGGAACCGATGCCTTCACCTGGACCCTGAACATCCCCAAGGACGGCACCTACGCCGCGTATGTGAAGTTCCCGCAGGTGACGGGCGCGGCTACGGCCGCGAAGTACACGGTCACCGACTCCGTCGGTGCGACTACCGACAAGACGCTCGACCAGAACGCCAACACGGGTAGCTGGGTCTCACTGGGTTCGTACAGCCTCAAGCAGGGCAATGCCGCCAAGCTGCAGCTGTTCCAGAACGGCGCAGGTGCGGTCGTCGCCGATGGTGTGAAGCTGGTCCGCGACAACTCCGGCGACAGCGACACGGAGAAGCACAACTTCGCCTACGCCTACGACGCCAACGGCAACTTGACCTCGATCGGCGACACGTCGGCCGGAGCCAAGATCGACGCGTACACAGTCGCCTATACCGGTCTCAACGAGGTCGCCAAGGTCACCGAGGCGCTGGCGGGCCAGGACAAGGAGACCACCTCTTACACCTACGACGCCAACAGCCAGCCGGACACTGTCACCCACCCCGATCAGTACTCCAAGTACACCTACGACATTCGGGAGTTGACCAAGTCCGTCTCGGTGGGCAAGTCGGCCACCGACGCCTCGCCCAAGGTCACCGGCTTCACCTACACCGACCGCAGCCAGAAGCTCAAAGAGACCAAGGGCAACGGCAACACGGTCGACTACACCTACTTGCTCGACGGTGCGCTGAAGAGCACCACCGAGAAGAAGGCCACCGGCACCCTCGTCGCGTCGCACACCTACGCCTATGACGCCAACGGCAACAAGGCGCAGGATGTTGCGAAGAAGATGAACGCCGACAACCACTCGGCGTATCTCGACTCCACCACCGACTACACCTACGACCCGGTCGACCGGCTCGCCAAGGCAGTCAAGTCGGGCAATGGCGCGGGCACTGAGTCCTACGTCCACGACGACAACGCCAACGTCATCAGCCAGACGGTCAGGGGCACGCCCACGACGTTCACCTACGACCGCAACCGGCTCCAGTCCGCGTCCACATCGGGCGCTTCCATCAGTTACAACTACGACCCGTTCGGGCGGCTGGACACGGCCACCTCCGGAACCTCCGTGGTCGAGCGCAACGTCTACGACGGCTTCGACCATGTGGTGGAGCACACCGCCCTCAACAGCACAACGAAGTACACCTTCGACCCGCTGGACCGCACCCAGTCGATGGCCGTCGGTGGCAAGACCACCGACTACACCTACCTGGGCCTGGGCAATGAGGTGCTGGCCGAGGAGGTCGCAGGCCAGCTGACCAAGTCGTACCAGTACAGCCCGTGGGGTCAGCGTCTCTCCCAGATCACGCACAACGGTGACGGGACGGAGGAGGACGGCTACTACGGCTACGACAGTCACAGTGATGTCGAGACGGTGACCACCAAGGACGGTGACACCAAGGCCACATACGGCTACACCGCCTACGGCAGCGACGACGACTCCGAGTTCACGGGTGTCGACAAGCCCGACCCGGCCGACCCGACAAAGGAGGCGTACAACCCCTACCGCTTCAACGCCAAGCGCTGGGACGCCAACTCCGGCACGTACGACATGGGCTTCCGGGACTACGCCCCGGGGCTCAACCGCTTCACCACTCGGGACATGTACAACGGCGCCCTCGCCGACATGAACCTCAGCAGTGATGCGCTCACCGGCAACCGGTATGCCTTCGCAGGCGGCAATCCCATCAGCCGGATCGAGCTCGACGGGCACGGCTGGTGCGACTGGTGCTCCGACGCGATGGACTCCACGGGCGACTGGCTGTCGGAGAACGCGGACACCATCGGTGACATCGGCGGTGACCTGGGGTCGATGCTGCTCGGAGCCGGCGGCATGTTCGGTGGCGGGGCCGCGATGGTCCTGGGCGGTGCCGAGTGCATCGCGCTGGGCATCGAGACCCTCGGCCTCGGATGTGTGCTCGGCGGTGCGACGGCGGTCGCGGGCTTCGGCCTGATGGCCGAGTCGGCCATGGCCTTCGCGAACAGCGCGGGTGACCTGGGCAAGGACCTCGGGAACCTGCGCAGCACCGAGGAGGGGGCGAGCTCCGGCTCGGCGAAGGACCCCGGGGCGCAGAATCCCGATGTCACCTGGAAGACCGAAGAATACGACGGATGGCAGCACACCATGGACCGTCACCGCATTGGCGGTAAGGAATACGACGCCGAAGAAAAGGGTGCGTTCATCGGCAAGGAAAGGAAGATCAAGCAGTGGATTCAGGACGTCGTCAAGAATAATCCGGCGAAGCCTAATACGGGCGGCAGGGACGGATACATCTATGAGGGCCGGGTGAATGCCGGGGCCGACGGTGTAGGAATTCTCGGCAACGAGCAAAGCAAGGGTCTGGGGACCAACAGGGCATACGGAATCAGGGTAATTCTCAACCCTGATGGAAGTCTGAGGACTGCCCACCCGATTCCGTGATAG
Organism: Streptomyces sp. NPDC048479; assembly: GCF_040651435.1. Classification (NCBI taxonomy): domain Bacteria; kingdom Bacillati; phylum Actinomycetota; class Actinomycetes; order Kitasatosporales; family Streptomycetaceae; genus Streptomyces; species Streptomyces sp. NPDC048479. Next base: position 384,523 of record NZ_JBEZKA010000004.1, read on the forward strand.
CGTAGCGTCCGCCCACGCCGGACGGAATTCATATTCTGTCCGGCGTGGGCGGCGCTTTCCGTGAATCAATTGGAGAGAAATGTTTGTGGTTGAGTTCGGCCGGGACTCTATGCGGGACCTGTCCGCGGCGCAGATCGCCAAGGTGGGGACCACCAGCGAGATGAACCTGCGCTACGGCTATTTCGAGACGGACATCAACTTCGCCGTTCAGGGCAGGGACCCCCAGGTGTTCAGGCGGATCCCCCTGGTCGACTTCATGTTCTGCCTGCTGCTCTCGGCCCGAGAAATCCGCCAGGGCGAATCCGGCAGTATCAGCTTCACCGAAAATGACAGGGTGCTCGGATTCACGCCGGGCGCTCCCGATTCGACCGAATTGGTTGTCACCAATTCCTGGGACTCCCAGGTGGGCAACTGCGAGGCGAGCGAATTCCTGGCTGCCGCTTCCCGGTTCGTCGACGAGGGCCTCGAATTCATCGTGCAGCAGTACCCGCTGTTCGCGAACAACCCAACGTACCGAAAGCTGACGGACCTCCGGGCCGAATTGGCCTGACGTGCGAGGTCTCAAGGAGTACAGGAAGCTTGAGGGGCGTAGCTGATCTCTGAGGAAGCCTGGTTGTCCGGTGACGCCGAAGCGCATGGCGATCGTGGTTTTGGGGGCGCGCCGGAGGCTGGCACGCCCCCAAGCCTGAATCCCCGATCGGAATGTGAAAACTGTGTGGGTCGAGCGAATTACTGCGGTCACGGGCTGGGGACCTCTGAATTTGTCTTGCTCAGGTCCGTGCGGGGGGGACCCCGACAATCGGCGGATGTTCGAACCGTTCGGGATCCTCGGAGCGAATGACGAGAGCAAGGGCAAGGGCCTTGTGCAGTGGGGTTACTCCTTCACCGAGGAGGAGTACTACTGGCTGGCCGACACGTCGCAGGATCCGTCGACGTGGCCCGTGGTGGCGCGAGTGGATCCGCTGGAGCCTTTCCAGCGTTTCGACATGACCGCCTCGGAATTTGTTTACCGTGTGCTCACGGAAGCCGAGTTCTCCGCATTCAGTGTCGCGGCGACGATCGAGACGCCCTATTACCGGACCTTCTGAGCCGCCGGGCATCTACTGAACCGGACTCCGATGCGACGGCCCGCCAGGTCGAACTGGCGGGCCGTTTGCATGTCCGGGGCGGGGCGTCAGGCACACCGCTCCTTCTGGTCTGGGCAGCCGCCGGGCTCACGGAGCCGACGCCCGGACCTCCTTGAGGGACGTGACGAAGGACGTCCAGGCGGGGGCCGGGACCGTGAGGACCGGGCCGTGGGGGAGCTTGGAATCGCGGACGGGGACGATGCCCCTGTGGGCGTCGCAGACCTCGACGCAGTCGCCGCCGTCGCCGTTGCTGTAGCTGCTCTTGCGCCAGCTGGCCGCGCCGGGGAACGCTTCGGCGACCTCGACGCAGTTCCCCCCGCTGCCGTTGCTGTAGCTGCTCTTGCGCCAGACGGCCGTTCTCAAGTCAATGTCTTTGCTTGCCATTTCGGTCATCCTCAGCCGCTTCCTCGATCATGGCGAGGGACGCCTCAGGTGGCAGCGCGGCGGCCCTGAGCCAATCGTACGACCGGCGGTACTCCTTCACGAGGGCCGGATCGTCGATGGTGTCGCCGGTGTGCAGCGCCTCCGTGTAGACCAGGGGCGGGGCATCCGGGAAGGTCATGATCATGACTGTACCGAGCATGAATGGATGCGGTCCGCAGTTCCACGGAAGGATCTGTGGAAGGATCCGGCGGCTTCGCGCCAACGCCGTGATGTGCTCAAGCTGTTCGGCCATGGCCCCCGGCGGGAGGATCGGCTGGCGCAGCAGCGACTCGGGCAGGATCACCCAATACATCGGGGTCTTGTGGTCGTCCTCGAAGAGCCGGGCCCGCGCCATGCGGGCGCTGGCCTTCTCCTCCACCTCGTCGTCGGGCGCCAGCGGGTGCGTCGCCCGTACGACCGCCCGCGCGTACGCGTCCGTCTGCAACAGGCCCGGAATCAGGGTCGGACACCACTCCTCGATGGTCTCCGCGTGCTTCTCCGCCTCCAGCACGCGCTCGAAGTAGCTTGCGTGGCCTCGTCTCTTCGCTTTCCGTACGTCGTCACAGCGGCGCTTGAAGAAGCCGTCCGTGCCGAGAGCCTTGTCCACGTGCTCGGCCAGTTCCGCCGGCATGCGGCGCGCGCCGCGTTCGATCTCGCTGAGGTGGCTGGGGCCGTAGAAACTGCCCTCGACCAGTTGCTGGAGGGTGAGCCCGGCCTCCTCCCGCTTCCAGCGCAGTTCCTTGCCGTAGAAGGTGGGGACGCTTGCCGATCCGTCGATGTCCTTGCGCTGCCCCATCGTTCACCGCTCCTGGTGCCGTTACCGCCCGTTTCCCGGCGTGTCCGGCCGAGTCCCGGCGATTCCCGTGCCCGTACCAACTCCACGTCGCGTACGTGCAGTTCAGAGCCGGGAGCCCGAACCTCTTTCACGGTACGCGGCGCCGCGTCAGGGTGTGAGCAGTTCGTCACAGAGCGCACTGGAAGGTGTGACCCCCATGCACGACCACCCTGAGGTACAGGACTGCGCCGAGGAGCTGCGGGCCGCCCTCGCCTCCCACGGCATCACGCTGCCGTCCCTCGGCATCGACATGCCGACCTTCGCCGCCAGCTACCGCACCCCGCCCCTCATCGTCCTGGGCAACTGCAACCTGGCCACCGCGCGCGCCCTGGTCGCCGCCCTGCGCAAGGGAGTTGCGTGATGCGACCAGCGCTCACCCTGGAACTTCTCGCCACTCCGAAGGACGTGCCCGAGGTCCGCCGGGCCCTACGTGCGTACATGGGCGGGCCCTGCGCCGATCTCCAGCTGTGCGCCAGCGAGCTGATCACGAACGTCGTCCGCCATCTCGGGGAGGGCGTTCCCTTGACCGTTCGCGTGGCCTGTGGGCAGGGCCGTACGCGACTGGAGGTCACCGACCCCGACCCCCGGGCCCTGCCCGTCCTGTGCGAGGCCGCAGACGATGACGAGACCGGCCGCGGCCTCGCCCTGCTCGACGCTCTGACCCTGCGGTGGGGTGTGGAACAGGGCCCCCGCAGCAAGACCGTGTGGTGCGAGATGCAGAGCATTCATGCCGGTTCGCGAGGAATGGTCGTCGGCGTGATCGGAGGCTGATCGCTGCTGTACAGTCCGCGCGCCCCGCCGTGACGTAAGGAAGAGATCCATGCGAAGTCGTTTCAGGTGCGCTGCACTGGTTCTCCCGCTCGCCCTCTCGCTGGCCGCCTGCGGCGCGGCGGAGGAGGACGGGCCGGTGGAGCCCGCCGCGGCCGAGAGCCCAGAGGCGACGCCGTCCTCCGAGGCGCCCGCGGCACCCGAGTCCCCGGAGGACTTCCTCGACCTCGCCGAGAAGGCGATGGCGGCGGAAGGCGCCTGGACGTTCTCCGTAAAGGGACAGGAAGGACTGACGCTCCAGGGCCGGAAGAGCGCCGCGACCTACCGGGCCACGGTCCGGCGCGGCATGGAGCCGGAGGTGCTGCACTCGCAGGGCGTCAGCACCAGCAGTAAGGGGACCACGAAGAACGAGGAGATCTACGTCCTCGACGACATGGTGCACCTCAAGGAGGGCAGCGCGCCTTGGAAGGCCGCGGCCACCTCCGACCCCGAGATGCAGAACAAGGTCGAGGACCCGGTCGCGGTCATCGAGGAGTTCCGGGACTACGCGCAGGCCGCCGGTGACGACATGACGCTGACCCAGGCGGACGGCACGATCCGGCTCCGTGTCGGCAGCGACAAGCAGAAGCTGACCGCCGTCCGTGATCGGGCCTGGGTGAAGAAGGCGCTTCGGGAGTTCGACCCCACCGCCGAGCAGCTCCGGGACGCCGGAATCCCGGTGAATGACGCTCAGTTGACGCTCTCCGGTCTGGAGGAGGTGCTGGTCCTGGACGCCAAGTCGTACCGGATCAAGAGCCACCGGTTCGAGTTCGGCTTCCTCGTCCCGTACGCCGGTGGCCAGGACATCACGTTCGAGCAGGACGTACGGCAGGAGAACCAGGGCACGTTCGACGGAAAGATCGAGCTTCCCGCGGGCGTGCGGTGACCTCCGCAGTCACCGCCAGCGCCGATGTACCCCTGGAGCACACAGCCATGGAGATCGTTCCCCTCACGGGCATGTCCGGTGTCTCCTTCGGACAGTGGCGCGCCTGAGGTGCCGAGACCGTGAGGTGCCGGGGCACTGTGGAACGGATGAATTCATTGCGGCTGTATCCCCGTTCACAGCCCACGGCTTGGGGTTCATCGCCGGTACATACCCGGCCTTCTGTAGTAGCCCAATGTTTCAGAAGCTGACTCTCTTCAGGTCCGATTTGGCCTGAGCAACCACGGCTGGCCCCGACCATTCGTGATCGGCCGTCAGCTTCGGTGTATCTCGACCCCGGCGCCTAGGGATTCGTCCGAAAGGTCCGTCGGCTCGCATCTCGGCGTCGGCCTGATATAGAACCGGCCCACTTCGCCGTGCCGACCTCGGCCGTCGCGATTTCCCCATCAACCGAAGGGTTACTTCGTGCTGCCCTCGTCCCGTAACTTCGCCGCACTGGCTGCCACCGGCGCGATATTCCTGGCGTCGGCATGCGGACACCAGGGCCAGGATGCCCCGGCCGCAGATGCCGCTGCAGCCACTGCCAAGAGCGTGACGTCGGACGTGCCCGGCTCGTCCGAATCCGCCAGCAGTTCCGCCTCCGCCTCGGTATCTGCTTCCCCCTCCGCCTCCGCCACCGCTTCCGCGACGCCGTCCGACAGCGCGAAGCCGGCGCCCAGCGGCTCACGCACTGCGGCGCCCGGCGGTGCGGGGAAGGCTCAGGCAGCCCCGTCAGCCCACGCCCCGAACTTCCCTGTGCCGGTCGACGTGGGCAACGCCACCCAGCTCATCACCGTGAAGGCCAGCGGCTCGTACGCCACGGTGACGGCCTGGTCCAAGGGGTCGTCCGGCTGGAAGTCCGTCATCTCCGACAGCGGCCGGGTCGGCTCGAACGGCGTTGTCGACGGCTCCACCCGCAGGCAGAGCACCTACACCACGCCCTCGGGCACCTACACCATCACCGAGGGCTTCGGCGTCGAGTCCAGCGGCACGAGCATGCCGTACACACGGGTCAACTCCAGCCACTGGTGGGTGGAAGACCCCGAGTCGAAGTTCTACAACCAGATGCACACCGAGGCCGGGGCCGACTTCCCGCTTACCGAGAGCGGCGAGCGGGGAAGTGAGCGCCTCATCAACTACCCGACCCAGTACGCCAAGGCTCTGGTCATCAACTTCAACCGCTGGCCGGCCACACCGGGCCGTGGCGCCGGGATCTTCCTGCATGTCAACGGCAAGGGGGCGACCGCGGGTTGCGTATCCGTGCCGCGCTCCACCATGGACCGGATCATGGGCTGGATCCAGCCCGGCGCGCACCCGCGCATCGCCATCGGTTGACCCGTCGGCCGAAGAAGCCCAATGTGTAAGTCCGAGCCAGGACTCGACCGTGTTCCAGTCGACGGGGACGGGTGCGGGGGCAGCGCCGGCCGGGGGTGGGCCGAACAGTTCCGCGAAGGCGGTGACGTACGAGGCTGGTGTCATGGGGGGCGAACCCTGGCACGTTGCGTGAATGACGTGGTGGTCGACGACGCCTGAGCTGTGCCGATGGTTGTACGAGTGGCTCGAAGTCGTCCGTGAGAACGAACACTTCCGCACTCCGTGATGATCTCCGCGCACCTGTCGCTTGGTCATACATGGATACGGACTTTGGAGTTCTGCCCAGCGCGGCCGACATGCGCGCGTACGTCGCCGGGGTCGTCGATCGGCTGACGGAGCGCAACCGGCTGCCGTTCGACTACTCCGTCGCCAGCCTGCGCCTCGTCGACTTCATGGTGGACGGGGTACGGCGCGGCCGTCCGGAGGTCGGGCAGGTCGCCGGGCTGCTCCAGGGGCTCGGGGCGTACACGGGAGAGGTGATCGTCCGGCGGGCCGGGGCGCGTTGGGCGGACTTCGGGCCGGAGCAGCGGGAGCTGTTCGGGCAGCCGGTGGGTGTCCGGATGCCCGATGGACGCGTGTGGAATCCGCTCGGCAAGGTCGTCAACCGCTTCGAGCTGGGCGGCCCGGAAGAGTCGGTGCAGCGCCTCTACCTCATGCTGCACGGGCGGGCACGCAGACCCGCCGACCCGAGGGCCGCCTGCGGACGGTGACGTTTCTCCGTCTCCGTACGCAGAGATGAAGGGGCATGTGCCGAAGTGCGTCGGTACGGAGAGGGAACTGTGGGGGCGTACGACGCGGAACTCGGGGCTGCCGTCGAGCGGGCACAGCAGGGTGACGAGGACGCCTTCGCGACCGCGTACCGGCTGGTGCAGCCGGGGCTGATCGGCTACGTCCGAGGGCTCGTTGGCGACGAAGCCGAGGACGTGGCCGCTGAGGCGTGGCTGGAGATCGCCCGTGACCTGAGCCGTTTCCGTGGCGACGGGGCGGGGTTCCGGGGCTGGACGGCGACGATTGCCCGGCACCGCGCCCTGGATCATCTGCGCAGGCGGAAGCGGCGTCCGCGCATCTCCTTACCGGAGCAGGATGTGCTGGAACTTCCGGACGGGCAGGACACGGCCGCCGCGGCCCTCGAAGCGCTCTCCACCGAGCGCGCCCTCGAGTTGATCGGCAGCTTGCCGCGCGAGCAGGCGGAAGCGGTACTTCTGCGGGTGGTCGTCGGGCTTGACGGGCCCACGGCCGCGCGGGTGCTGGGCAAGCGCCCCGGAGCCGTACGTACCGCGGCGTACCGGGGACTGAAAGGACTGGCGGAGCGACTGGCCAGGGCGTACGCCGAAGGATGAGGGATGAAACCCGAACGGGATGCCCCCCGCACACCCGAACTCGATGCGTTGCTTGGGGCGGCGCGCCGCCGCGGCGAGTTCGATCCGGCCGGCGAGGAGCGGGCGCTGCGGGCGTTCCGCCCGGCGCGTGACGAGGGCGGCGTGCGCGCGGCACCGGTGCGGTGGCGGCGCAGCCGGGACGACTGGCGGCCGGGCGGTCAGCGGCACTGGGCGCAGGCGCTCAAGGCGCTGGCGGCGGGTGTTGCCGCGGCGGCGGCGCTGGGCGGAGTGGCGGTCGCGGCCGGGGAGGGGGCGATCCCGTCGCCGTTCGGGGGTGTCGTGCAGCCGGAGCCGGTACGGACCGCGCCCACGGAACCTGGCGTCGAAGAGGGCGGGGCTGGTGGCGCGCGCGGGGAAGGAGCACCGCAGGGCCCGGTGCGGCCCACTCAGTCGTCCGCGGACGACGCTCCCCCCGGGCGGCCGGGCACCGCGCGGGACACAGCCGCGCACTGCCGCCAGTATCTGGCGGCTGTTTCGCGACCGGGAAAAACGCCCAGGGGCAAGCCCATGGCCGAACTGGAGGCAGCCGCCGGCGGCCCGGACGCCGTACGGGCCTACTGCGAGCGGCTGTCGGCGGATGAGATGAACGACACCTTGCCGAACCCTGCGGACGGGAAGCCCGCGAAGAGTGCGGAGAAGCCCGCGGACAAGCCGCAGAAGCCCGCGGACAAGCCGCAGAAGCCCGCGGGCAAGCCGCAGAAGCCGGGGAAACCGGGGAAGTAGGACGCCGGGGCCGCCGTTCCGGCGGCTCGGCCCGCCTGACAGTTGCTCGCGGACGTGGAAGGACGACCGGGGCCGCCACCCCCCACAGGAGAGGCCCCGGTCGTCGCTCGCCAGGGCCGCGGAGCGGCCCCGTACTTCTCTCAGCGCCGAGCGTGCGTTTTCTGTCACACCCCGCTGTGTCAGCATGTTGTTGCGGGTTGTACAAAATGTGGACGCGGCTCGGTAGGAGGACGTAGCGTGCTGATTCGCGTACAGGGCGGCGCGGCAGTGGTGACCAGCTGCGATTCAGGACGGGTTGAGGGAGTGCTGGGGGACGACGCGGAGTTGACCGCCGCGGTGCTCGCGGCTCAGGACGGGGACGAGGACGCCTTCCGTGCTGTGTACCGCGCTGTGCACCCGCGATTGCATGGATATGTCCGGACTCTGGTCGGCGAGTCGGAGGCCGAGGACGTGGCCTCGGAGGCCTGGCTGCAGATCGCCCGCGACCTCGAGCGGTTCAGCGGCGACGCGGACCGCTTCCGGGGCTGGGCCGCACGAATAGCCCGCAATCGCGCTCTCGACCACATACGTATGCGGGGCCGGCGCCCCGCCGTCGGCGGCGACGAGAGTGAACTCACCGGGATGCCCGCCGAGTCGGACACCGCGGACCAGGCCTTGGAGGCGCTCGCCACCGGCCACACCATGGAACTCATTGCCCAGCTGCCGCAGGACCAGGCCGAGGCCGTCGTACTGCGCGTCGTGGTCGGCCTCGACGCGAAGAGCGCGGCCAAGACGCTCGGCAAGCGGCCGGGTGCCGTACGGACAGCGGCGCACCGCGGCCTGAAGCGGCTGGCCGAGCTGCTGGGCGCGGACGGTGCGGACGGTTCGGACGGTGCGGACGGTGCGGACGGTGCGGGCTTCGCGGACGGCGCGGACGGCGCGGACGGCGCGGACGGCGCGGACCTGGACAACCTCCGTACGGGCGCGGCGGATCTCGGCGGCGTACCGCCGCAGCGAGGCCCCCGACCGGGCTCGACGGCACCCGCCGGTGTGACGCATTCACGCCTGCGGACGCAGAAGGACATGTGATGGCCGACGAGCGGTACGAGTGGCTGGACAAGGATGCTGCGGAGCGACTGCTGCGGGGCGAACCGGTCGAAGCCGCCGATGAACACGCCCGTATCCAGGCCGCGCGACTCTCCCGTGCGCTGGACGGCGTGGGCCGGGCCGACTACTCCGACGACGGCGAAATGCCGGGCGAGGCCGCCGCACTGGCCGCCTTCCGCAAGGCCAGGGCCGACGCCGCCGCGCCCGTCGGCGACACCATCGGCACCGTACGACTCGCTCGCTCCTCCCGCTCGGCGCCCGGACTGCGCTTCGGGCGTCCGGTGCGCTTCGGTATCGCCGCCGCGGTGGCCGGCTGCGCGCTCGGCGGAGTGGCGGTCGCGGCCGGCACCGGCATGCTGCCCGGCCCCTTCAGCAACGACGATCCGCTGCCCGCGTCCTCCCTCTCGGCCGCCGCGACTCCCGGGCCGCTGGTCTCGGAGTTGCCGACCGGCGGCGGACCGGACTCCCCGTCGCAGACCCCGGGCGGGATCAGTACGCCGCCGGTGTCGCCCTCGCCGAGCGGCGGGCCCGGTCGGCATCCGGACCAGGCGAACGGCGGGAAGCCGGACGACGACGGCAAGCAGCAGGGCGACGCCGGCAAGAAGAACAGCGACCGGAACGCCGAGTGGTACCGCAGGACGGCCGAGGCCTGCCGCGACTACCGCAGCGGCCGTATCGCCCCGGAGCGCAAGCGGCGACTGGAGGCGACGGCCAAGGGGCCGGAGCGTGTGGAGCGGTTCTGCGACCGGGTGCTCAGCGGGGACAGCGACGGCGACGGCGGTGACGACGGCGGCGGCGACGGACAGAGCAACGGCGGCTCCGACTCGGACGACGGCCGGCCGGGCGGCGGATCGCTGCCGCCCGTGTCCTGGTCACCTCTGCCGGCCGAATCCCCGACCGTCCCCTCCGTGAGCACTCGCTGAGCCTCGCCCCACGTTGACCCGCAGCCTGTCTGACCTGCGTTTTCTCCCCGCTGCCGGTATCGGATCAACCAGGTGTGACGTTTTTTGAGCCAATGGCGCAGTAGAGAGTGAGCCGACTGGTCATCGGCCGCGCTCGAGCCGGGGTTCCCCCCGTACCTACGGCTTGGCGCACATGGCGCGGGCGGGACACGTTCCCCCGGTCCCGCCCGCGCCACTCTTCCTTCTCGACTCTCACCAGTAGATGACGACCTTGTCGCCGCTGTGGACCTGTCCGAAGAGCGAGGCGATCTTCCCCTTGTCCCGGACGTTGACGCAGCCGTGTGACGCGCCGTTGTAGCCGCGGGCCGCGAAGTCCGAGGAGTAGTGCACCGCCTGGCCGCCGCTGAAGAACATCGCGTACGGCATGGACGTGTGGTAGATCGTCGAGACGTGGTCCTTGGACTTCTGGAACACGCGGAAGGTGCCCTCACGGGTCGGCGTGTACTGCGAGCCGAAGCGCACATCCATCGTCGACTGCACCTTGCCGTCGATCACCCAGGAGAGCGTGCGGGTGGACTTGCTGATGCACATCACCCGGCCCGTCGTGCAGCGCCGGTCCAGCTTTGCCGCCGGCTTGTTGACGGCCTTGCCGTTCAGCTCGTCGCGCGTCGGCTTCGTCGTCATACCGAGCAGCTTCTGCCATGTCACGGTGTCCGTGTCGCCGGTCGTGGGCAGACCGCGCTTGCCCTGGAAGCCCTTGACGGAGGCGACCGTCACGGGACCGTAGGTACCGGTCGGCCTGTCGTCGAACCAGCCGATCTGCGCGAGCCTGGCCTGCAGCTCGCGCACCTGCTTGCCCTTCGAGCCGTTGGCCATCAGCACCTCGGTGGGCTTGCTGGGCTTGGCGGTCGTCTCCTTCGGCTTCGGCGTGGCCGAGTCCGCCCCGGACGGCGTCGCCGTGCCGGCCTGCGCGGGCTCCGAGCTGCCCGGTTTGGCGTCGGCCCGGGCCGGCTGCTCGGTCGCGGCCTGCGCCGTGCAGCCCGCGGTCACGGCAAGCACCGCGGCCGCGGCCAGTGATCTGCGTATGACGGAATTCCGAACCATGTTCGCCCCCCTGTATTCCCTGTGTCTCCAGAGACAGATTCCCGCCCTGCCTGGTTGCGCAATCCCGCGCATCATGGGGAACAAGCGGTGGAAGAGGCTGTGAGCAAGGTCCCAGGGTGCGGCTCTCCACCCGTCGCGGGCCCGCCGTTACAGTCCGACGCGAGGATCGGTTACCAGCGAGTAGCTCTAGCGGGAGGCACACAACCATGGCGCGCGAGTCCGAGTCGGGACTGCCCATCGAGCCGGTCTACGGACCGGGTGCACTGGACGGCTGGGATCCGGCCGAGAAGCTGGGCGAGCCCGGTTCGTACCCCTTCACCCGCGGCGTCTACCCGACGATGTACACCGGCCGTCCCTGGACGATGCGCCAGTACGCGGGCTTCGGCACCGCCGTCGAGTCCAACGCCCGCTACAAGCAGCTCATCGCCAACGGCACGATGGGCCTGTCCGTCGCCTTCGACCTGCCCACTCAGATGGGTCACGACTCGGACGCGGCGATCGCAAGCGGCGAGGTCGGCAAGGTCGGCGTCGCCATCGACTCGCTCGACGACATGCGGGTGCTGTTCGACGGTATCCCGCTGGACAAGGTCTCCACGTCGATGACGATCAACGCCCCCGCCGCGCTGCTTCTGCTGCTCTACCAGCTCGTCGGCGAGGAGCAGGGCGTCCCCGCGGACAAGCTCACCGGCACCATCCAGAACGATGTGCTCAAGGAGTACATCGCCCGCGGCACGTACATCTTCCCGCCGAAGCCCTCGCTCCGGCTGATCGCCGACATCTTCAAGTACTGCAGGACCGAGATCCCGAAGTGGAACACCATCTCGATCTCCGGCTACCACATGGCGGAGGCCGGCGCCTCGCCCGCGCAGGAGATCGCCTTCACGCTCGCGGACGGCATTGAGTACGTCCGTACGGCCGTAGCCGCCGGCATGGACGTCGACGACTTCGCGCCGCGCCTGTCCTTCTTCTTCGTCTCGCGTACGACGATTCTGGAAGAGGTCGCCAAGTTCCGTGCCGCGCGCCGTATCTGGGCCCGGATCATGCGGGACGAGTTCGGCGCGAAGAACCCCAAGTCGCTGATGCTGCGGTTCCACACGCAGACGGCCGGTGTGCAGCTGACCGCCCAGCAGCCCGAGGTGAACCTGGTGCGCGTGGCCGTCCAGGGGCTCGCGGCGGTGCTCGGCGGTACGCAGTCGCTGCACACCAACTCCTTCGACGAGGCGATCGCGCTCCCTACGGACAAGTCGGCGCGGCTCGCCCTGCGTACCCAGCAGGTCCTGGCGTACGAGACCGATGTCACCGCCACCGTGGACCCGTTCGCGGGCAGTTATGTCGTCGAGAAGATGACGGACGACGTGGAGGCGGCGGCGCTGGCGCTGATGGAACGGGTCGAGGACCTGGGCGGCGCGGTCAACGCCATCGAGCACGGTTTCCAGAAGAACGAGATCGAGCGCAGCGCGTACCGCATCGCGCAGGAGACCGACAGCGGCGAGCGGGTCGTCGTCGGCGTCAACCGCTACACGCTGGACGCGGAGGAGCCGTACGAGCCGCTGCGGGTCGACCCCGCCATCGAGGCGCAACAGGCGGACCGGCTGGCGAAGCTGCGGGCCGAGCGCGACCAGGGGGCGGTCGACGCGGCACTCGCGGCGCTGCAGAAGGCCGCGGAGGGGACGGACAACGTCCTCTACCCGATGAAGGACGCGCTGAAGGCGCGGGCGACGGTGGGCGAGGTGTGCGACGCTCTGCGCGCGGTGTGGGGCACCTACGTCCCGACCGACGCCTTCTGAGCGGCTCGTTCCGTTCTGCTCCGTGATGCGGAACGCAAAGGCGGAGTGTCGTACCCATGTGCGACACTCCGCCTCATGCTGGGTGTTACCGATCTGCCGACCTATCTCGCAGGACTTGTCCTGATCGTTCTGCTGCCGGGGCCGAACTCGCTGTACGTGCTGTCGGTCGCCGCGCGCCGCGGTGTGCGTACGGGATACAAGGCCGCCGCCGGTGTGTGGTGCGGCGATACCGTGCTGATGGTGCTGTCCGCGGCGGGCGTCGCCTCGCTGCTCCAGGGCAATGCCGTGCTCTTCGGGATCGTGAAGTTCGCCGGCGCCGGCTATCTGACCTGGCTGGCGATCGGGATGCTGCGTGCGGCCTGGTCGCTCTGGCGTACCCGTCGTGAGCTGACCGCCGAGCAGGCGGCCCCGGCCGAGGGGTCCGCCGCCGAGCGGCCGTTCCGCAAGGCTTTTGTGATCAGCCTGTTCAACCCGAAGGCGATCCTCTTCTTCATCGCCTTCTTCGTGCAGTTCGTCGATCCCGAGTACGCCTATCCGGCGCTCTCCTTCGTGGTGCTCGGCGTGCTCGCCCAGCTGGCGAGCTTCCTCTATCTCACCCTGCTGATCTTCACCGGGACGCATCTGGCGGCGGCATTCCGCCGTCGCAAGCTGCTGTCGGCGGGTGCGACGTCGGCGGCCGGTGCGCTGTTCCTGGGCTTCGCGGTGGAGCTCTCGCTCAGCAGCACCTGACCAGGTACTCGGCGAGGCCGGACATGTCCTCGCCCGCCCAGCCGAGGTAGCCGTCGGGCCGAACAAGGAAAAGACCCTTCCCGTACGGCTCGTACGCCTCGATCCGGTGTGTGTGCACCAGCTCGTCGTCGAGTACGGGCAGTTCGGCGTCCGTGCCGACCGCGAGCAGCGTGAAGTGCGGGCCGCGGAAGAGGTCGAAGATCCGCCGTCCGCCGGGCAGTGGACCGTCCGGGGCGCGGTCGCCCGCCTCCAGTGCGCCCGCGCCGCCGGAGGCGAGCGGGCCGCCGCGGTAGCCGAGCCCCAGCTGCATGGTGGCCGCGCCGCGCTTCTCCTCACCGCGGTGGATACGGGTGGAGAGGCCGAGCATCTGTGCGGCGACGGGCAGCCGCTCCTGCTCGTAGGTGTCCAGGAGCGCCTGGGGTGCGCCGTGGCGCAGCACCTGGCCGAGCTTCCAGCCGAGGTTGTACACGTCCTGGACGCTGGTGTTGAGGCCCTGTCCGCCGGCGGGGGAGTGGACATGGGCGGCGTCGCCCGCGAGGAACACGCGCCCTTCGCGGAACCGGTCGGCCATGGCGGCACGCGGCCGGAAGTCCGAGGCCCACAGCACCTCGGTGACCTCGTCCTCGGCCAGATGGGTGCGGGCGGCTATCAGCTTCCGCACGCCCGAGGGCGAGGTGTCGGGCTCGCCCTCCGCGAACTGGCCGGCGACCTGGAAGTCGTCGGTCCCCGGCAGCGGGCAGACGGCGAAGTAGCCGGCGCTGCCGCCCGGGAAGACATGCCAGTTGAGGCGGTCGAGGATGGGGATGCGGACATCGGCGACCAGTATCGGGGCCGGGTCGACGCTCTCGCCGTTCATCGCGATGGAGAGGATCCTGCGGACCGTGCTGCGGCCGCCGTCCGCCGCGACCGCGTAGGCCGCGCGGATCGTCGATGTTCCTGTCGTCGCTGCCGTTCCTGTCGAGAGCTGGGCCGTCACTCCGTACGCGTCCTGGCTGAGCCCCGTCAGGGCCGTACCGAAGGAGACTTCGCCGCCGAGCTCTCTCAGGCGCGCGTACAGGATCTGCTGGGTGCGCCACTGCGGGAGCAGCCAGGGCTCGCCGTACGGCTCCGTGTCCGTGGGCCCGGAGCGCTCGAACATGTCGTGCTCGCCCTGGCGGCTGCCGTCCTGCCAGACCATGCCGACCGGAGCCTTGCCGCCCGAGGCGAGGACCGCGTCCACGACGCCGAGGTCGTCGAAGACCTCCATGGTGCGGGGCTGGATGCCCTTGCCGCGCGAGCCGGGGAAGAGGGTGTCCGACTGCTCGACGACGAGGGCGCGTACACCGCGGCGGGCCAGATCGCAGGCGAGGGCGAGCCCGGTGGGCCCGGCCCCGACGATCAGGACGTCGGGCTCCGTGCCGGGGCCAGTTTCCTTAACGCTGTTAAGTGCCATGTCTGAAAGGGTGTCCTTAACGTTGTTAAGTTGTCAAGGGTGACGGGTAGGTTGGCACCGTGGCTACGGAACGACTCGACCGGATCCGGGTGGCGCGCACCGCCCTGCGCCTGCTCAACGAAGTAGGACTCGAAGGGCTGACGCTGCGCGCCATCGCCAAGGAGCTCGACGTCAAGGCGCCGGCCCTGTACTGGCACTTCAAGGACAAGCAGGCGCTGCTCGACGAGATGGCGACCGAGATGGTCCGGCGCATGGCGGCCGACCTGCTGGCGGCGGAACCGGCTGCCGACTGGCGCGAGAGCCTCGCCGGGGCCATGCGCGGGCTGCGCGAGCATCTGCTGCGCTATCGCGACGGCGCCAAGGTCTACAGCGGCACGCACTTCACCGACAACAGTTACGCCGGCCCGATGGAGGCGCATCTGCGCATCCTCACCGGCGCGGGCTTCACGCCGGGCGCGGCGGCCCGCGCCTGGTTCACCGCGTACAGCTACACGATCGGCTATGTGATCGAGGAGCAGTCGATGGGGCCCGACCCGGCGACCGGGGCGGAGGGGTACGACCTGGTGGCCCGGGCCGAGCGGCTGGCGGAGTACCCCCTCGCCGTGGCGGTGGGCGAGGAGGTCTTCGCAGACCATGAGGCGGCGTTCGAGGCGGGGCTCGCGGCGGTGGTGGCGGGGATCGAACAGGTGCTGCTGAGCCCGGGGGGTATTTCCCCTGCCCGCCCCTTCCCGTAACTGGGGGCAAGCCCCCAGGCCCCGGACGCCCTTCCGGGCCCCCCGCCCTCAGGGCGTAGGGGGAGTGTCCTCAATCGCCGGACGGGCTGGGTTTTCCCGGGCGGGAGTCCCAGCCTCGCCGACGGGACATTTCAGCCCCTCCGCGTTTGAGGAGCGGAGTCCGGGGCGGAGCCCCAACGGGAGCCTCGCCGGCGATTGAGGTGCGGGGCCCGGGGCCGAGCCCCAGGGGTCATCCGAGTGCCACCCGCTTGAGGCGGCGCGCCCTCCGCACCACCCGGCGTACCGTCGCATTGCGCGGCACCGGGATGCCGCCCGGCAGCCCGAGCACCGTCAGCCTGCGGCGCTTGAAGTAGCGCCAGGTGCGGTTGTTGAGGTTGCGGCCGAGATAGCTCTCCGCCGCCGCCCGCAGATCCGGCCGCAGCTGCGGCTGCATCGCGAAGCCGACCGCGCTGACCAGGCCGGTCAGTATGTCGTCGGCCTCCTTGGGCGCACCGGCCGCGCCGTCGGCGAGATCCGGCAGCAGCGCGTCGACGATCGTCAGTGGCACCCGGTTGCTGTTCTGGTACGGCGTGAGCCGGTCCAGGAGCGGTTCCGTGCCGATACGGGCCACGGGAATGCCGTAGAACGTGCTCGCCGTGAACAGCGCGGTCGAGAAGCAGCCGGCCACCAGCGCGGGGCGCAGCCGGCGGTAGAGCACCTCGGCGATCAACGGCCGGTCCAGGACGGTCAGTTCCGCCTCCAGCGCCGCCGCCTCGCGCTCCAGCGTGCGCGTCCAGGAGGCCGGCGCGGTGGGATGCGGCTTGAAGACGATCCGGCGGTGGCCCAGCGCGACCGCGCCCCGCACCATCCGGACATGGAGGGCTTCCTCCTCCGCGGGCGTGATGATGCCCAGCGCCGCCAGATACTGGCCCAGCAGCAGTACCGGGCCCTCGCCCTCGGCGGACACCTCGGCGGACACCTCGGCGGACACCTCGGCGGACACCGCGTCGGACGCCGGGTCCGTAACGCCGTCGGAGAGCTCTGCGACGACCTTGACGAAGGCCTCCGTCGGAACGATCTGCGGCTCGGCCCCGAACTCCGCGAGCAGCAGCGGCTTCAGGCCCGGCACCAGATCCAGATGGAACAGCCGGCGCACGCGCTCGCCGACCAGCGGGTCGATCTTGTTGCGGGTGGGGCCGTAGCTCATCAGCCCGTCCGCGTAGACATCGAGCGCCGCGTCCGGGAAGAGCTGCGCGACGGCGAGCGCCGGATTGACCTGGATGGACTCGACGGCCAGCTCGATCCGGTCGTCACCGAGATCCCACAGCAGCCGCAGATGGCGCTCCCACAGCGGCGCGTCGTCCGGCCGCGGGGCCCAGCCGCCCGGGTGGAAAGGGGAGATGGCCTCGTTCCAGGAGAGCACGCCGTCGAAGCGGCCGCGCAGTTGCTCGAAGCCCGGCATCTCGTCCAGCGCCGGCGAGGTCTCCGGCGTCGTGGCGTTGTTGGCGACCAGCAGCAGCCGCCGGTCCGCCGGCGCGAAGCAGCCGCTGTCCAGCGCAGCGGCCAGCGTGGCGGCCCCGTACAGCGAGGACGCGAGGAAGATCTGGGTCGTACGCATCAGGCCGCGGCCTCCGTGGAGAGAGGGGCGGGGCGGCGACGCAGCCTGCGCAGCCGCGACGCACGCTCGATGTCCATCGAGTCGAGCGCGTCCTTCAGAACGTCCTGCGGCATCCGCCTCAGCGCCGCCGCACTCATCGCACGCAATTTCCGCGCCACAGGCGGTTCGAACCTCTCCACTGACCCCAAGTGGTGGGAAATAACCGCACAGTAGGTGCGTACGGCTTTTGGCAGCAGTCGTTCGGAATCCGGATCCTTCGCCGTTTCTTCGATCACCTGGTCGAATGCGCGAATGAAATCGAGTTGCCGGATATCTCCGATCTGAGTGAGCGAAGAAGCCACTCCGCGCCGGTAGAAGATTCCTAGCCCGCTGATCGCCGCGAAGGATTCCGCCTCGCGGTGCAGCCGCCAGATCCACGGCCGGTCCTCGGCGGTGCGCAGCCCGTGCGTGAAGTGCAGCAGTCCGCGCTCCGCGAGCCGCCGGTGGTACATCCCGGCCCAGGCCATCGGGTAGTCGACGCCGGTGGAGCGGTCGGCGGGCAGGATCGCGTCGCGCGGCCGCAGCACCTCGCCGCGCCGGCCGACCGGGACGCGATGGACCGTACGGGCCCTGGCCGTGCACTGCACATGGTCCGTACGGACGAAGTCGCAGCCCAGGTCCTCGATGGCGGCGAGCAGCCGCTCGTAGTGGCCGGGGGCCAGCCAGTCGTCGCCGTCGAGGAAGGTGAGGTACTCCCCGGTCGCGGCGTCGAGGCCGGTGTTGCGCGCGGTGGCGAGCCCGCCGTTCTGTTCATGTCTGATCAGGCGAACCCCCGGAACCTCGCGCTCCGCGCGCTCGAGGATCTCCGGTGTCCCGTCCGTCGAACAGTCGTCGACAAGCAGGAACTCGAAGTCCTCGCGGGCGTTCGCCTGGAGGCTTCTGAGGGTGTCGGGTGCGTATGTCTGCACGTTGTAGAACGGCACGATGACGGAGAGCTTAACCACCCGCGTGACGCTATGGCCGGCACCCGGCATTCGTACTGACGCCGGGAGAGATGACAGGTGAACGCAGAGCGGCGACTTTGTTAACCAGGTTGATTCATCGGCCTTATCGCCAACCGTAGACGCTCTGTTAACCAGCTGTTGCGGTCGAGTTGGGCCGTCAAACGGAATGCCTTTCTAACGTCCTCGGCGTGCCATCAAGTACCAGCGAGGCCGTACGGGTCGCCGTACTCGCCGACTCCGACACCCGGTGGAAATGGGGTGCGCTCACCGCGCGCCGTATCGCCGCGCACGACGTCCCGCGCTGCTCGTCGGGTTCCGCCGGCTCATCGGATGCGGCCGACGCCGTCGATTCCGCGGACTCAGTCGAGCTGAGCGGCTTTCTGCTGCGCGGCCGGGCCACCCCCACGGCCCGCCAGCTCGCCGAGGTCGGTGTGCGCGCCGACGAGCTGCGCGAGGTGACCGGTAACGAGTTCCTGCGGGCGATGAAGGACGAGCAGTACGACGTGGTCGTACTCGCCCTCGTCGGTGGCGCGGTCCAGGCCATGCTGCACGGGTTCGCCGCACTCCGGCTGCCCCGCCGGCCCGTCGTTGTCACCGGCTATGTCGGCGTCGTCTACGAGAAGCTCGCCGACGGGCTCCTGCTGCGGCACGGAGCGGACGTCGTCCTCGCCAACTCCCGCCACGACGCGGACCGTTTCCGCGCGGTGTACGAGGGAGTGGGCGCCGACGCCTCGTCCGTCACCGAGGCCGCGCTGCCCTTCCTCGGCGGCGCGCCCTACGAGGCGCAGAACGGCCGCGACACCGTCGTCTTCGCCGCTCAGCCCTCGGTGCCCGAATCCCGCGCCGACCGCACCTATCTGTTGCGCCGCCTGGTCGAGCACGCCCGTCTCCACCCGAGCCGCGAGGTGCTGCTGAAGCTGCGCTCCAAGCCGGGCGAGCACACCACGCACCTCGAAGAGCTCCCGTACCAGAAGCTCGCCGACAAGCTGCCGGGCGGACTGCCGCCCAACTTCAAGCTGGTCTACGGGCATATGGGCGACGTCCTCGATCGCACCGACCTGCTGGTCACCGTCTCCTCCACCGCCGCGCTCGAATCGCTGCACCGGAGCATCCCCACCGCGGTCCTCACCGACCTCGGTGTGCGCGAGGCGCTCGGCAACCACCACTTCCTCGGCTCCGGGCTGCTGACCCCCTGGGACCGGCTCGACGGCGGCCACCGCCCCGCGCCCGACCCCGACTGGCTGGTCAGGCAGGGCGTGGCCGCGGACGGCGCGTACGACACGGCCTTCGACGCGGCCCGTAAGCGCGTCGCCGAGCTGCTGCAGAGCCCCGCACTCCCGCCGCTCGCGCCGTACTACACGCCCGCCACCGCCCCGGGCTATCTCCCCGGCATCCTCGCCCGCCACCACCTCGGCCCCGACGGCACTCCGCTGCCGGGCGCGGCCCCGGCCGCCGAGATCACCGGCGTACGGCGTGTGGTGCGCGACGCGATACGGAACGCGGCGCGCGGCGCGTACCGCCACGGCGTGCAGCGCGTCGCCCCGATCATCCGCCGGATGGGCGAGCTGTGATCCGCACGCGCCCCGGTGCCTCACCTCAACTCCCGTACTCAGGAGCGCAGATGACCGTACTCGCCGTGATCCCCGCCCGTGGCGGCTCCAAAGGCGTTCCGGCGAAGAACCTGGCCCCCGTGGGCGGAGTGCCGCTCGTCGCGCGCGCCGTGCGCGAGAGCCTCGCCGCACCGCACGTCACCGATGTCGTGGTCTCCACGGACGACCCGGACATCGCGGAGGCGGCCCGGCACGCGGGCGCCGAAGTGGTGCTGCGGCCGGCCGCGATCGCGGGGGACACCGCGACCAGCGAGGCGGCGGTGCTGCACGCGATGGACGCGTACGAGGCGATGCACAGCACGTCGGTGGACGTGGTCCTGCTCATCCAGTGCACCAGCCCCTTCCTGGCGCGCGAAGACGTCGAGGGTGTGGCGGCCGCGGTCCTCGAAGGCGGCGCGGACAGCGCGGTGACCGTCGCCCCCTTCCACGGTTTCGTCTGGCGCGAGGAGGACACGTCGCCCGCATCGGAGTCGGCCGCGATCGGCGCTCAGCGCGTCGGCGGCGCCACCGCGCTGCTCGTCGACACCGACCGCACCTCCGGCTACGGCGTCAACCACGACGCGTCCTTCCGGCCGCGCCGCCAGGACCGGCCGCAGGACTTCCTGGAGACCGGGGCCGCGTACGCCATGTCCGCCACCGGATTCCGCGAGGCCGGCCACCGGTTCTTCGGCCGTACCGCGCTCGTACGGACCGACCCCGCGCGCGTCCTCGAGGTCGACGACCCGCACGACCTGGCCAGGGCCCGCGCGCTGGCGCCCCTGCTCGACACCCCCGCGCTGCCCACCCGCGAGGACATCGACGCCGTAGTGCTCGACTTCGACGGCACCCAGACCGACGACCGGGTGCTCATCGACGCCGACGGGCGCGAGATCGTCGCCGTGCACCGCGGCGACGGCCTAGGCATCGCCCATCTGCGCAGGTCAGGCCTGGAACTGCTGATCCTGTCCACCGAGCAGAACCCTGTCGTCGCCGCCCGCGCCCGCAAGCTCCGTGTCCCTGTCCTGCACGGCATCGACCGCAAGGACCTCGCGCTGAAGCAGTGGTGCGAGGAGCAGGGGATCGCGCCGGAGCGGGTGCTCTACGTCGGCAACGACGTCAACGACCTTCCGTGCTTCCACCTCGTCGGCTGGCCCGTGGCCGTCGCGAGTGCGCACGGCTCCGTACGTGCCGCCGCGCGTGCCGTCACCACCACGCGCGGCGGCGAGGGGGCGATCCGAGAGATCGCCGCCTGGCTCCTCGGCCCGACGCTCAACACCCCCGAAAACACCCCCGAAAACACCCCCGAAAACACCCCCGAAAACACCCCTGAAAACACCCCTGAAAACACCCCTCAAGACACCACCGGCACCTCTGTCACCCCTGCCACCTCCCACAACTCCCCCGAGAAGTAAGGAACCACCCCTCATGAGCACGTCCCGTCTGCGCACCCTCGGCACCAAGACCGCGGGCCCCGGTCACCCCGTCTACATCACGGGTGAGATCGGCATCAACCACAACGGCGACCTGCACAACGCCTTCGCGCTCATCGATGCCGCCGCCGACGCCGGCTGTGACGCGGTCAAGTTCCAGAAGCGCACCCCGGAGATCTGCACCCCGCGCGACCAGTGGGACATAGAGCGCGACACTCCCTGGGGCCGGATGACGTACATCGACTACCGCCACCGCGTGGAATTCGGTGAGGACGAGTACCGCCAGATCGACGAGCACTGCAAGAAGCGCGGCATCGACTGGTTCGCGTCGCCGTGGGACACCGAGGCCGTCGCCTTCCTGGAGAAGTTCGACGTCCCCGCCCACAAGGTGGCCTCCGCTTCGCTGACCGACGACGAGCTGCTGCGCTCCCTGCGCGCCACGGGCAAGACGGTCATCCTCTCCACCGGCATGTCCACGCCGAAGCAGATCCGGCACGCGGTGGAGGTGCTCGGCAGCGACAACATCCTGCTCTGCCACGCCACCTCGACGTACCCGGCGAAGGCCGAGGAGCTCAACCTCCGCGTCATCAACAGCCTCCAGGCCGAGTACCCGAACGTCCCGATCGGCTACAGCGGCCACGAGACCGGCCTGCAGACCACCCTCGCCGCGGTTGCACTCGGCGCCGCCTTCGTCGAGCGCCACATCACTCTTGACCGCGCCATGTGGGGCTCCGACCAGGCGGCCTCCGTCGAGCCGGGCGGCCTGCAGCGGCTGGTCCGCGACATCCGCACCATCGAGACCGCGCTCGGCGACGGCGTCAAGAAGGTCTACGAGTCCGAGCTCGCCCCGATGAAGAAGCTGCGCCGGGTCGCGGGTGTCGTCGCCGAGGCCGGCGACCGTGAGCCGGCCGCGGTCTGACATGCCTGCTGCCGTGCTGTGCCTTGCAGGGGGCCGTGGCCCCCGAAAGCCGCTCCGCGGCGGGCTCCCGGACCACCAGCAGGCCGGCCGGCCGGCAGGCCTGCCCGGCATCACGAGGTGAACTTCAGTGAATCTCGCCTTCGTCGAGAGTCCGGTCCAGCTCCTGAACGTCCTGGAGTGGGCCCACGCACGGCCGGGCGCGCCGCCGACGCTGCCAGGTCTCCCGGCACAGCCGGCGGGCCGGACAGGGACCGGCCTGGCAGGGACAGACCGGACAGGGACCGGCCGGGCAGGGACAGACCGGACCGCGTCGCCGGGGGCCGGGACGTCCTGGGCCCCCACCGAGCTCACCGTCGTCGTCCTGTCGCCGACCGACCCCATGTCGCGGGGCCAGCTGCGCCGGATGGCGGAGCTGGCCCGCGACGAGGGGTACACGGTGCGCTGGCAGGAGGCACGCGGCGGGGCGGGTGCGCCGCTGAAGACGCTGCGCGAGCTGGGCCCGATGCTGCACCGCGCCGAGCGCATCGTCATAGGGGACCCGTTCTCCCGGTACGTACAGCTGCTGCTGACCCTCGTCCGCAGCAAGGATCTGACCGTGGTCGACGACGGCACTGCCACCATGGAGTTCGTCGCCCAGCTGGCGCGCGGCGAGAAGCTGGTGCGCTGGCACCGGCGCGGCAGGCGGAGCCCCCGCGAACTGGTCCTCGCGCCGGTCACCTTTCTGGCGCGGCGCCGGCTCACCCCGTCCAGGACCCGCAAGGTCGAGGTCTTCACCTCGATGCCGGTCGAGCCGCCGCCCGGCGTCACGGTCACGGCCAACCGGTTCGCCTGGACCCGCTCCCGCTTCGGACCGCCCAGGATCACCCGGGGCGCTGACCTCGTCGGCACATCTCTCGTGGAGACGGGCGTCGTCGACCCGGACCAGTATGTGGAGGCCGTCGGCGCCCTGGCCCGTACGCACGGCGCCACCCGCTACTTCGCACACCGCCGAGAGAGCTCGGAGAAACTCCACCGCCTCGCCGTCGAGACCGGCCTGGAGATCGTCCGCCCGGATCTGCCGCTGGAACTGATCGCCCGCCGCGGCCCCATCGGCGGCACGGTCCTCAGCTTCCCGTCCACCGTGGTCCACACGCTCCCGCTCGCCCTCGCGGGCACGGGCGTCAAAGTCGCGGTCTGTGACATCGCCCCGGAGTGGCTCAGGGACAGCGCGTCCCCGCGGGCCCAGGGCTTCCTGGCCGGGGTGACGGGGACCGCCCGGGATGTGCATCGGCTGCCCGCTCCGGCATGAGCGGCGCGCACTGCGGCGGCCGGCACCGTGACCCCGAAATCCCCTGCTTCGGGGATCGCCGGTTGACTCTCGGTCGAGAAGAGGAGTGAGCTTACCCACAGGGGTGGACAACCATGCACCTCGCGGCCGCCTTTCCTCACCCTATCGGGCTGATCTTTTGTTGATCAGTGGTCAGTCGGGGCATGCCTGGGCCTACTCTTCAACAGGTGAACCAACTGATGTCCCGCGATTCCGAAGCCGAGCAACCCGGCGAGGTGCTGCCCGGCACGCTGTCCGAGTCCTTGCGCGCTGAACTGATCGAGTTCCGCCGCGACTTGCACATGCACCCGGAGCTCGGCAACCAGGAGTTCCGTACCACCGCCGTGCTCAAGGCGCGCCTCGAGCAGGCCGGCCTCGAGCCCCGGGTGCTCGCCACCGGTACCGGGCTCATCTGTGACATCGGCTCCTGGGACGGCGTACGTCCCTTGTTCGCGATCCGCGCCGACATCGACGCGCTGCCCATCCCGGACACCAAGACCGGCGTGCCCTACCGCTCCACCGTTCCGGACCGGGCGCACGCCTGCGGGCACGATGTGCACACCACCACCGTCCTGGGCGCAGGGCTCGTCCTCTCCGAGCTCGACCGGCAGGGGCTGCTTCCGCAGCCGGTCCGGCTGATCTTCCAGCCCGCCGAGGAGGTGCTGCCCGGTGGTGCGTCCGACGCCATCGAGTCCGGCGTACTGGACGGCGTCGGCAAGATCATCGCGGTGCACTGCGACCCCAAGGTCGACGCCGGAGTCATCGGGCTGCGGCCGGGCCCCATCACCTCCGCCTGCGACCGGCTCGAGATCACCCTCGACGGCCCCGGCGGCCACACCGCCCGCCCGCATCTGACCACTGACCTGGTCACCGCCGTCGCGAAGGTCGCCGCCGAGGTTCCGGCCCTGCTCGCCCGCCGGGTCGACGCCCGCTCCGGGCTCGCCGTCACCTGGGGCCGCATCGAGGCCGGTCACGCCTGCAACGTCATCCCGCAGCACGCCGAACTGTCCGGCACCGTGCGCTGCCTGGATCTGCCCGGCTGGCGCGCCGCCCCCGATCTGGTGCATGCCGCTATCGACGAGATCGCGACGCTGCACCGGGCCAAGTCGCAGATCAACTACATTCGCGGAGTCCCGCCGGTGGTCAACGACCCGGACGTGACCGAGCTGCTGCGCGACGCGCAGATCGCACGCCGGGGACCGTACGCCGTAGAGGACACCGAACAGAGTCTGGGCGGCGAGGACTTCTCCTGGTACCTGGAGCACGTTCCGGGCGCGATGGCGCGGCTCGGCGTCCGGACGCCCGGTGACACCGCCCGGCGTGATCTGCACCGCGGCGACTTCGACGCCGACGAGCGCGCGATCGCGGTCGGCGTGGAGCTGTTCACAGCGGCCGCGTTGCTGGACGGGCAGCGCACCTGAGGAGACATCGCCCGGCCCTGTATTGGGGCCGGGCGACGCACCGACATGGGTGTACGTTGAAATGTCGGTCGCTGCGGCGCGCGTGGCTCGTGGCTTGTTCGCGACGATCCGATAACGACTGATGAACAGGTCTTTAACTGACATCTACGCGCGTTACGATCGCCGCAAAACCAGCGCCGGAAGAGGCGCTCTCGGTCAGTCTTGAAGGGACCCTCCTCTTGCGCCGGATCACCAGAATCGCCACCGTGGGCATTGCGTCCGCGGCTCTCGCACTCACCGCCACCGCGTGTGGCGGAAAGACGTCTTCGGACGCCGGTTCCGCCAAGGACAGCGCCGCCATCGCGTACGACATCGGTGGTCGCGGCGACCAGTCCTTCAATGACGCCGCCTACGCCGGTCTGGCGAAGGCGGAGAAGGAACTCAAGGTCAAGGGCAGCGAGGACGAGCCCACCGAGGGTGAGTCGGACGCCGACAAGGTTCAGCGGCTCACCGAGCTCGCCCGCGCCGGCAACAACCCGGTCATCGGTGTCGGCTTCTCCTACGCCCCGGCCATCAAGAAGGTCGCGCCGAAGTTCCCGAAGACCACCTTCGGCATCATCGATGACACCTCGGTCACCGGTAAGAACATCGCCAACATGGTCTTCAACGAGGAGCAGGGCTCGTACCTCGCCGGCGTCGCCGCCGCCAAGGCCACCAAGACCAACAAGGTCGGCTTCATCGGTGGCGTCGAGGTTCCGCTGATCAAGAAGTTCGAGGCGGGCTTCGCCCAGGGCGTCAAGGACACCAACCCCAAGGTCACGGTGCTCAAGCAGTACCTGACGCAGCCGCCGAACTTCGACGGCTTCTCCAAGCCCGACCTCGGCAAGGCCGCTGCCCAGGGCCAGCTCGACAAGGGCGCCGACGTGATCTACCACGCCGCGGGTCTCGCGGGCTCCGGCTCGATCGAGGCTGCCGCCACGGCCGGCAAGTGGGCCATCGGCGTGGACTCGGACCAGTACAACCAGGCCGGTCTGGCCAAGTACAAGGCGAAGATCCTCACCTCGGTGACCAAGGACGTCTCTGACGCGGTCTTCAACCTGATCAAGTCCGTGAAGGACGGCAAGCCGCAGTCCGGCGAGGTCCGTTACGGTCTCGACAAGGACGGTGTCGGCCTGGCCGACTCCAACCCCGAGTACAAGAAGATGACGGACCTCACCGCCGCTGTGGAGAAGGCGAAGAAGGGCATCACCGACGGCACGATCACGGTCAAGACCACGCCGTAAGGCCACTGGCCACGACGTGAGTCCCGGGGGCCCGGGAAGGCAGGCGCTGCCGCCTTTCCTGGCCCTCGGGCCGTATTTCGCACCACATCTTTTACGATTTGGCAGCGCTACGCGCGTAGACGCCTCACTGGCGCGATAGCTTCGCCCCCGCCCTGCCTCCTGCTCCTGCCCTTCTGCTTCCCGCTCCTTTCCGCCAAGGAGAGTGCGTCATCAACGCGTCAAGCCCGCCCGCCGCCGTAGAACTGCACGGCATCACCAAGCGCTTTCCCGGCGTCGTCGCCAACCACGACATCGACATCACCATCCGCAAGGGCACCGTGCATGCCCTCGTCGGCGAGAACGGTGCCGGTAAGTCGACCTTGATGAAGATCCTCTACGGCATGCAGAAGCCGGACGAGGGCACCATCACCATCGACGGCGACCAGGTCAGCTTCAGCACCCCGGCCGACGCCATCGCCCGCGGCATCGGCATGGTGCACCAGCACTTCATGCTCGCCGACAACTTCACCGTCCTGGAGAACGTCGTTCTCGGCGGCGAGAATCTGTACGGCATCGGCAACAAGGCCCGTAACAAGATCCGGGAGATCTCGGACGCGTACGGGCTGAACGTGCGCCCCGACGCCCTGGTCGAGACCCTCGGTGTCGCCGACCGCCAGCGTGTGGAGATCCTCAAGGTCCTCTACCGCGGCGCCCGCATCCTGATCCTCGACGAGCCGACCGCCGTGCTCGTCCCTCAGGAGGTCGACGCGCTCTTCGACAACCTGCGCGAGCTCAAGGCCGAGGGCCTGACCGTCATCTTCATCTCGCACAAGCTGGGCGAGGTGCTGTCGGTCGCCGACGACATCACCGTCATCCGCCGCGGTACGACCGTGGGCACGGCCGACCCGGCGAACACCACCACCAAGCAGCTCGCCGAGCTGATGGTCGGCAGCGAACTGCCCTCGCCCGAGACCCGTGAGTCGACGGTCACCGATGTGCCCATGCTCCAGGTCTCGGACCTGCAGCTGACCGCTACCGACCCCGACGGCGTCGTCCGCGAGGTCCTCGCCGGCATCAACCTCACCATTCACAAGGGTGAGGTCCTGGGCATCGCCGGTGTCGAGGGCAACGGCCAGACCGAGCTCATCGAGGCGCTCATCGGTATGCGCGACCCCGACGGCGGCGTGATCACGCTCGACGCCGAGGACATCTCGCACGCCCCGACGCGCAAGCGCCGCGAGGACGGCATCGGCTACATCCCCGAGGACCGGCACCGCCACGCCCTGCTGCTGGAGTCGTCCCTCTGGGAGAACCGCATCCTCGGCCATGTCACCGAGAGGCCCAACAGCAGGAAGGGCCTCCTCGACATCAAGGCAGCCCGCCGCGACACCGAGCGGATCGTGCGCGAGTACGACGTCCGCACCCCCGGCATCGAGGTCACCGCGGCCTCGCTCTCCGGCGGCAACCAGCAGAAGCTGATCGTCGGCCGCGAGATGAGCCACAAGCCCAAGCTGCTGATCGCCGCCCACCCCACCCGCGGTGTGGACGTCGGCGCGCAGGCGCAGATCTGGGACCAGATCCGGGAGGCCCGTCATGAGGGCCTGGCGGTGCTGCTGATCTCCGCGGACCTGGATGAGCTGATCGGGCTCTCCGACACCCTGCGGGTCATGTACCGCGGCCGGCTGGTCGCGGACGCCGACCCTGCCACCATCACTCCGGAGGAGCTGGGTTCCGCCATGACCGGCGCGGCCACCGGCCATCTCGAAGCAACTGACAGCGGCTCCGCCGCGGGCGAAGAGGACGAGGCCCGATGAAGAAATTCGACAAGGACCGGGTGATCCTGGCCCTCGCCGGCCCGGTGCTCGCGCTGGCCGTCGCCGTCGCACTCACCTCCGTGGTGCTGCTTGCCTCGGGCCGCAACCCGTTCGAGCCGTACAGCCTGATGATCGAGAACGCCGGGTACGTCGACGTACAGGTCCTGATCATCAACCAGGCCGGTACGTACTACCTGGCGGCCCTCGCCGTTGCCGTCGGCTTCCGGATGAACCTCTTCAACATCGGTGTCGACGGCCAGTACCGGCTCGCCGCGATGGTGGCCGCGCTGGTCGGCGCGCGCGTCGACCTGGCGGGCCCGCTGCAGATCGCGCTGATCCTGCTCGTCGCGATGCTGACCGGCGCCTTCTGGGCCGGTATCGCAGGCATCCTCAAGACCACCCGCGGAGTGAGCGAGGTCGTCTCCACGATCATGCTCAACGCCATTGCCACCAGCCTGATCGCCTGGCTGATCCTGCCGGACAACCTCGGTGTCCAGCCGGAAGGCTCCAACGACCTGACGACCGGCGACATCCCGGAGTCCGGCTGGTTCCCGGGCCTGACCATGGGTGACGGCGGAGAGATCTACGGCTTCACGTTCGTCGCCTTCGCGCTCGGCATCGTCTACTGGTTCGTCCTCAACCGCACCCGCTTCGGCTTCGATCTGCGTGCCACCGGCGCCAGTGAGAGCGCCGCCGCGGCCTCCGGTGTCGACGCCAAGAAGATGATCCTGACCGCGATGCTGATCTCGGGTGCCGTCGCGGGTCTGGCCGGTATGTCGACGCTGCTGGGCGACACCCACACGTACAGCCTCAGCTTCCCGACCGGAATCGGCTTCACGGGCATCACCATCGCCCTGCTCGGCCGCAACAACCCGATCGGCATCTTCTTCAGCGCGCTGCTCATCGCCTTCCTGGACAAGGCGTCCGCGACGCTCGACCAGCACGGCTATGAGAGCGAGATCGCCACGATCATGCAGGGCCTGATCGTGATCGCGGTCGTCGTCAGCTACGAACTCGTCCGCCGCTACGGGATCCGCCGCCAGCAGCAGAAGGTGGGCGACGAGCTCGCCGCGGCAGCCCGCAAGAACCGTGAGGAGGTGGCGGCGTAATGAGCACCAGCACGGTCTCCGCAGTGAGCGCGGCACCCAAGAAGAGCGCCCGCCGCAAACTGTCCACCCCGGTCGTCCTGCTGATCATCGCGGGTGCGCTCGCCCTGGTCTCGCTGGTACGCATCCTCAGCGGTGCCGAGGACCTCACCTCCGTCGGCCAGGTCTCCGGCGCGCTTCAGCTCGCCATCCCGATCGGTCTCGCCGGCCTCGGCGGCCTGTGGGCGGAGCGTTCGGGCGTGGTCAACATCGGTCTCGAAGGCATGATGATCCTCGGCACCTGGTTCGGCGCCTGGGCCGGCTACCAATGGGGTCCGTGGACGGGTGTCGCGGTCGGCATCCTCGGCGGTGCGCTCGGCGGTCTGCTGCACGCGATCATCACCGTCACCTTCGGTGTGAACCACATCGTCTCCGGTGTGGCCATCAACATCCTGGCCGTCGGCGTCACCCGCTATCTGTCCAACTTCACCTTCGCCGAGGCCCCGGGCGGCTCCTCCAAGCAGTCCCCGCGGATCGATCCGATCACCTCGATCACGATTCCAGGGCTGTCGGACTGGATGAAGGATCTGCAGGGCAAACACTGGTTCTTCATCTCGGACCTCGCCGGTGTCATCGGCGGCCTGGTGACCAACCTGTCGCTGCTGACCGTCGTCGCGCTGCTGCTGATCCCGGCCACCACCTGGATCCTGTGGCACACCGCCTTCGGTCTGCGGCTGCGCTCCTGCGGTGAGAACCCGGTCGCCGCCGAGTCGCTCGGCGTCAACGTCTACAAGTACAAGTACGTCGCCGTCGCCGTCTCCGGCGGTCTGGCGGGCCTCGCGGGCGCCTTCCTGGCGATCGTGTCCACCGGCATCTACCAGGAGGGCCAGACCGGCGGCCGCGGCTATATCGGTCTCGCCGCGATGATCTTCGGTAACTGGATGCCGGGCGGCATGGCGCTGGGTGCCGGTCTCTTCGGCTTCACCGACAGCCTCAAGCTGCGCGGCGGCGCCGAGAACGTCCACGCGATGCTGCTGCTGCTGGCGATCCTGCTGGTGCTGGTCGTCATCTGGCAGCTGTACAAGAAGAAGTACGTGCCCGCGGTGATCTCGGCGGCCGCCTCGGCCCTGCTGTTCGCCTGGTACCTGCTGACCAACGAGGTGCCGAGCCAGTTCGTGGACGCCGCTCCGTACATCACCACGCTGCTGGTCCTGGCGCTGTCCGCGCAGCGGCTCCGAATGCCCAAGGCTGATGGCATGCCGTACCGGAAGGGCGAAGGCACGTGACGGCGGCCGTCGACTGGGACGCTCTGCGCGAGCGGGCGCGTGAGGCCATGTCGCACGCGTACGCCCCCTACTCGGGCTTCCCGGTCGGCGTGGCTGCGCTCGTCGACGACGGCCGCACGGTCGTCGGCTGCAACGTCGAGAACGCCTCGTACGGGCTCAGCCTGTGCGCCGAGTGCGGTCTGGTCTCCCAGCTCCAGGCGACGGGCGGCGGCCGGCTGACCCACTTCACCTGCGTGGACGGCCGGGGCGAGAGCCTGGTGCCGTGCGGCCGGTGCCGTCAGCTGCTGTACGAATTCGGCGGCCCCGAGCTGCTTCTGGAGACCCCGGAAGGGGTTCTCCCGCTGTCCGAGATGCTGCCGCAGGCCTTCGGGCCGGGGCATCTGCGCTGACACCGCGGCCCTCCCGCCCGCCGGGAGGGCCGCTCCTCTTTCGCAACCCTCTCTCCACCCCTCTATGCGCGTAGAGTCGCGCGTACGCACTTCATTTGCCGGAAGGAATCCCATGGACGCCATCTCCGTCATCCGCACCAAGCGGGACCGAGGCGAGCTGAGCCCCGAGCAGATCGACTGGGTCATCGACGCCTACACGCGCGGTGAGGTCGCCGACGAGCAGATGTCGGCGCTGGCGATGGCCATCCTGCTGAACGGAATGAACCGCGCGGAGATCACCCGCTGGACGGCCGCGATGATCGCGTCCGGCGAGCGGATGAACTTCGACGCGCTGTCCCGGCCGACCGCCGACAAGCACTCGACGGGCGGCGTCGGCGACAAGATCACGCTGCCGCTCGCGCCGCTGGTCGCCGCGTGCGGCGCGGCCGTCCCGCAGTTGAGCGGCCGCGGTCTC
This sequence comes from Streptomyces sp. NPDC048479, assembly GCF_040651435.1. Lineage (NCBI taxonomy): Bacteria > Bacillati > Actinomycetota > Actinomycetes > Kitasatosporales > Streptomycetaceae > Streptomyces > Streptomyces sp. NPDC048479. The sequence goes on from NZ_JBEZKA010000004.1 coordinate 415,401, forward strand.
GGCCACACCGGCGGCACGCTCGACAAGCTCGAGTCCATCCCCGGCTGGCGGGCGCTGCTCTCCAACGAGGAGATGCTGCACGTCCTCGACACGACCGGCGCGGTGATCTGTGCCGCGGGCGACGGCCTGGCCCCCGCGGACAAGAAGCTGTACGCCCTGCGGGATGTCACCGGCACAGTCGAGGCCATTCCGCTCATCGCCTCCTCGATCATGTCCAAGAAGATCGCCGAGGGCACCGGCTCGCTGGTCCTCGACGTCAAGGTGGGCACCGGCGCCTTTATGAAGACCATCGAGGACGCCCGCGAACTGGCCTCCACCATGGTCGCGCTGGGCTCCGACAGCGGCGTCAGGACCGTTGCGCTCCTCACCGACATGTCGACCCCGCTCGGCCTCACCGCGGGCAATGCCCTCGAGGTCCGCGAGTCCGTCGAGGTCCTCGCGGGCGGCGGCCCGCAGGACGTCATCGACCTCACCGTGGCCCTCGCCCAGGAGATGCTCGTCGCTGCCGGTATCAAGGACGCCGACCCCGCGAAGGCACTCGCCGACGGCTCCGCGATGGACGTCTGGCGCCGCATGATCGCCGCGCAGGGCGGTGACCCGGACGCCGAGCTGCCGGTAGCCCGCGAGCAGCATGTGATCACCGCCCCGTCGTCGGGTGTCCTCACCCGCCTCGACGCGTACGACGTCGGCGTCGCCGCCTGGCGCCTCGGCGCGGGCCGGGCCCGCAAGGAGGACCCGGTCCAGGCGGGCGCGGGCATCGAGATCCACGCCAAGCCCGGCGAGCCGGTGACCGCGGGCCAGCGACTGCTGACCCTGCACACGGACACCCCGGAGAAGTTCGAGTACGCCCTGAAGCCCCTGGAGGGCGCGTTCGACATCGCCCCGTCGAACACGGAGTTCACCCAGAACCCGATCGTGCTCGACCGCATCGCCTGACCCCACTCGCTCGCCTGACCCCACTCGCTCGGCGGCCGATGAGAATCGGCCCGCCGAGCGGTCCACAGAGCAGGGCATATCCGCCACTGCGACGGGACGGGGACATGGGCCATGGGCCGACGACCGGGTACCACGATGAGTTCTGGACGCCGGGGCAGTCTCCCCCGTGTGGACGCCACACAGCCGATCATCCTGCGCATCGCAGGGAGAGTGTCCCCGGCCGATGTGCCGCGCCTGTGCGCGGAGTTGAGCGCGCGGCTCCGGGGTGCCGACGTCGCCGCCGGGGTCACAGAGGTGATCTGCGACGTCGGCGGGCTCACCCATCCCGATCTGGCCGCCGTCGATGCTGTGGCCCGGCTGCAGCTCACCGCCCGTCGGCTCGGCGGTCGGATACGGCTGCGCGATACCGGGCCGGAGCTGCGGGCCCTGCTCGATCTGGTGGGGCTCGGCGAGGTCGTCTAGATCTCGCGCTCGGACCCGGCGCTCCCGTGACGGTTACGCCTCCAGCCGGTCCGGCAGCTCGAAGAGCGGAAACCAGCGCTTGGTGTCCAGGAAGAAGTCCATCCCGGCGACCATGCCGTCCCTGACCTCCAGGACGATCAGGGCCCACGGCTCGTACCCGTCGCCCGTCTGGCTCGGGTGGTAGTGCGCGAACGCCGGAGAGCCGTTGGCCACGGTCGGGACCAGCTTCGAGCCCCGGCAGACCTCGCCGACGCCGAGCATCCAGCCCACGATGTCGTCGTGGCCGCGCAGCCACAGGTCGTAGGGCGGCATGGACATGGTCGCGTCCTCGTGGAGCAGCGCCGTGAGCGCCTTCATGTCGTACCCCTCGAAGGCCGCGACATAGCGGTCGAGGAGCTTCTTCTGCTCTTCGTCGAGTGGGTCTGCCGCGTCCGCCGCGGCCGGCTCCGATTCGGCGAGCGTCGCCCGCGCCCGCTGCAGCGCGCTGTTGACCGAGGCCACCGTCGTACTCAACAGCTCGGCCACCTCGCTCGCCTTCCACGCCAGCACCTCGCGCAGGATCAGCACCGCTCGCTGCTTGGGCGGCAGATGCTGCAGCGCGGCGACGAACGCGAGCCGGATGCTCTCCCGCTCCACCGCGGTCTCGGCAGGGTCCGCGACGGACGGCAGCACCCGCCCGTCCGGCACCGGCTCCAGCCAGGTGATCTCCGGACGGGCGTTGAGCTGCGCCTGGGCCACGGGCGTAGCAGACGTGAGGTCCATCGGCCGGGCCCGGCGGTTGCCCGCATTCAGCATGTCGAGGCAGACGTTCGTCGCGATGCGGTAGAGCCATGAGCGCAGCGAGGACCGCCCTTCGAACTTCTCGAAGCTCCGCCAGGCGCGGACCATCGTGTCCTGTACCGCGTCCTCGGCCTCGAAAGCGGAGCCCAGCATGCGGTAGCAGTAGCCGGTCAGCTCCCTGCGGTGCTGCTCCAGCCTGGATTCCAGGTCCTGTGTCGTTGCCAGATCACTCATCGGGTCCACCCCTGTCGCCCATTGGCCCCAGCTCTTCGGAACCTACAGGAGGGCACTGACAATGGAGGTCAGGTTCCGGGCTTGCGCCCGTAGACGTACACGTCGTCGCCGTTCTTCAGAAGATTCCAGTATGCCTTCGCATCCGAGGGGCGCATGTTGACGCAGCCCCCGGAGCCGGGCGGGTTGTACATCGACTTCGTCGTGGAGTGGAAGGCCTGTCCGCCGTCGAAGAACTGCGAGTACGGCATCCATACGTGGTAGAGCGTCGACCAGTGGTTGATGCTCCGCTGGTAGATCTTCTTCGAGCCGGTACGGGTCTCGGTGCCGTTCTTGCCCGTGCGCACCGGCACCGGGCCGTACTTCAGCTTCTTGCCGTCCTGGATCCAGGTCAGCTGGCGAGTGAGGTCCACGCACGCGATGCGGCCCTTGTTGGTCGGGCACTTGCCCGCCTTGTCCGGGGTCTTTCCGGCCGCCCGCTGCGCGAGCATCGTGTTCATGGTTCGCCAGGTCAGAGGCCCCGCGTACCCGATGGTGGGGGTGATGCCGTGGTTACCCTGGAAGGCGCGGATCGCCTTGCAGTCGGCCGCCGACTGCTTCCCGTCCACCGGGCGTCCGAGGAACTTCTCCACCTGCTTCTGGTACGGCCCCGTCGATGTCGTGCAGGACGCCGCCTGCGCGGGCGCGCTGCCGAGCGCCACCGTCAGCGGGACCACCAGACCCGTCAGTCCGAGTGTGATCCCGGCTCGTCTCCCGTTCATGCCCCTCACAGCCACCAACTCCCCTCCGTGCACCGCGCAGTTGCGATATGCCTGCCCGTTGGACGCACGCCGGGGAGTTGGAGTTGTGCTGATTTCGGTGTTTATTTCAGCGCTGGGCCGCAATGAGCACCAGCCGGTGCTCGGCCCGCGCCACCCGGGTCCCGTACAGCGTGATCGATACGACGCCGAGGACCGCGAGCAGCCCCAGCAGCACCGTGCCCGCCCAGCCGCCGGAGTGGAAGGCGACCGCGCCGAGCGTGCCGCCCGCGCTGCTGCCCAGGTAGTACGCGGACTGGTAGAGCGCCGATGCCTGAGCGCGGCCCGTCTTCGCCGTACGGCTCACCGAGGACGAGGCGACCGCGTGGCCCGCGAAGAAACCCGCGGTGATCAGGACCAGGCCGAGCAGCACGGCGGGCAGCGAGTCCGCCAGCGAGAGCAGCAGGCCCGCGGTGGTGGTGGTGACCGCCAGGTAGAGCGCGCCACGGCGGCCGAGCCGGGCGACGAGCTTTCCGGCCGCGGCGGAGGAGACCGTACCGACCAGATAGACCAGGAAGATCGAACCGATGATGCCCTGGGGGAGATTGAAGGGCGCCTCGACCAGGCGGTAGCCGATCACCGTGTAGACCGCGCCGAAGACGGTCATGAACAGCGCGCCGATCGCGTACAGCCGCAGCAGCAGCGGGTCGGCCAGATGGCCGCGGACCGTCTTCGCCACGGCGCGCGGGTTGAGCGAACCGGGCGTGAAATTACGGGCCTTGGGGAGCATGGCGCGGAAGACCAGCGCGCACACCAACGCCAGCACGCCGACCGCGGCGAGCGCCGCACGCCAGCCCCACACCTGTGCCACCCAGCCGGTGACGATCCGGCCGCTCATACCGCCGATGCTGTTGCCCGCCACGAACAGGCCGATCGCGGCGACCAGCGCCTTGGGCCGTACCTCCTCGGCGAGATACGCCATCGCCGACGCCGGCAGACCGGCGAGCGCCGCACCCTGCACGGCGCGCAGCGCCACCAGCCACTCCAGGCTCGGCGCGAACGGCACGAGCAGCCCGACCACGACGGCGACCGCGAGCGAGGCGGTCATCACGGTGCGCCGTCCGTAGCGCTCGGAGAGGGCGCTCATCGGCAGGACGCACAGGGCCAGCGCGCCGGTCGCGGCGGAGACCGTCCAGCTGGCGGCGCTCGCGCTCACACCGAACCCGGCGGAGACGGCGGGCAGCAGCGCCTGCGTGGAGTAGAGGAGGGCGAAGGTGGCCACACCGGCGGCGAAGAGCGCGAAGCTCATGCGGCGGTAGCCGGGACCGCCGGGGGCGAGGAGCGCGGGGGAGGGCGAGGGGGACGGCGAGGCGGCGCCCACGGTGGTGGGCGCCTTGGTACTGGCAGGAGGCATGCGTCAAAAGTAGGCCGCCACTTTTCATGCGTCCAATGCATGGAATGGCAATAATCGTTCCCATGGTGCATCAACACAGCTCACAGCCTCGGCTGTCACCAGGCAGTTACGAAGAAGACATTGCGCTGCTGCTCGCTCCGCGGCTCGCGTACTTCGCCGGGGCCGCCCGCCACGAGCATGTGACGCGAGCCGCGCAGGAGATGGGTGTCCCGCAGTCCACGCTGTCGCGGGCGATCGTGCGTCTTGAACAGGACCTGGGGGTCGCCTTGTTCACCCGCAAGGGCCGTACGGTGTCGCTGACCCCGGCCGGCCGTACCTTCCTCACCTCCGTGGAGCGGGCCCTGGCGGAGGTGGAACGGGCGGCGGAGTCGGTGCAGGCGGACGCGGATCCGAGCGGGGGCAGGGTCGCGTTCGGCTTTCTGCACACGATGGGCTCCGAGACGGTGCCGGGGCTGATCAGGGCCTTCCGCGCCGACCATCCGCGTATCCGCTTCACGCTCGTCCAGAACTACGGCGAGGCGATGATCGAGGGTCTGCGCGCGGGGGCCCTCGACCTGTGCCTGACCTCGCCGGTCCCGGACGCTCCTGACTTGGTCGCCCGCCGCCTGGACGAACAGCGGCTACGGCTGGTCGTACCGGACGACCACCGCCTGGCGGGCCGCAAGCGCATCCGCCTCGCGGAGGCCGCGGACGAAGCGTTCGTCACGCTTGAGCCGGGTTACGGCCTGCGGCGCATCACGGACGACCTGTGCGCGGAGGCGGGCTTCACACCGCGGGTCGCCTTCGAGGGCGAGGAGGCGGAAACCCTGCGCGGCCTGGTCGCGGCGGGCCTGGGCGTGGCTCTTCTGCCACCCCCGGCGGTGGCGCGCCCGGGCGTCGTGGAACTGACGGTGACGGCACCGCGTGCGGTACGGGAGATCGGCGTCGCCTGGCTGGACGGCCACCCGGACACGGCGCCGGTGGCGGCATTCAAGAAGTTCTTGCTGTCCAGGCGGGGGCACTTGCTGCCGGAGTGATCCCGGCCGTGCTCATGGCCGGAATTCTCGCCCTGTCCACCGAGCGCGGATCGAGGTGCCTGACCTACGGCGGTGACGGCTGCTCCCCTTGGCCCGCGGGCGCTTTCTCGTGGACGCTGACCGGCGTGGTCCTGGCCTGTGTGGTGACCATGGCCATTCCCGCACGTATGCGACGTGCCCACGAGCTGCGTACGGCCGCCTTCGCCGTGCAGGCCCTGCTGGAAGCCTTCGCGGTGATCGTGGCGCTCAGCTTCCCCTGACCCCAGGCTCACGGTCGCAGTGCGCGGCCGAAGCCCGCCGCCAGTGGCATGCGCAGGCCCAGCGGCGGTGGCGCCGCCAGCGCGTCCGCCACCGGGCGGGCGTACCTCCTGGTGAACAGCGCGCCCAGTACGAAGTCCGCCGCCAGCGCCCGGACTTCCTCGTAGTGCTGGCGCAGCGCGTGGCCGTCCGAGTGGACCTCGAAGCGGCAGATGTCGCGGTTGGACTTCTTCGCGCGCTCGGCAAGGCGGTATGAGAGCTCCGGGTCCGTGCGCGCGTCATTCGTGCCGTGCACGATCAGCACCTGCTTGCCCGCCAGCTGCTTCACCGGTTCCGGTGCCGCCGCCACATCGTCCTCCGGCAGCCAAGGAGCCAGCGCCAGCACGGAGTTGACGGCCGGGTGGCCCGCCGCGTGCAGGGCCGCGCGGCCCCCCATGCCGTGGCCGGTGAGGCACACCGGGACGTCGCCGTAGCGGCGTACCACCTCGTCCACCGCCCATGTCGCGTCCGCCGCGAGATGCGCGTCCGGGCCGTTCCAGCCGCGGCAGCGGTAGCGGACCCCGTGCACGACCAGCCCGTCCGCGCGGCCCGCCCGGGCCAGCGTGCGGCCCAGCGGAAGGGCCGCTGCGTACGAGAGCCGGGAGGGTCTGCGTTCCGATTCCGGATCGCCGTCCGGCAGCAGCAGCACCACGCCGCCGACCGCGGAGTCCTGCCCCAGGACGCGTCCGCCGGTCGCGCGGCCGAGGCGGGCGCGCGGGGGGGTACGGCTCCCTCGCGCTGCCCTTGCCACGGTCGCCTCACGGCGGGTGTCCGCTCCTCCGGCCTCATCGGCCGGACGCCCCCACCACAGGGGCAGTGCGTGGTGTGCCATGGCAGAACAGTCTCAGAAGGGCAGGTGTACTCCACCCGTCCGCATGGTCACCGTTGTGTATCGACGGGCGAAGTCGAGGGGCGCTCTCTACGCGCGTAGGGCGTAGAGTGCGCAGATGACGAGCCAGACCCTCAATACGCCCTCCGCGGACCAGATCCGCCGCGCTCCGAAGGTGCTCCTCCACGACCACCTCGACGGCGGGCTGCGACCGGGCACGATCATCGAACTCGCCCGCGAGACGGGCTATGACGCGCTCCCCGAGACCGAGCCCGACAAGCTCGGCATCTGGTTCCACGAGGCGGCCGACTCCGGCTCGCTGGAGCGCTATCTGGAGACCTTCGCGCACACCTGCGCCGTCATGCAGACCCGCGAGGCGCTCTTCCGCGTCGCCGCCGAGTGCGCCGAGGACCTCGCCGAGGACGGAGTCGTCTACGCCGAGGTCAGGTATGCCCCCGAGCAGCACCTCGAAGCCGGCCTGAGCCTCGAAGAAGTCGTCGAGGCGGTCAACGCGGGCTTCCGGGAGGGGGAACGGCTGGCCCGCGAGAGCGGCCACCGTATCCGTGTCGGCGCCATGCTCACCGCGATGCGGCACGCCGCCCGCGCCCTGGAGATCGCCGAACTGGCCAATCGCTACCGCGATATGGGCGTCGTCGGCTTCGACATCGCCGGCGCCGAGGCGGGCTTCCCGCCCACCCGCCACCTCGACGCCTTCGAGTATCTGAAGAGGGAGAACAACCACTTCACGATTCACGCGGGCGAAGCCTTCGGGCTGCCGTCGATCTGGCAGGCGCTCCAGTGGTGCGGCGCCGACCGGCTCGGGCACGGTGTGCGGATCATCGACGACATCACGGTCGCGGATGACGGCAGTGTGAAGCTCGGGCGGCTCGCCGCGTACGTACGGGACAAGCGCATCCCGCTGGAGCTGTGCCCGACGTCCAACCTGCAGACCGGCGCGGCCGCTTCGTACGCCGAACACCCCATCGGCCTGCTGCGCAGGCTGCACTTCAGGGCCACGGTCAACACCGACAACCGCCTGATGAGCGGTACGAGCATGAGCCGGGAATTCGAGCTGCTGACCGAGACCTTCGGATACACCCTCGACGACATGCAGTGGTTCACCGTCAATGCGATGAAGTCGGCGTTCATTCCTTTCGATGAACGACTGGCGATGATCAGCGATGTGATCAAGCCTGGATATGCCGAGTTGAAATCCGAATGGCTGTTCCGGCAGACCGCGACGACCAGCCATTCCTCCGTCGGTGAGAGCTGATCGCGACACCTATGTCGAAGCGGCCGGGAATGTCAATTTCCGGCCGCTTCATGGCATTTGCGCCCTTGGGTGAGCGTGGCTAGCTTGCAGAGTCGCTCAGAATCCCCGTCCCAAGGACTCATCCCTGATGAAGCAGTCTGCTGCCAAGACTCTTGGTGTCGCCGTCGTCGGCGCTGCCTTCGCCGCTGCCGCCGCCGGCACGGCCGTCGCCGCCCCCGCTTCCGTCCCCGACTCCGTCACCGGCGTCCTGCCGGTCCAGGACGCGCTCACCAAGCTTCCGACGGGCGCCCCCGAGTCGCTGGCCGCCAGTCGGACCGCGCTCGCGAACGGCGCGACCACGCTGCCCACCACCGCCCAGAAGTCCGCGAAGTCAGCGAAGAAGCTGCTGACCACAGACAAGGCCGACGACCCGGTCGCCAAGCTGCTGGGCGGCCTCCCGCTCGTCGGAGGTCTGCCCACCGGCGGAGGTCTGCCGACCGGTGGCGGTCTGCCGACCGGTGGCGGTCTGCCGACCGGTGGCGGTCTGCCGACCGGTGGCGGTCTGCCGACCGGTGGCGGTCTGCCCGGCATCGGCTGACGTACACCGGCTCCGTACACAAGAGTGGGCGTACACCCGAATCGGGTGTACGCCCACTTCGCCTGTGCCAGGATCGCGGCCATGCGCGTGAAGAACGCAGGACTGACCGCCCTTGTCACCGTCCCCGTGCTCCTGCTGGCCACGGCCTGTACGAGTGGCGACGACGGGGGCCCCGCCAAGGACAGGGACACGCCTGCGTCCACGGGTGCCGATACGGGCAAAGGCGGTGGTGGAGGCGGCGGCAGCGATGCGTCCGCGCCGCTCAACCGGCAGCAGTTGGAGCGGGCCGTACTGGCCACCGGCGATCTGGACGGGTTCCAGGTGTCCTCCGGAAAGAGTGCGCTCGCGCCCTCCGGCCAGCCCGCCGCCGACAAGCCGCAGTGCCAGCCGCTCGCCGACGCCATGGGCGACAGACCGAGCCCACGGGCCACCCGCACCGTCAACCGCGGCCTTGGCTCCCTCAAGAATCTCGGGCTCGCGGTGTCCGCCTCGCTCAGTTCGTACAGCGAGTCCGACGCCGGAAAGCTGATGGCCGGACTCAAGTCGGCGGTGGCGGCGTGCGCCGGGGGCTTCGGCGCGACCCTCGAGGGCCGCAGCGGCGCCTACCGTGAGGTGAAGGCCGCGGCCTTCACCACTCGCGGCGCCGACGAGACGATCAGCTGGACCACCGTCGGGACCAACGAGGGCGCCGTGGCCCCGATCCATCTGGTCGTGGTCCGCAAGGGAGCGACCGTGGCGCGTTTCATGGCGCTGGACCTCGCGCGGCGCACACCGCCGCGCGTCCCTCAGGAGGTCGCCGACAAACAGCTGGCGAAGGTCGTCCAGGTGCTTGCCGGCTGACTGCGTACGACCGGGCGGTGCCGCCGTACGACCGGGCGGTACCGCCGTACTACCAGGCCGTGCTGGCGGTCTTCTCGGACGGCAGCAGCACCCACAGCGCCAGGTAGAGCAGGAACTGCGGGCCGGGCAGCAGACATGAGAGCAGGAAGATCACACGCATCGTGGTCGCAGAGGTGCCGAAGCGCCGTGCCAGCGCCGTGCACACTCCACCGATCATGCGTCCGTCTCGGGGGCGGACAAGTGCGGCCATGGTGGGCTCCTTCGCGAGAACCTTCGGGGAGCATCTCCGTTGTGCTCCCGATGCATCCATCGTGGCTTCGCGAAGGGGGTCGAAGCGTCGCCCTACGGTGCGATCCCGACCCTTGGAATCGTCGGGGTCGGCCCCTGAGACGCCTCGTCCCGCAGCATGGCACCGTGCCGCTGCCGGGTGGAGCCGGCGGCCGGCCGCCCCTGCCTGCGGCGGAGCCGGGCGCGGCCCGCGGGCACGAAGACCAGGTGGGCCAGCGCGACCCCGGCCGTGTTCAGCAGCAGGGAGTCCACATCGACGACCTGTCCGGGCACCCCGGTCTGGAGCAGTTCGATGCCGAGCGACAGCAGCGCGCCCGCCGCGACCGTACGGGCCAGCGACGCCAGCGGAGAGACGGTGAGCCGGCCGCCCGCCATCGGCAGCAATATGCCGAGCGGGGCCAGCAGCAGAAGGCCTTCGCCGATCCGGCGCGCGGCTTCCACAGCGCCCATCGCCAGATCCGCCTTGATCCCGGCGAGCGGCTCGAGATTCGCGGCCGTCACCCACACCACATCCAGCGGGCGCAGCGTCAGCCAGGAAACGAGCAGCAGATGCGCGAGGAGGAGGATGACCCCCGCCGCGCGGAAGCGGATGGCGGCACTGCCGACCGGACCTTGACGCTGCACGCCCCCCAAGACGCACGCTTCCCCGGGATCGGTTCCGCGAGCTTCCAAAGAGGAAGCGGGAATGGCTCCGGACCCCGATCCGGACCCCGATCCGGAACCCGCTCCGGAACCGGATCGGATCGAGGCTCAGGGAGCGGCGGGTGACGACGGGAGCGCGCTGAGCGTCGGTACGGCCTCGTCCGGCCGCTCCTTGATCCCGGCGGAGCACTGGTACGCCCGGGGCGCGTACTCCCCGGGCCCGCCCAGCAGCACCGAACCGCCCGTGGCGGCGGCCCTGCTCTCCGCGAAGGTGCAGACGATCTGGGCCAGCGCCGGCATCGGCAGATCCTCCGGCTGGCGGCTCAGGCGCAGGGTGCCCGCGGGATCGCCCTCGCGCGCACCTGTCAGGGCCAGCGGCCCGCGTACGTACGTGGCGAAGCCGGCCTCGTGCTCCGGGGACGAGGGCTCCTTCTCGAGTTCGTCGAGGAGCGCCTGCGCGACCTGTACGCGGCTGTCGACGGCCTTCTTCTCGGGGACCTGCGCCGTACGGTCCACGGACTCCAGCTGCGAGGCGCAGACCAGGTAGACGCGGACCGGGATGCCCTGCTGCTGCGCCTGGGGGGTGATGTTCTCCCCGCTCACCTCGCAGGGCACCCGCGAGGGCGCGGGCCCCGCATCGACCGGTACCTGGGTGGTCCTGATCCCGCAGCCGCCGAGCACGACGACGCCCGCGAGTACGGCGAGTGAGGCTGCCGCCCGCCTGGTGCACCTCATGGGCGTCACTGCGTGCCTTCCTCTCCGCGGCCGTCGGTGCGGCCCCGGTCCGCGTCTTCGACGGCGTCCGGGTCCGTGACGGCGTCCGGGTCGGTGCCGCCGTGACCGTCGCCGTCCCTCAGCGACGAGACGTCGCGCGGCAGGCGCAGTACGAACACCGCACCGTCCCCGTCCGCGGAGTTGGCCGCGGTGATGTCGCCGCCATGGATATGGGCGTTCTCCATCGCGATCGACAACCCCAGCCCGCTGCCCTCGGAGCGCGGCCGCGAGGCGCTCGCCTTGTAGAAGCGGTCGAAGACATGCGGCAGTACGTCCTCGGGGATACCGGGGCCGTGGTCCCGTACCTCGATCAACAGCTCGTGGTCGACCGGCCGCACCGACACCCGTACCGGCGAGCCGCCGTGCTTGAGCGCGTTGCCGATCAGATTGGCCAGGATCACATCGAGCCTGCGCGGATCGAGCAGCGCGATGATGCCGCGCTCGGCGTCCAGATCCACCGCGTCCAGCCAGGCGCGCGCGTCGATGCACGCGGTGACCTGGTCGGCGACGTCCACCGTGTCCAGTACGAGCCTGGCCGTGCCCGCGTCGAAGCGGGTCACCTCCATCAGGTTCTCCACCAGATCGCCCAGCCGCCGGGTCTCGCTCACCACCAGGTTCACGGCGGGCGCGATCATCGGGTCGAGGCTGTCGGCCTCGTCCTCGAGCACCTCGGTGACGGCGGTCAGCGCGGTCAGCGGGGTGCGCAGCTCGTGCGACATGTCGGCGACGAAGCGACGGCTGGACTCCTCCCGTGCGCTCATGTCCGCGACCTTCTTCTCCAGCGACTCCGCGGTCTTGTTGAACGTCCTTGCCAGCTCGGCCAGTTCGTCCGTGCCCGAGACCCGCAGCCGGGTGTCGAGCTTGCCCTCGCCGAGCCGCCGCGCGGCCTCACCCAGCCGGTGCACGGGCTTGAGCACGGTCGTGGCGGCGGCCTGCGCGAGCAGCGCCGAGCCGACGAGGGCGAGCCCGGTGGCGATCGCCAGCGACCAGGCGAGCGAGTTGAGGTCCTGACGTTCCTGGTCCAGCGACTTGAAGACATAGCCGGTCGGCCCGCCGCCGATGATCCTGGTGCCGCCGACGAGATACGGCATGCCGCGGCGCTCGGTGCGCTGCCAGTACAGGTGGTACGGAACGGAGTTGCCGGCCCCGACATCCTGCCGCTGGGCCACCGCTTCCTGCAGCCTCGCCGGTACGTCGTCGAGCGTGAAGGTGTCCGGGTCGGACGTACCGACGATCGGCTTGCCCTTGGCGCGCTCGCCGATGAGCAGCACGCTGTAGCCGTCAGCGCCGCCCGCCATCTGCTCGGCTGTCTTCTGCAGTTCGTTCTGCGTCGGACGCAGCGGCAGCGCCGCCGCCCGGTTCTGCATATCCTGCCGGAAGTCGCCGAGCGCCGCGTCCTGCGTACGGGTCAGCACGGCTTCGCGGTTGAGCCAGTACGCGATGCCCGAGGCGGACACGGCGGCGGTCAGCGCGACCAGCGCGAAGACGACGACAAGGCGGAGCCTCAGGCTCGTCCAGCGGAGTCCGGCGAGCATCGCGCGCTTGGCGGCACTGGTCACCTAGGTGTTCCGTTCGTGGGGGTCGCGGCGCGCGCACAGCTCACTGCGGGACGTCCAGCCGGTAGCCCACGCCACGCACCGTACGGATCAGGGTCGGCGAGGACGGCACGTCCTCGACCTTCGCCCGCAGCCGCTGCACACACGCGTCCACCAGCCGTGAGTCACCGAGGTAGTCGTGCTCCCAGACCAGCCGCAGCAGCTGCTGCCGCGACAGGGCCTGTCCGGGCCGTCGGCTGAGCTCGAGCAGCAGCCGCAGCTCGGTCGGCGTGAGCTGAAGATCCTCGCCGTTCTTGGTGACCGTCATCGCGGAGCGGTCGATCACCAGCGAGCCGAAGGTCGCCGAGTCGGTGGACTCGCGCTCACCGCGCCGCAGCACCGCGCGGATACGGGCGTCCAGCACACGGCCCTGGACGGGCTTCACGACATAGTCGTCCGCGCCCGACTCAAGACCCACGACCACATCGATGTCGTCGCTGCGTGCGGTCAGCAGGATGATCGGCAGCTGGTCGGTGCGCCTGATCCGCCGGCACACCTCGAAACCGTCGATCCCGGGCAGCATCACATCCAGCACGATCAGGTCCGGCCGCTGCTCGCGGAGCAGCTTCAGGCCGTCCTCTCCCGTCGCCGCGGTGGCCACTCGGTGGCCCTGGCGTGACAGGGAAAGTTCGAGGGCCGTGCGGATGGCGTCGTCGTCCTCGATCAGCAACAGGAAGGGCACGGAGGTCATTCTGACCCATGGGGGAGCCGGAGTTCGACAGTTGGTGAGCTCTCACACGACTCCTCCCCTTGTGGCAGGCCGTGCAAGCCCTTTCGCAAACGATTTCCGACCGCCTTCCGACTGCCTCCGGGACCGCCCCGGCGGGGCTTGTGACGCGCCTGTGACAGTCGGCGGACACCGCCATGAAACTGCCTGGGCAAGCTTCTTGGCACACGGACGGAAACAAACTCCACTCGACGGGGGGCGCGAGATGAACGCACTGCACAGCACCACCTCAAGCGCAGTTGTCACGCGTCTCCACGACGTCGTGCGGAGCACGGAGAAGTCCGGCGCGGTGAACGGGCGGGGGTGCGTTCGCAGCGTCGGGCGTCAGCACAAGCCGTCGTACATGACGGTGGTTGACGCACCTGTGGGGGGTGGCGGGGAGGCGTACCGGGAGGCGGGGGAGCGGACGAACCTGTCGGAGGCGGAGTTCACCGCCTACGTACAGGAACGCCGCGCCTCCCTGTACGCGACCGCGTACCACCTGACCGGTGACCGGTTCGAGGCGGAGGATCTGCTGCAGAGCGCCCTCTTCTCGACATACCGGGCCTGGGACAGGATCAGCGACAAGGCGGCGGTCGGGGGCTATTTGCGCCGCACCATGACCAACCTGCACATCAGCGCCTGGCGCCGGCGCAAGCTCAACGAGTACCCGACGGAGGAGCTGCCGGAGACGGCGAGCGACACCGACGCGATGCGGGGCACGGAACTGCGCGCGGTGCTCTGGCAGGCGCTGGCCAGGCTTCCCGAGCTCCAGCGGACGATGCTGGTCCTCCGTTACTACGAGGGCCGCACGGACCCGGAGATCGCGGAGATCCTGGACATAAGTGTCGGCACGGTGAAGTCGAGCATCTGGCGGTCGCTCCGCCGGCTGCGTGAGGACGAGGTCCTCAGCTTCGGCCGTGACGAGGAAGAGTCCTTCGGCGAGCTGGTGGCCTGAGGGTAACGGGGGGAACGGGGCCGCCGTTTCGGGGGAGACGGCGGGATCGGGGGATCCACGGGGGTCACGGGGGACCGACCTGGGTCAACGGGGGAAACAGAGCGGGACCGGACAGGCCGGGGGGTCTTGTCCGGCCCCGCTTTTCTCTGTTTGCGGTGACCCGGCAGTCGGCGGCACGAGCGGCCGCGTGCAGAGCCCTCGACGGTGCGGTGCCGCCGGGCCCCGTCGCCGCTGCACGCGCGTCCGAGTCCCGCGCGGGGTTGGTCTTTTCCGCCGCAGGCGGGCCGCGGCGGGAATGGGCCGCGTGCAGCGGGAGCGTGGGGTCGTCAGGCTTGCTCGTCTCAGTCACCCGCTGGTGTGCCGCCGCGCGGAGCGGCCGTAGTGCGCTGGGGTGTGGTGTTGTCCTCCGGGGCTCGTCGCCGCCGACGCTCACCAGCCTGCTGCACACCGCCGTGTGCGTCGGGTCCCGCGCAGGGCTGGTCTCTTCCGGCGCAGGCAGGCCGCGGCGGGACCGGGCCGGTGGGCGCCAGAGCCGGCGTCGCCGTCACTCGCGGGTGTGCCGCGGCACGGAGTTGTCGCCTTCCGTCGATGGGGTGACGGCGACCAGGCCCCCTGGTCGCCGTCACCCACAGGCAGACCGCGGCGCGAAGCTGCCGCCTGCCGCCGGGGGCGTGGGGGGGGGGGGGGGGGGGGGGCGGGGGGGGGGGGGGGGATAGCGGGGTCAGCTATACCGGGGACGAGCGTCCCGACCAGCAGGAAGAGCATGCGCGGGG